>DAOPZW010000039.1:0-21335 GCA_035353595.1 Elusimicrobiales bacterium | reverse complement strand
GGACACCGGCAGAGGTCTTTAACAGTTTTGTTGCACTAGCGCCTTGAATGTGCCGTTGCCGGTTTTTGCTGTAAAAAGGGCCTCAAAATTGCTATTTTATAGGCTTGCGGATAATATAGATATCATTATCCGTAAAGTTATCTATTTTTGGCACTTTACCGGCGGTAAGCGTTCTGGCTTAATAAAATATGAACGGAGAGATGAAGGTCGGACTGTTCGTCATCGTGGGCTCGGTGCTTTTCGGCACGGCTATTTTCCTGCTGGGCGATTATTCCTTCCAGAAGTACTACACCATTTACGCCGAATTTTCCGACGTGGGCGGCCTGCCGGACAAGTCCATCGTCAAACTTTCCGGGGTAGAGGTCGGCAAGATCAAGCAGATCTACCTGAAGGACGAAAAAGTTATAGTGCAGCTGGCCGTCCGCGAAGGCGTAAAGATCTACAAGGACGCCACTTTCCTGGTGGGGGCCACCAGCATGATAGGCTCCAAATTTTTGCAGGTGAACCAGGGCCGGCCCTCCGCCGGCGTGATCGAGCCCGGCACGACAATGAAAGGCGAGGAATCCCTGCAGTTGGACCGCGCGCTGGCCCGGGCCGTTAACAGCCTGGAAGGGCTGGTGGGCGATATCAGGAACGAGGGCCGCCTGGCCCGCGACATTAACGTGATACTTTCCAACCTGCGCGAAGTTACCGGCAATGTCAACGACCTGGTGTCCAATACCCGTCCCCACGCGGAAAAAACCATCGAGCGCGTGGATTCCATCACCGCCAAACTCGACGACCTGCTCACCAAGACCGACGCTATAGTGGAAAAGATCAACCGCGGCGACGGCGTGGCCGGGGCTCTGGTGTCGGATCCCAAGATGAAGGACAACGTTTCCGCCACCCTTACAAACCTGCGCGACGCCAGCGCCTCGGCCAAAGACGCGCTGGGGCGCATCGGCGGGTTCCGCACCTACCTGCGGTGGGATTATAAATACGAGGCGCTGTCCAACACTTCAAAGAACAATTTCGGAGTCAAGATCTCCCCGCGCGAAGGCCGCTATTATTACCTGGGCGGCGCCAACATGGGGAATAGAAGAGACCGGTCCAAGAGCGCGGTTACCGATTACGAGACGCTCAATACCATCGACGCCCAACTGGGCTGGGAGGCCGGTAATTACGACTTCTACGCCGGGGCGCTGCACGGCGCCGGCGGCGGCGGCCTGCGCTGGAAGCCTTTCTATAATTCCAAGTGGGACCGCCTGAGCGTGCTGGTGGAAGCTTCCGACTTCTCGCGCAACCGCGTCATCAAGCGCCGGCATTTCAACGACCCGCGCTACGACGTGGGCGTGGACGTGGCGCTGAATAAGTACGTTTCGGCCGGCGTCAGGCTTAACGATCTGGCGGAAACGAAACGCGTGAACTACACCACGCGCCTGGTCTTCGAGGATAAAGACATAGCGTACCTGTTCGGTTTCGCCAGCCTGGGCTCTTTCAAGAAGAACTAGCGGCGGCGGGAAAATTTATCGGCATGAAACTTAAAACTATTTATCGCTGCCAGCAGTGCGGAGCCGCCGCCCCGAAGTGGTCCGGGCAATGCGGCGGCTGCGGCGGCTGGAACACCCTGGTGGAGGAGGCCGAAGAGGTTCTCACCAAGGCGGCCGCCAAGGCGCGCGGCCTTACCGAATTTTCCGAGCCCGCGGTTAAGCTGTCCGAGGCCGCCGCGCTCAAAGCCGAGCATGCCCCCACGGGCCTGGCCGAGCTGGACCGGGCGCTGGGCGGCGGGCTGGTGGGCGGCCAGGTGGTGCTGCTGGCGGGCCCTCCCGGCATAGGCAAGTCCACGCTGACGCTGGAGACCTGCGCCGCGCTGGCGGCGGGCGCTTATGCCGGCAAGAAAATCCTTTACGTCTCCGGCGAGGAATCGCTGGCCCAGGTGGGCTCGCGCGCTTTACGCCTGGGCGCCAGGGCTGAAACCGTTTACCTGATGTCCGAGACCAACCTGGCGCGCATCATCGAGGAGTTCCGGCGCCTCAAGCCCGCTTTCCTGGTCATCGATTCCATCCAGACCGTCTACCACCCGGATTTCGTGGGCAGCCCCGGCTCCGTAGGACAGATCCGGGAATGCGCGGCCGAGCTGCTCAAGACCGTCAAGGCCGCCGGCACGCCCATGTTCCTGCTGGGCCATGTCACCAAGGAAGGCTCGCTGGCCGGGCCCAAGGTGCTGGAGCACATCGTGGATACGGTGCTGTACTTCGACACGGAAAAGAATAATGTCTACCGCGTGCTGCGGCCGCACAAGAACCGCTTCGGCCCGGTGGACGAGACCGGCATTTTCGAGATGACGGCGCGCGGCCTGCGCTCGGTGGAGGACGCCGGGATCATGATGGGCGAATGCGACCGGGACCGCGCGCTGATAGGCCGCGCTTTTACCGTGGCCTTCGAGGGCACCCGCCCCATGCTGGCCGAGATCCAGGCGCTGGCGGCGAAGTCCTACCTGCCCTACCCGCGCCGCACCGTGACCGGCCTGGACCTGAACCGCGCGCAGCTGCTCATAGCGGCGGTGGAAAAGAACATCGGCCTGCGTTTCGACGAGATGGACGTTTTCGCGTCGCTGCAGGGCGGCATAAAATTCAAGGACCCCGCGCTGGACCTGGCTTTCTGCGCGGCCCTTATCAGTTCGGCCAAGGACATCGCGCTGCCGCCGGACTGCGTTTTCATAGGCGAAGTGGGTATACTGGCGCAGGTGTCGAGCCCGGGTTTCCTGGACCGGCGCCTGGCGGAGGCGGAGCGTCTTGGTTTCAAGACGGCGTTCGTGCCGCGCCTGCCCAGGAAGGATGAGGGGCGGCTTAAAACCCTGCGCCTCGAGGCGGTGCGCGATATGGGCGGGCTTTACGCCGCCCTGGTGAAATTAAAACCCGCAGGCGCAGCGGCGGGGAAAAATAAAACAGCAGCCGCGTAGCGGCGGACATAAGGAGTTACTATGATAGTTTGGATCTTCCGGGCGGTAGCCTTAGTGGGCACCCCCATTCTCACCTGCCTGACGGTTTCCAAGGACCTCAAGGGCGTGGCGTTCGGCGTCCTGATAGGTCTGGTGATCATCGGCATAGAATATGTCTTTGAGAATGTCAGCCTTTTCTCGCTGATCATCGGCGTTATAGGCGGCGTGGTGGGTATAATAGTCTCGAAGCTGCTCGACTATACCGTCTTCCAGATCGGCAACGCGAACTTCAGCGATATCTGGAACACCTATAACCCGATAATCCGCTACGCCCTGGCCCTGCTGGGTATGATAGTGAGCATACGCAAGATCCCGGAGATGGACGACCTCGACAAGAATATCCTGTCGCTGGGCGGCCGTACCGGCAAGAACATGAAAGTGCTGGACATCTCCGCCATCCTCGACGGGCGCGTGCTGGACATCTGCGATACGCACTTCATAACCGGCGGCATCATAACGCCGCGCTTCGTGGTGCAGGAACTGCACGCGCTGGCCGAATCCAACGAGCCTATAAAGCGCGCCAAGGGCCGCAGGGGCCTGGACATCCTGGCGCGGCTGCAGGAATCGCGCGATATCCCGTTCCGCGTGATAGACCGCGACCTGAAAGGCAACCAGGACAACCAGATGAAGCTGGTCACCATAGCCAAAGAGCTGGGCGCGTCCATCATCACCACGGACTTCAACATAAACAAGCTGGGCGCCCTGGAGAACCTCACCGTCCTTAACATCAACGACCTCACCATCGCCCTTAAGCCGGTAGTGCTGCCGGGCGAGGAAACGCAGGTGTTCGTGATGAAAGAGGGCAAGGAGAAAGAGCAGGGCGTGGGCTACCTCGACGACGGCACGATGATAGTGATAGAGGACGGCCGCGAGTATATCGGCAAAAAAGTGGACGCGACAGTGCAGTCCATCCTGCAGACTTCGCAGGGCCGGATAATTTTCACGCGCGTCAAGGGCAAGTCCGCCGAGCAGGGGCCCAAGCAGGATTAAGTTCTTTTCGCGCCGCCGC
Source organism: Elusimicrobiales bacterium (assembly GCA_035353595.1). Lineage (GTDB taxonomy): Bacteria > Elusimicrobiota > Elusimicrobia > Elusimicrobiales > UBA9959 > UBA9959. Next base: position 17,346 of record DAOPZW010000039.1, on the reverse strand, counting down.
GGGGGGCGGGGCGCGCGCTATACGGGAACGGCTGTGAATAAAAAAGAAAAAAAATCCGGCGGGGCGGAGGCCATTATACTCGCCGGCGGCGCCGGTTCGCGCATGGGCGCGGAAAAACAATACCTGCCGCTGGCCGGCCGCCCCATGGTGGAGTGGACGGTAGAGGCTTTCACCGGCAGCGGGCTGTTCTCTTCGGTGATACTCGCGCTGGGCCCGGAAAATTTAAAGAAGCACGCTGCCGCCTGGGCCCGTGCCGGTGTGAAGACGGTAGCCGCGGGCGCCACCCGCATGGAGTCGCTGAAGAACGCTTTCCGCCTGGTAAGCCCCGGCGCGCAGCTGGTGGCCGTGCACGACGGCGCCAGGCCGCTGGCCGATAAGCCGCTGATCCAGGCCTGCCTGGACGCCGCGCAGGCGGCGGGGGCCGCGGCGCCCGCCGTGCCCCTGAAAGATACCGTTAAAAAACTTGCTCCCGGCGGCTGGGCTTTCGCCGCCACGCCGGACCGCGCCTCGCTGGTGGCGGTGCAGACGCCTCAGTGCTACCGCAGGGCCACGCTGGCCGCCCTGCTGGAGGCCGCGAGGCCCGGGCAGGATTATACGGACGAATCGCAGCTGCTGGAAGGCCTTGGCTTAACGGTGGCCGCCGTGCCCTCGACTTATCTGAATATCAAGGTGACCACGCCGGAAGATCTGCTGATAGCGGAGGTTTTTATGAAAAATGTTAAAGCCGTTAAAACTGAACCTGAGAAAGCCGCGCCGGCACGGCTGTGCCGCGCCGGTTTCGGCTACGACATCCACCGCCTGGTGGAGGGCCGGCCGCTGATACTCGGCGGCGTAAAGATAGAGCACATGAAAGGCCTGCTGGGCCATTCCGACGGCGACGTGGTGCTGCATTCCGTCTGCGACGCCCTGCTGGGCTCCATCTCCGCCGGCGAGATAGGCGTATATTTTCCGCCCACCGACCTTACCCTGATGGGTATTTCCAGCGTGGAAATAGCCAAGAAAACGCTGGAGATCCTCAAAGAGAGGAAAGCCGGCATCGTGAACGTGGACATCACCATCCTGGCCGAAGAGCCCAAGCTGAAACCCTATTATAGCGCCATCCGCGACTCGGTGGCGAAGATCCTGAATATACCCAGTGCCGACATAAGTGTTAAAGCCAAGAGCCGGGAGGGCCTGGGCGATATAGGCCACGGGGAAGCCATTGTCTGCTACGCAGTGGCGAGCGTGGTGAAATGAACGCGAATAAACTGCTGCTGCCCGCCTGCTGCGCCGCCCTGCTGGCCGCCTGCGCCGCTTCCGGCCCGGGCTCCGGGCCGGGGCCTGAACAGAAGAAGCTGCCGGCCGGGCCGGGGGCCGCCGTGGTTTTTGAAAAGCGCGTTTTTAAACTCTCGAAAAATCCCAACCCGGCACTGGAAGCGGCGTTGGGCGATTACCTTACCGCCGGCTACCAGGCCGCCGTTAAGAACCTTTCCGGCGAGAAGCCGGGCGAGATTGGCTTTACCTATTCCCTGGCGCCCAAGGGGGCGACTTATCCTTTTTCGGAGATAGAAGTTTCCTGCATCATGCAGGAAAAATACGCGCGCGGCAACGGTCCCGCTCTGTGCGGGGATTTCTTCCAGGAGCTGGACCGGCAGCTGCAGGGCGCGCTGAAAAAAAAGTAAAAATAAGGCCGTATGCAACTAAAACTCTACAACACGCTTACCCGCGGCAAAGAGCTCTTCAAACCGATCAAAGAAATGACCGCCGGCATTTATACCTGCGGGCCCACGGTCTATCATTATGCCCATATAGGCAATATGCGCACCTATGTCTTCGAGGACGGGCTGGTGCGAGCGCTGAAATTCCTGGGCTACGGGGTGAAGCGCGTTATGAATATCACGGACGTCGGGCACCTGGTGTCCGACGCCGACACCGGCGAGGATAAGATGGAACTGGGCGCCCGGCGCGAGGGCAAGTCCGCCTGGGACGTGGCTAAGTTTTATACCGGGGCTTTCTTCAAGGATTACGCCGCGCTGAACTGCCTGCCGGCCGACGTAGTGTGTCCCGCCACGGAATATATCGGGGAAATGATAGCCCTGGTGAAGCGCCTGGAGGAAAAAGGCTTTACCTACCGCATAGGCGACGGAATATATTTCGACACCGCGAAACTGCCGGATTACGGGAAGCTGGCCGGCAAAAGCCATATCGAGGGCATCCGGGAAGGAGCGCGCGTCGAGGTGAATTCCGAGAAACGCAATCCCGCGGATTTCGCGCTGTGGAAATTCTCTTCCCCGGCGGAGCAGCGCCAGATGGAATGGCCTTCGCCGTGGGGCACGGGCTTCCCCGGCTGGCACCTGGAATGCTCCGCCATGGCGATGAAGCATCTGGGCGAGACCATCGACATACACTGCGGCGGGGAAGATCACGTGGCGGTGCACCATACCAACGAGATAGCGCAGTCCGAAGGCGCCACCGGCAAGCCGTTCTCCAATTACTGGCTGCACGCCCGCTTCCTGGTGATGGGCGACGCCGGCAAGATGTCCAAATCCGCCGGCGAATTCATCACCACTTCCACGCTGCCGGAAAAAGGCTATGACCCGCTGGTCTACCGCTATTATTGTTTCCTCACTCATTACCGCAAACAGCTGGAATTCAGCTGGGAAGCCGTAGAGGCCGCCGCCCGCGGCCTGGACGGCCTGCGCGCGCTGGCCGCCAAGGTAAAGTCCGAGGTTCCGGGCGCGGCTCCGGCCGTCGATCGCGAAGCCGCTTATTTCAAGGATTTTACCGCGGCGCTGGCCGACGACGTGAACCTGCCCGCGGCCCTGGCCGTGCTGTGGGAAACTTTGAAGGACGCGGCCGTACCCGCCGGCAAAAGGCTGGCTTTCGCCATGGCGGCGGAGGAAGTTGTAGCGCTGGACCTTTTTAAGGCTGAAGCGGCGCAGGCCCTGCCGGCGGAGCTGGCCGCCCTGATCGCCGAGCGGGAAGCCGCCCGCAAAGCGAAAGATTTCAAGCGTTCCGACGAATTGCGCAAGGCGCTGGCCGGCAAGGGCGTGCTGATAGAGGACGTTCCCGGCGGCACAAAATGGAAGCTGGCGCGCGGATGAACAACCGGGCCGCCGCGCTGCTGCTGTTGTTCGTGCTCTGCGTCCCGCGCCTGCAGGCGCAGGAAGTTTCGTCGCGCACCTACACCCTCAAAGACGGTTCCACGCTTACCTACCCGCGGCCCGGCTTTTGGCGCACCATGGGGTCCGGACCTTCCGACCTCGGACTTTTCGTAAAAGAAAGTTTCAAAAAAGAAAGCCTGCCCTGGCTGGCGGCCATCGGCGCGTCCACGCTGCTGCTGATAGAATACGACCAGAAAATTTACGACAATACCCGGAAGTTCGGAAGAAAAATAGGCGTTTCCAGCGTCGATAAGACCAAGACTTATATCAAGATCGGCGGGGTTTCCGCTTTTCGCGGCCCCAGCGACTTAGGCTCCGCCCTGTATTTCCTGGGCGACGGCTGGGTTAATATCGGGCTGATGGCTTATTTCGAAACCTCCGGCTGGCTTAAGGACGACTGGCGCGCCCGGCAGACCGGCCACCAGCTGGCCGAGGGGCTGGTGTTCACCGGGGCGGTAACGCAGGTTATGAAGCGCGCCACCGGGCGCGAAACGCCGCGCGGGGCCTCGGCGCCGCGGGGGGTGTGGCGCCTGTTCCCTTCTTTCAAGGATTTCCAGGCGCACCGCACCCGCTACGACGCTTTTCCTTCGGGCCACCTGGCCACCGGCGTGATGACCGTCACCGTGCTGGCCGAAAATTACCCGGACAGGAAATTTATAAAGCCGCTGGGTTACGCGCTGCTGGCGGGGCTGAGTTTCCAGATGGTGAACAACGGCGTGCACTGGGCGAGCGACTACCCGCTGGGTTTCGCCGTGGGCTACGGCATAGGCAAGGCTATCGCTTCCGGGGGGCGGACGGCGGTGAAGCATACCCCAGCGGCTAAGCCTTCCGCGCTGAGTTTCGCCCCGTACCTTTCCCCTGGCGGGGCCGCCGGCGCGGCTTTGGCCTACAGGTTCTAAGGAATAATTTTGTAAACTTATTTTATGGTCGGGGTTCTATCCAGGAGAAAATAAAATGGCTGACAATACTAAAACACAGGCTCCTTTTAAATACGAATGGTTCACCATGGGCGACGTCAACGGTTTCTTCGGCCTGATGTTCGACAACGTGACCGTGCTTTCTTTCCTGGCCGGCATACTGATCTTCGCCTTCGGCTTCCCGGCCGAGATCGTTTACAAGAAGATGTTCCCGGGCACCGCCTTCGGCGTGCTGTTCGGCGACATTATCTACACCTGGATGGCTTTCCGCCTGGCTAAGCGCACCAACAATCCTAAAGTTACCGCCATGCCGCTGGGGCTCGACACGCCGTCCACCATCGGCATAGCGCTGGCCGTGCTCGGCCCGGCTTTCCTTTCCTTGAAAGCCAGGGGGATGGCGGAAGCCGACGCCGCCATGATGACCTGGTACCTGGGCATGGCCACCATGGTCATGATCGGCATCTTCAAGGTCGTCTTCTCTTTCTTCGGCGCCTGGCTGCAGCGGATCATCCCGCAGGCCGGCCTGCTGGGTTCCCTGGCCGGCATAGGCCTGGTGCTCATCGGTTTCGGCCCGGTCATCGAGATCTTCGGCATGCCCATCGTGGGCATGATAGCTTTCGGCCTGATCATCTACACGCTCATCGCCGGCATAAAGCTGCCCAAGAACTTCCCCGGCGTGCTGGGGGCGGTGGTCATCGGCACCGCGCTGTATTATGTGCTGGCCCCGTCCGGGCTGGCGGGCGGCCACGCCAAGGCTTTGCCGGAGCTGGCGCTGTATCTCAGCCTGCCCATCCCCACGCTGGATTTCATGAAGGGCATGGGCGAAGCGATGCGGTACCTGCCCATCGCTATACCGTTCGCCATTCTTACAGTGGTGGGCGGTATTAACGTCACCGAGAGCGCCCGCGTGGCCGGCGACGACTTCAATACCCGCGACATCCTGCTGACCGAGGCCGTGGCTACGCTGGTGGCCGGCGTCTGCGGCGGCGTGGCGCAATCCACTCCTTATATAGGGCAGCCTGCTTACAAAGCCATGGGCAGCCGCGCGGGCTACACGCTGCTCACCGGCATCTTCATCGGCCTGGGCGGGTTCATGGGCTACCTGGGCTTCATGGTGGAGCTGATCCCGCGCGCCGTCATCGCGCCCATCCTGGTTTTCGTCGGTCTCGACATCATGTGCCAGGCTTTCCACGCCTGCCCCATCCGCCACGCGCCCGCCGTGGCCATGGCCTACTTCCCCACGGTGGCGCGCATGCTGCAGATAAAGCTCTCCAACCCCGCTATGGTGCCGACGGAGATCTTCAACAAGCAGCTGGTCAGCGTGGAGAAGGGGCTGCCCGAGCTGCTGGTGATCGTGGCGCTGGGCAACGGCTTCATCCTGACCGGCATGCTCTGGGGCGCCTTCATGGCCAAGCTCATAGACCGGCAGGTGCGCACCGCGGCCTTCTACCTGAGCGTCTGCGCCGTGCTGACTTTCTTCGGCATCATCCATTCGGCCATCCCCGACGGGAACATGTATTTCCCGTGGACGCTGGCTTATCCCGGCAACCAGGTGCCTTACCAGTTCACCGCCGGGTACCTGGTGCTGGCGGCGCTGCTGCTGGCCCTGTCATTCTCGAAAGAGAGCAAAGAGGGACACGCCCCGGACCATTATTAATGGAGAAGGACGAAGCGGAGCTGGTGGAAAAAGCCCGTTCGGGCGATACCGCCAGCTTCGAGGCGCTGGTAAAAAAATACCAGGATAAGATCTACGGGCTGGCCCAGCATGTCTGCCTGGGCCTGAAGGCGGAGACGGACGACGTCTACCAGGAAACCTTCATCTCGGCCTTTAAAAATATTACGAAATTCAAGGGCGGTTCCGGGTTCGGCACCTGGCTGTACCGCATTGCGGCAAATAACTGCTGGATGAAGTTCCGCAAAAAAAAGTCCGAGAAGCTGGTGAGCCTCGAGGATGTGCGCGGCCTCGAGGACCTGCCGCAGGTGGACCACGTAGCCCGCAAGGAACTTTCCGAAAGCGTGGCCAAAGCGCTTTCCAGGCTTTCCGTCGACTACCGCCTGGCCATTACGCTGGCAGACATACAGGGACTGAGCATGGAGGAGGCGGCTAAGGTCCTTAAGATAACCGTGCCCGCTTTCAAAACCCGGCTGTTCCGCGCCCGCGCCGCCCTCAAAAAAGACTTTTAGCTTTACCGCTTCTAAAACTCCTGTTATGTCAGCCGGCTGCGGCTCCCGCCGGGGCCGGGGGCTGTGTTTTGCGCGTCGCTCCTGCTGCTACCTGGCGCGGGCCGCGACGGCGGGGCCTTGACAAGTGGTTTAGAATCTGCTAAACTACTATACATGAAACAAAGCGTTTTGGAAAAAGCGGGGCAGCTGTCGGAAACGCTGCAGTGCATCGCCCACCCGCTGCGCCTCCTTATTGTGTGCATGCTGATAAAGCGCGAGATGTTCGTGGGCGAGATCATCGGCGCCCTGGGCACCACCAAGGGGAATATTTCACAGCATTTGCGGCTGCTGGCCGACCGGGGGCTGATAGCCCACCGCAAAGAGGGCAACAAGGTCTTTTACAGCCTGAAAGACAAAAACCTCGCCCTGCTCATCGGCAATATGAAAGATCTTTACTGCCCCGGTTTCAAGATATGACGGAGGGAGGAACTATGGACCTTAGCCAGGTAAAAGCTGATAAAGTGGTGGATGCGCGCTCGATGGCCTGCCCCGGGCCGCTGCTGGAGGCCAAGAAGGGCATAGCGGGGGTGGCGGTGGGGAAAGTGCTGGAGATACTTTCGGGCGACAAGGGCAGCCGCGAGGATATACCGGCCTGGTGCGCCAAGATAGGGCACGAATATCTGGGCGTGCTGGAGCGCGACGGCTACGACAGCCTCTTCGTAACGCGCAAAAAGTAGGTTTGCACGCAGCGGCCTGACCGGGGGGTATGGGCCCGGCGGGCGCGGGGTCGGCCCGCCGGGGGCATGGGTCCGGCGGGCGCGGGGTCGCGCACACCGTGCGCGCCCCTCATCACTCGCCTTTCGCGCTTACGCAAGCGAAAGGCTCCGCGAAGGCCCGCCGGACCCATGTCCCCGGCGTGCCGCAGGCTAGTCTGAATTTTTGCATATGGCTCATCGGAAAATATTGATAATCACTACCAACCACAGCTCTTATCCGGGCGCTAATGCCGTGGGGCAGGCGCGGCTGGGGTACGGGGCGGGTACCTATATAATACGGGTGCCGGACCCGGTGATGTTCCCAGAAGATTTTTATCTCAGGGCTTTCGACAAGGGTATCGCGGGCATCATTATCATGTCGTCCGGGTCGGACTGTCCTTATGAAGGCGCTTACCCGCGGCTGTCGGCGCGTGTGGCGCGGGTTTATGAGAAAATGAAATTGCGGGGTATTCCCGCGGCGCGCCTGAAGCTTACTACCATCTGCACCGTGTGCCGGGCGGCTTTCCTTAAGGAGATCTCCGAGATGGAGAAGGCGGTGGCCGCCGTATGAAGACCGTCGAAAAGCTAGCGGTGGACGCGCTGGTGGTGGGGTCCGGCATAGCCGGGCTGCAGGCGGCACTGGATATGGCCGACCAGGGCTATTCGGTGGCTATTGTGGAAAAGGCGCCCAGCATCGGCGGCAAGATGATCTCGCTGAGCAAGGTGTTCCCGACGCTGGACTGCGCCAGCTGCATCACCACGCCGCGCATGGCTTCGGTTTCGCATCATCCGCGCATCAGGACTTTCACTTACTGCAATGTCGACGGCATAAAGCGCGAGGGGAAGAGCTTCACCGCCGCCGTTACGCGCAAGCCGCGCTATATAGACGAGAAGGAGTGCATCTCCTGCAAGCGCTGCGAGGAAGTCTGTCCCGTCTACCTGCCTGACGAGTACGAGCAGGGGCTGGGCGCGAAGAAGACAATCTCCATCCCTTTCACCAATGCGATACCGCAGTTCCCGGTGCTGCACCCGGAGCATTGCATACGCTGCGGCGCCTGCGCCCGCGCGTGTCCCAAGGACTGCATAGATTTTTTGCAGGAGCCGGCGCCGCTGGAGATAGAAGCCAAGGCCGTTATCCTGGCCACAGGTTATGAGACCACGCCTATGACCGCCAAGAAGCAGTATGGCATGGGGGAATTCCCCAACGTGCTGTCGCCCATGGCCGCCGAGCGCCTGCTGGCGCCGCACGGCCCGTACGGCCGCGTGCTGCGCCCGTCCGACGGCAAGGTGCCGGATTCCATAGCCTATGTGCAGTGCGCGGGCTCGCGCGACAAGAGCATCAATGTGCCCTATTGTTCGCGCGTCTGCTGCATGTACGCCATAAAGCAGGCTATCCTGCTGAGCGGCTCGCTGCCGGTGGCGGACATTACCATCTACTACATGGATATACGCGCTTTCGGCAAAGGCTATGAGCAGTTCTACAACAATGCCCGGGCCATGGGGATAAATTTCGTAAAAGCCAAGGTGGCGCGCGTTACCGAGGATGCGGAGCACAACCCCGTAGTGCGCATAGAGCGCCAGGAGGGAACTTCGGCGCCGGAGGAAGTGAAGCACGACCTCGTCGTGCTGTCGCAGGGCCTGGTGCCTGGCTGCGACGTCTCGGCTTATAAGCTCGGCACGGAGAACAACGAGTTCGGTTTTGTGAAACTTTCCGACGAGACCATTTCTTCCGCCGTTACCGCCGGCGCGGGCGTATTCGCCGCCGGCGTGGTTAAGGGCCCGCGCGACATCCCCGATTCCGTAGTGGACGCCGGCTCGGCCGCTATTGAAGCCGTGAACTATATAAGGAAGCTGTGATTACTGTTCTGGTAAATATTGGGGCCTGCCGGGGGCATGGGTCCGTCGGGCGCGGGGTCGGCCACACCGTGGCCGCCCCTCACCACTCGGCCTCGGCGCTTACGCAAGCCTCGGCCTCCGTGAAGGCCCGCCGGGCCCATGTCCCCGTCAGGCCCCGGCTTCAAATAACGCACTCTTGATATATGACCGAACAAAACAGTGAGTCAGGCGCTAAGGATAATTACCGGCAGGAGCCGAAGGTGGCCGTTTACGTCTGCCATTGCGGCGGCAATATTTCCGACGTGGTGGACGTGAAGAAGGTGGCCGCGGAACTGGCCAAGTATCCCGGTGTGGCCGTGGCGCGCGAGTACGCTTTCATGTGTTCGGCCAACGGGCAGGGGCTGGTGGAGGAAGATATAAAGAAGCTGGGCGTGAACCGCGTGGTGGTGGCAGCCTGCTCGCCCAGCCTGCACGAGCTCACTTTTCGCAATGTGCTGCAGCGCGCCGGCATCAACCCTTACCTTTACGAGCACGTGAACATCCGCGAGCAGGTGAGCTGGGTGCACAAGGCCGACCATGACGGCGCCACGGCCAAAGCCATTAAGCTCGTTCAGGCCGGCGTGGAAAAAGTTTTGAGACAGGACCCGCTCAACGCCATACGGGTGGCGGCCGAGCAGCGCGTGGCGGTGATAGGCGGCGGCGTGGCCGGCATGAAGGCCGCGCTGGCGGCCGCGGGCAAGGGGCTGGAGGCCGTTATCCTGGAGAAGGCGCCCCGCCTGGGCGGCAAGCTGTTGGAACTGGGCCGGCTCTATCCCTCCGGCGAGGACGGCGCGGCCGTGGTGAAGAAGTTCGAGGACCTGGTAAAGGCCGAACCGAAAATAGCCGTGCACACCGGCGCTGAAATAGAATTCGTCAGCGGCTTCGTGGGGAATTTCAGGATAAATTTTAAGAAGCAGGACGGCGGGATGGCGCAGGTGAAGGCCGGCGCCGTTATCCTGGCCACCGGTTTCGAACATTATAAGCCGCATAAAGGCGAGTTCGGCTACGGCGAGGCCGCTAACGTGGTTACGCTGCCGGAATTCATAGCCCTGCTGAAAAATTCCCCGGCCGGGCGGCTGGAATACGGCGGCAAAGAAATAAAGAGCCTGGCCATGATACATTGCGTGGGTTCGCGCCAGGTCGAAGGGGTGCATCAGCCGCAGGCTGACGGCAAAGTGAACGATTATTGCTCGCGCGTCTGCTGCACGGCCGCGCTGCATACCGCCAACGGGCTCAAAGCGAAATACCCCGGCGTGCGCGTCTACGATATTTACCGCGACATACGCACCTACGGCATGCAGCATGAAGGTTACTACGAGCAGGCTTCCAGGGACGGCGTAATTTTCTTCCGCCATAACGAGGCTGACCAGCCGGTGGTGAAGGCCGGCAGCGCCGGCCACACCGTGAAGGTGAAGGACGTGCTGACCTGGGGCACTGAACTGGAGATCCAGGCGGACCTGCTGGTGCTGGTCACCGGCATGATGCCCGCCGACATAAAGCTTATCGCGGCGCAGATGAAGCTGCCCTTCGGCGCGGACCGTTTCCTGCAGGAAGTGCACCCCAAGCTGCGCCCGGTGGAAATGGCCAGTTCCGGCGTCTTCATAGCCGGGGCCGCGCAGGCCCCGATGGACGTGCCCGAGACCATGGCCTCGGCGGGCACGGCCGCCGCCAAAGCCGCCATCCTGCTGGCCGAACCGGACATCCCGCTGGAGCCTTTCGTGGCCGTGGTCAACGAGGATAAGTGCACCGGCTGCGGCCTGTGCCCCGCCGAGTGCTCCTACGAAGGCGCGCTGACGATGACCGAAAAGAACGGCAAAAAACTGGCCGCGGTCAACGCGGCGCTGTGCAAAGGCTGCGGCGCCTGCGTGGCGGTCTGCCCCGCCCGCGCCATCGACGTGGCCGGCTGGACGCTGGACCAGTTCGACGCGATGGCGGACGCCATCGCGAAGGAATAGTATGGCGAACACCGTCAAACTTGCCGAACAGCTCAAGAAGCTCAATGAACTCCGCGGACCGGTGCCGCAGGCGCTGCGCGACCGCGTGGCCGCGCAGAACAAGGCGCAGAAAGCCGTGCTCGACGCGCTGAAAGAAGGCCCGAAAACCGTACCGGAATTGGCCGCGGCCACCGGCCTGGACGCTAAACAAACCCTTTGGTATGTCACCGGCTTGCGCAAGTACGGCAAACTGGAGGACATCCCCGGCCGCGGGACTTATCCCAAGTACGCTTTGAAGAGCGGGGAGGCTAAATAATGCTGGTCAACCCTGCGCTGCTCGACGAGGTGCGCAAGTACGGCGCCTTCGACATTTCCGCGTGCTTCAACTGCGGCAACTGTTCCGCCGTCTGCCCGCTGTCCAAGGAGGACGCGTCTTTCCCGCGCAAACTGATACGCGCCGGCCAGGTGGGCCTGGAGGAGAACCTGGCCTCTGGCATAGAGCCATGGCATTGCTATTATTGCGGCGAATGTTCGGCTACCTGCCCGCGCCAGGCCATGCCCGGCGAGTACATGATGGCCTTGCGCCGCTACCTGATAGCGAAATACGATATCACCGGCCTGTCGAAGATATTCTACAAGAACGGCTGGCTGCAGACCTGGCTGACCGCGGGCCTGTTCGCCGTTGTGCTGTCGTTGTACAACAGCTATACAGGCGACTTCGGCGCGCTGGCGGGAAAAATAGAAATGGCTTTCCCGGTTTATGTGACCATAGCGCTGGGCGGCTATGTGCTGAATATGTACCGTTACGCGATAGTGAAACCTTTGGGCGGCATAAAGGCGACGTTCAAACCCGCGCATATCATAGAAACTTTCATCCACGGTTTCACGCAGAAGAACTTTATAGGCTGCGAGCAGACCGACTGGTGGCGCTGGCTCTCCCACCTGCTGGTGATGAGCGGCTATACGTTGACGCTGCTGATCTCCAACCTGCACCTGCTCGAACCGTTGAGCAAGCAATATACGCCGTTGGGCCCGGTCAGCCTGCTGGTCTGGTACGCCGGGCTGGCCATAATCGTGGGCGGCGGTTCCATGTCGCTGCGCCGCGTTTTAAAACCGCGGAGTCTTCCAAATTCTCGCACCCCAGCGACTGGCTGTTCGTGATCATGATGTTCCTGATAGGCGCCTCCATGCTGGCCACGCATTTCGTCAACGTTACGCAGGGGCCCGCCTCGCTGCTGCTGGCCCTGCTGTACCGGGTCAATATCGCCATCGAGACGGTGTGGATAATCCTGGTGGTGCCGTTCACCAAGTGGATACATATCTTTTTCCGGCCGCTGGCCGTTTATTTTCAGCACGTGCGCCGTGAGGCCGCCGCCGGTACGGCCTTCAGTCTGAATTCAGGCAGTTAAGGAGAAACTATGGCTGACATCAAAGAACTCGAAGCGCAGGTAGCGGCCCTCAAGGCCGACGTGGAGACCCTGAAGGCCAACGCCCCGGAGGACAAGCTCTCGATGGTCGTGATGAGCGGCGACCTGGATAAACTGCTGGCCTCTTTCATCATAGCCACCGGCGCGGCGGCCATGTTCGAGAAAGTGGTGATGTTCTTCACCTTCTGGTCCATTCCGGCGCTGAAAGACCCGAATAAGACCGTATCCAAGGACGCAGTCTCGAAGATGTTCGAGCTGATGCTGCCCAATGGCGCTGATGGCACTAAACTCTCCCAGATGAACATGGGCGGCATGGGCAAGGCCATGATACAGAGCATCATGAAGAAGCATAACGTGATGAGCCTGGGGCAGCTGATGAAGACCGCGGCCGACTCCGGCGTGCAGATCTATGTCTGCCAGATGAGCATGGACCTGATGGGCTACAAGATGGAAGAAATGATAGATTACCCGAACCTGAAGAGCGCCGGCGTGGCCAAGTTCCTGGCCGAGGCCGGCACCAGCAAGGCTTCGCTGTTCATCTGACGCGAATTTGACGGAACCCCCCGGCGCCGCCGCTTTCCCCAACGGAGCCTGAGTGCCCTTGACAGGCCGCGCGCGGCCTGTTAGCCTATGTGTATTGCCGCGCGGGCAATGCAACTATGAATAAAAAAACCTCTATCCTCACTTTTATATTGGCGCTTACAGGCGTGCTGCTTTACCAGGCGGACGATCCCCGCCGGGTTTGCGCCGACCTGAGGGATGCCCCGGGCGAACCCGGCGCGCTGGGTTCGCTGCAGTCTTCCGCGGGCAATACCGTCGTGGCCAGGCCCGCGCCGGTTTCCGCGGCGAAGCCCGTTTACACGCAGGGCCCGAAAGTGGCGCCCGTTTTCGCCGCAGATGTGCCCGCTAACATCAAGACGCAGATGCTGCAGGACCTCGGGTTTGTCGGCACCATCACTTCCCAGAAAACTTCCGCGCTGCACAGCGGTATTTTCGGCCGGGTCAACGGCGCCGACTATACGACTTTCTTCAATGACCGCGTGAAGTCCGTAGGCATGAACGGCTGCGGCAGCGCCCTGGCCGTGGCCTGCGTGATCCCCTTCCAGTCCAATACCAAGATGTGGCTGACGCAGAACTATATCAAGTTCAGCCATCCGCAGATAGCCAGGGTTATGATAGTGTTCCACGAATCCAGGCACACGGAAAGCAAGAACCATAACTGGCATCATGCGGACTGTCCCGATCCTTTCCAGGACGCCAACGGCAACGACGTGCACAGCATCTGGACCGGCGCTTCGCTGGTGGGCGAGAGCGGCGCCTGCGATATAACCCCTTACGGCTCCTACGGCTCTTCCCTGATAATGCTCAAGAACATACAGCGCTATTGCACCAACTGCACCGAGAAGGTGATGATGGACGCCGGGATGTACGCCGACGACCAGCTTAACCGCATAGTGGACGCCAAGGCCAAGGCTGCGATCAAAGCCGACATCTATAAATGACCAGGACCGGGTATATTGTTGTAGCCGTGGTCGTGGCGCTGCTGCTGGGCTGGCAGGCTTCCAGGAAAAAGCAGGAGACCAGCCTGGCCACTTACGAACCGCTGCCGCCAATAACAGTTCAGAACAACGCCCAGCCCGGTGCGCCCGGGAACGGTGCCGCCGCGCCGCAGCCGGCCGCGGCTGCTACTGAACGGCCCGCTGCTTCGCCGGCCGCCGTTGCCGGTTCCCGCGCCGCGCAGCCCGCGGCGCCGGCGCCGAACCCCGCCGCCGAGGCCGCGGCCAGGCTGGCCGTACTCGAAGAAATACTGTCGTCCAAAAACGACAATGACCCCAGGCTGGACAGCGCCTTTAACGACCTCTCGCCGCAGGCCAAACGCCTTTTTATTCAGAAATACCGGCAGCTGCCGGCCGAAAGCCGCAATGAGCGCGGCACCGTGGTGTACCTGCTGGGCCGGAACCTGAAAACCGCAGAGGACTGGCAATTCATGCAGGCCGTGGTCGGCGAACCGCCCTGCCTCAGCCTGGAAAATTGTTCCCGGGCGATGAAAGCCGAGCCCGGCCACGTTAACACCGGCGTGGAGGTTACCCTGGCTTATCCGGCGATAATGGCTTTGAAAAGGGCGGAAAGAGTGCTGCAGGCCGGCACCGGCGACGCCGGCCAGGCTTTGCAGCTGATCAGCGCCGCCAGGAATTCCCGGTCCAAAGCGGTCTCCTCCATGGCGGCCGAACTCGAACAGCAGTTCTCCGGCGCGGCCCGGTAGCGCGGCCGGCCGGTTACCCCAGAATAACAGATGCTTTCCTTCAACGGCGGTTTCCGCCCGGAATGTTCCGGGCAGGGCCGCGGCGCGTGGCGCCCGGCTGAGTTAATACATCCCAAGGATATAATAAGCGTGTTTTTTTGTTATCATAACACCTAATGACGATAAGACGTCTGGCCAACATATATTTTTCGGCTTCGCTGCTGCTGCTGCTGTCCATGGCCGGCGTGGCTTACATGGCATACGCCCGTCACCTGCTGGTGCTGGAGGCCCAGCGCACCAAAGTGGAAGCTTATATACTGGCCGACGAACTCAGGCAGAGTTCTGACGACCTTACGCGTTTCGCCCGCACCTTCTCCATTACCGGCGACGCAAAATACGAGCAGTATTACCGCGAAGTGCTGGCCATCCGCGACGGAGCCGCGCCGCGCCCCGAAAATTACCGGCGCAGCTACTGGGACTTTATCTCTGCCCAGGATAATTTCGGCCGGGCGGGCACCAGGACCGTCTCGTTCAGGCAACTGGTGGATTCCTTTCCGCTGAACGCTGACGAGAGGGCCAAGCTGGCCGAGGCGCAGGCCAATTCCGACGCCCTGGCTAAAATTGAAGAGCGGGCCATGAACGCGTTGAAGGGGCTCTATCCCGACGCGCAGGGGGCTTATACGCGGCGCGGCGCCCCGGACGGCGCGCTGGCCCGGCGTATCCTTTACGACGCCGCGTACCACGTGGAAAAGGCGCGCATCATGCGGCCCATAGAGGAATTCCTCGCACTGGTAGACGCGCGTACGGACCACTCCCTGTCGCATTCCGAGCGCCGCAGCAAGATCTTTCTGCGCTTTATCATGGTGCTGATGGGCGCGCAGCTGCTGCTGGTGATACAGGCTTACCTGCTGGCGCGCCGCCGCGTGCTGGGCCCTGTGACGGCGCTGGGGAAGCAGACCTTTGCCGTGGCTACGGACCTGCGCAGGCTGGCCGAAGTGACCAAGCAGATAGTCCGCGGCGACTATGACATGATGTTCTCCATGACGGCGGGGCGCTTCGCTTCCGCGCAGCAGGACGAAGTGGGGGAACTTATCCGCCAGCACGACGGCATGGTGACCTGCCTGCAGGAGACGGGGCATGCCATTACCGACATCACCACCGACCTGAGCATGGCCAAGGGAGCGCTGGGGGACGCGCACGCCCAGCTTAAAGGCGTGCTGTCCGCGGCCAGCCAGGTTTCCATCATCGCCACCGCCCTGGACGGCACCATCACGCTTTTTAACTCCGGCGCCGAGAAACTGCTGGGTTACAACGCCAAGGAAATGATCGGCCGGGAGACGCCGGAACGTATACACCTGCCCGCTGAAGTTGAAGCCCGCGGCCGGGAGCTGACCGAACAGTTCGGCCGGCCCGTGCAAGGGTTCAACGTGCTGGTGGAACTGGCCCGCGGCGGCGCTTTTGACAAGCGGGACTGGACCTATGTGCGCAAGGACGGCTCCAAGGTGGAAGTGGAACTTACGGTCACCGGCGTGCGCGACCACGACGGGAAAATGATCGGCTTCCTGGGGGTGGCGCTGGACATCAGCGAGCGCCGCCGCGCGGAAGCGGAAATGCGCAAGCTGTGGAAATCCGTGGAAGCCAGCCCGGTTTCCGTGGTGATCACCGATGTCGACGGGCGTATAGAGTACGCTAATCCGAAATTCTCCGAGATTACCGGCTACACCCTGGAGGAAGCGCGGGGCCAGAACCCGCGCATCCTTAAATCCGGCGAGACGCCGTCGGAAAGCTACCGGGCCATGTGGCTGGAAATACTGGCGGGCAGGGAATGGCGGGGCGAGTTCCATAACAAAAAAAAGAACGGCGAACTGTTCTGGGAGACCGCCTCCATCTCGCCGGTCAAGGACGGCTCCGGGAAGATCACCAACTTCGTGGCCGTGAAGGAGGACATCACGGATGCGAAACGGTCGCGGGACGCGCTGCGGGAAAGCGAAGAGCGCTACCGGGACCTTTTCGAGAATTCCGCCAACCTGATACAGAGCGTTACGCCGGAGGGCCGGTTCGTTTACGTTAACCCGGCCTGGCTGGAAACGCTGGGCTACTCTCCCGCCGAACTGGAAAAGATGAACATGGGCGATATTCTGCACCCGGATTGCCGCCCGCATTGCCTGGCTATGTTCGGGCGCTGCCTGGCGGGCGAGAGCATGCACGACATAGAGGCCGTTTTCCTGGCCAAGGACGGCAGGCGGGTGGAAGTGCTGGGCAGTTCCAGCTGCCAGTTCAAGGACGGGAAACCTTATTCCACGCGCAGCATCTTCACCAATATCACCGAGCGCAAGCGCCTCGACGCGGCGCTGCGCGACAGCGAGACGCGGCACCGCATCATTTTCCAGTCCTCGTCCGACGCCATGATGACGCTTTTCCCGCCGCAATGGGAATTGACCGGCGCCAACCCGGCTACGCTGGCCATGTTCGGAGTAAAAACCGCGGAGGAACTTTCCGGCCTGGGGCAGCAGGACCTCTCCCCCGAGCGCCAGCCGGGAGGAGAACTTTCCTCCGTGCTGATCAGCCAGATGATAGGCAGGGCCATGGAAGAGGGGCATTGCTATTTCGAATGGACCCATAAAAGGCTCAGCGGCGGCGAATTCCCCGCCATGACCCTGTTCAACAGGATAGAGCTGAACGGTAAAACCGGGCTCCAGGCCACGGTGCGCGACATCACCACGCAGAAGGCCGCGGAAGCCGAGATCCGCCGCGCCAGGGACGCAGCCGTGGATCTGGCCCGCCTGAAATCGGAATTCCTGGCCAATATGAGCCACGAGATCCGCACGCTGATGAACGCCATTATAGGCATGACCGGCCTGCTGCAGGATACGCCGCTGACGCCGCAGCA
>DAOPZW010000038.1:0-21509 GCA_035353595.1 Elusimicrobiales bacterium | reverse complement strand
TAATTATGCCTCGCTCTAAAGCCGGGCCTCACCTCGCCTTCCGTGAGGGTTTGCTTATCCGGTCCCTGCAGCAGGCTCCTCCATTCTTCATGTTGTGAGGCTCAGGTCTGCGCGGGGCAGGGGTTCATCGGGCCTTCGCGGAAGGAGCGGCTTGCGTAAGCGCCGCGACTGAGTGATGAGGGGCGGGCACGGTGTGCCCGACCCCGCGCCCGATGAACCCCTGCCCCGCGCAGACCGGCTCGTCAACTGGCTTTTATTCTGCGGTTATTTCGAATACCGGCGCGTTGTCCATGGTGCGCTTGACCAGGCACTGCTCGGCGGCCTTTATCACCGCGGCGGTGTATTTAGGGGGGAAATCTTTCGGCAGCGCGATGCGGAAAGAGGCTTTTTTCAGCAGGTGCGTGGCCGCGTCCTGCTCGAATGAAAGCGTTATCCCCAGGCCTTCCGTCGAGAGCCCCCGGGACTGGATGAAACCGAGGGCGAAGATGCCCGCGCAGGTGCCCAGCGAAGCCAGGAACAGGTCGAAGGGGGTGGGTGCCGACCCTTCGCCGCCGCCGGCGGCCGGCTGGTCGGTGGCTATTTCAAAACCGTGCCACTGTGCGTTGACTTTCTTGCCGCCCGGAAAGGTGATGTTCATTTCGTTCATGGTCGCCTCCTATATTCACCGCAGAGTCTGAAAAAGCAAGAATTGAATAATTAAGTAAACTGTCCCCTTAATTCCATTCCTTTGCTTGTACTTATTTGATGCAAAAAGAGCCTGAAAGTTTCAGGCTCTTTTTCGTGAGGGCGGCGCCGGCGTCAGTAGGTGTGCTTGTTGAGCTCTTTCGTGATGCCGGGGATGATGGTGGTTTTCCCGTCGCCCATCATCTGCATCTTCAATATGTCGCCGTAGACTTTTTCGAAGGCGTCCACTACCGCCGGGTCGAAGGATTTTCCGCTCTCTTCGAGGATATACTGCCTGGCTTTTTCCGGGTCCCACTTGGGTTTGTAAACGCGCTGCATGCAGAGGGCGTCGAAGACGTCGGCTACCGACACCACCCGCGCGTATACGGGGATCTGCTCGCCTTTGAGGCGGGCGGGATAGCCGGTGCCGTCGAATTTCTCGTGGTGGGAGGCGGCTACTTTGCAGGCCACCTGCAGCAGCAGGCTCTCCGCGTTGCACAGGATCTTTGCGCCGTAAACGGTGTGCTTCTTCATCTCGTCGAATTCGTCGGCGGTAAGCTTGCCCGGCTTGAGCAGGATGGCGTCCGAGATGCCCACCTTGCCGATATCGTGCAGCGGGCTGGAATAGCGGATGTTCTCTATTTCCCTTTCAGGGAGGCCGAGGCCGTGGGCGATCAGCGCGGAGTATTCGCTGATGTGGCGCAGGTGGATGGCCGTGTCGTGCTGGTCGCGGTATTCGGCGGTGGAGGCCAGGCGGTAGATGGTCTCGAACTGCGACTTCGACAGGCTTTCGTAAAGCTGGGCGTTCTCGATGCCCGAGGCGGCCAGGGAGCTGATCAGCTGCAGGATGCCCTCGTCGTCGATATTGAAACCCTGGCCGACCTTGTTGGTGGCTTCGAACACGCCGATGATGCTGCCGCTGACGTTGCGCAGCGGCGCTGCCAGGATGCTGCGCGTGCGGTAGCCGGTAAGGCGGTCCAGGTCGTGGCTGAAGCGCTGGTCCTGGTAGGCGTCCTGGATGTTCAGGATCTGCCCGGAAGAGGCGACGTGCCCGGCGATGCCTTTGCCGAAAGGCACCCGGATCTCCGTGTTCTGCATGCCGAGGGCTACCTTGGACCAGAGCTCGTTGGTGTGGCGGTCGAGGATGAAAACATTGCAGCGGTCGCAATTGATGATGGTCCGGATCTGCTCGGCGATCAGCTCAAGCAGCTTGGTGAGGTTCGTTTCCTTGGAAACGACCCCTCCGAAATTTACAAGCAGGCGCAGCCTGTTCTCTAGCTCTTCAACCCTGGTCATATAGGTATTTTAGCATTTAGCTAACCGTTCCCGTTGGTTTTCCGGTCCAGGAAGACGCTGTAATGCACGGCTTCCGCGCCGGGGTAGGCGGCCCTGAGCCCGGCGTTTATCTGGATCAGGCAGGAAGTGCCGCCCACTATTACCGTCTCGGCCTGGATAGAGGCGATGTTGCGCAGTTTCCGGTCCAGCACTTTCGCCGCGATCTCCGGCTGCGTGAAAGCGAAGGCCCCGGCCCCGCCGCAGCACCATTCGCTTTCCGGCAGCTCGACATAGCGGCGCCCTACGAATTTGCGGATGACGGCGCGGGGCTCGCGCCGGATGCCCTGGCCGTGGCAGGCCCGGCAGGAATCGTGATAGGTCACCACCCCGTGCGCCGCCTGCTGCGCCCTGGTAGTGGGGGCCAGGTCCTCGGGCTTGAAGAATTCGAGGATGTCCCTGACCGCGCCGGCGAAGTCTTTCGCCCGGGAGCGCCAGGCCTCGTCGCCGGTAAAGAGCTGTTCGTAAGATTTCATGAAGGCCGTGCAGGAGGCGCAATCGGCAAGTATCGGGAAGTCGCCGTGCACCGCTTTGAGCTCCTCGTAGCGCAGGATGTTGCGGCGCGCGAATTCGCGGGCGTCCTCGAGCCGGCCGTAATTATGGGCCAGCAGGCCGCAGCACTGGTTCGCTATGAACACGCCGTCCCCGGAGTGCTTCTTCAGCAGGCGCACCGTGGCCATGGCTACGTCCGTGAACAGGTAATTGGGGCCGCAGGCGGCGAAGTAAGCCCAGTTTATGACGGCTTTGCTGGCGGGGAGCAGGTCCGGGTCCTTGCGCAGGATCTCGGCCGCGAAGCGCAGCGGCACCTTGTTCACCGAGCCTTCAGCCTCGGCCAGGCCGGGCATCCCTATCAAATGGTAAAGCCCCATGGCGCCCGCCAGGCGCGGCAGGCCGGTCAGCTTCACCAGGTAGCAGAGCTTCAGCCACAGCGCGAACAGCCAGGGCGCGTTGAGCAGCGTAAGGACGGCTCCCCTGGCCAGGAAATTGTCCCCGTAGCCGTCCAGCGTGCGGCGGCCCTCCAGCACGATATCGGGAGTGGGCACCTTGGCATAGCAGGCGCTGGTGCAGGCGCCGCACAGCAGGCAGGTGAACAGGGCTTCTTCGGCGTCGGCCGCGTTCTTCGCCTTGCCTTCCACCAGCAGGCGCATGAACTGGTTGCGGCCGCGCGCGGATAAAGTTTCCCGGCCGCTGAGCGTGTAAGTGGGGCAGACGGTTTCGCAGTAGCCGCAGCGGTTGCACTGCGAGGCCGCGTCGTACAGGGTCTTTTCGCCCAGGTCGGTGAGCAGCGCGCCGAGGTGCTTTGGCGCCGCGTCATGCGGGTAGAGTTCATTGGTGGCGCTGAGCAGGCGCCCGTCCGCGCCGCCGGCGGTGGACGAGGTAAATTCCCTGCGGGCTTTTTCCAGGGAATCATCGGCTCTTCTGTGGTCGTGTTTGATCATTTTTCTTGGTAGATCCAGGGGTTCAGCAGGTTGCCCGGGTCTAATTCTTTTTTCAGGCGGCGGTGGTACTCGTCGGGCTCGAAAGAGTCCCAGTGGGCGGTCTCCCCGCCGTGCGCTTCGCGCCTGGCGCGGGGGGAAACGGAAAAAGTGGCGGCGAGGATCACGGCGTACGCGCCCATGGAGCCGCACAGCAGGCGTACCACGTCGTAGCCGGCCACGTTCTTCACCGTTTTCCCGCCGAATTCCATCAGTGAGCCGTCCGCGGAGGCGATCTCCAGCCCCAGCAGCACTTCCCGGATAGCCGGGCAGGCTTTCGAGGCTATGAGGCCGCCCACGCTGCCCTTGAGGTCCGGCAGTTCAAGGTCCAGGCCGGCCGCCCGCAGGCGCCGGCGGAACTCTTCCAGCGGCAGCCCGGCTTCGGCGCGCGCCGTGAGGTTTTCCCGGTCTATCTGCGGCTCGCCGGCCAGGGCGCGCAGCTCCAGCGGCCGGGCCCCTTGCGTTATCCGCTCAGGTTTCAGGCGGGTGCCCAGGCCCGTTACGGCCGAGGGCGTGCCGCTCATGGAGCGCAGCCGCAGTTCGTCGATAATGCCGCGCGCTTCGGGGCTCATGGCGGCCTTGTCGCTGAGGCCCGCGGAGCCGGCGGGCTTGTCTTCCGCCACCGGCAGGATCTTGTCGGGATTGGCCAGGTCCTTGGGGTCGAAAGCTTTTTTTATCTTGCCGAAGAACTCCAGCTCCGAGGGGCCGTAAAGCCAGTTCATCGCCACCCTTTTTTCCACGCCTATGCCGTGCTCGCCCGAAACGGTGCCGCCGAGCTTGATGCAGGCTTTCAGGATCTCGTGGCCGGCTTTTTTCACGCGCTTGACCTCCTGCAGGTCGCGGCGGTCGAAGATGATGTTGGGATGCAGGTTCCCGTCGCCGGCGTGGAACAGCAGGCCGGCGGTGAGCTTGTATCTGGAAAGGATCTCACGCGTCTCGCGCAGGGCTTCGGGCAGCCTGGGGCGCGGCACTACGCCGTCCTCCACCAGCACGTCGGGCGCCAGGCGCGCCATGGCCGGGTAGGCGCCCTTGCGCGCGGCCCACAGCAGTTCGCGCTCGGCCTCGTCGGCGGCGGTCTTGAATTCCGCGCAGGAGTGGGCGGCGCAGACGCTCTCTACGGCGGCCATCTCTTTTTTTACCTTCACCGGGTCGGAGCCGTCCAGCTCTATGATCAGCACGGCTTCTATGTCCGCCTGGAAAGGGTTGCGTTTGCCGTTGAACGCGGCGTCCAGCGAAACGCGGTCCATGGCTTCCAGCGCCCGGGGAACTATCCCGCCGCCGATTATCGCGGTTACGGCGGCGATGGCGGTTTCCATGGACGGGAAAGCGGCGGAGGCCGTCTTGATGCAGCGCGGCAGGGGGAGGATCTTCAGCCAGGCGCTGATGACTATCCCGAGCGTGCCCTCGGAGCCGGTCAGCAGGCTCATCAGGTCCGGCCCGGTATCCCTGAAGCCCCAGGTTTTCACGGAGCCGTCGGGGGTTACCACTTCCAGGCGCAGCACGTTGTCCGTGGTGACGCCGTATTTGAGGCACAGCGGGCCGCCGGCGTTCTCGCCGATATTGCCGCCGATGGTGGAAACCTTCTGGCTGGCCGGGTCCGGCGCGTAGAAAAAGCCCAGCGGCTCCAGCGCTTTCTGCAGGTCCAGGTTGACCACGCCGGGCTCCACCAGGGCGCAGCGCGCCGCGGTGTCGATCTGGCGTATTTTCTTCAGGCGGGCCAGGTTAAGGATGGCGCCGCCTTTCAGCGGGATGGTTCCGCCGGAAAGGTTGGTCCCGGCCAGGCGGGGGAGGAAAGGGATGCCCTCGCGGTGCAGGATCTTTACTACGGGAGCCACCTCCGCCGTAGAATTGAAGCTTATCACCGTTTCCGGCCGCGCGCGGGCCATGCCGGCGTCGTAGGAATACATCAGTATCTCGGCCTCGTCGGTGCGGACATTGCCCGCGCCGACGATGGCTTCCAGCTCCGGCCTGATCTTTGAAATGCGCTCTTTTTTGTTGAACATTTGCCCTCGGTATCAGGTGTTTACCGGCTTAAGCTTCGCCGAGAAGTGCGGCAGGATCGCCGGCGCCTCTACGATCTCCAGCCCTTTGATCTTTTTCTTGCCGGAGGCCAGGCTGCCGAAAACCTCTATGACATAGTCGATGTGGCTCTGGGTGTAGACCCTGCGCGGGATGGCCAGGCGCACCAGCTCCATGGCGGCGGGCAGGAACTTGCCCCTGGCGTCCCTTTTGCCGAACATCAGCGAGCCTATCTCCACGCCGCGGATGCCGCCCTCCAGGTACAGCGCGCAGGCCAGCGACTGCGCCGGGAAGTCGCCGGGCTTGATGTGCGGCAGG
This sequence comes from Elusimicrobiales bacterium, assembly GCA_035353595.1. Lineage (GTDB taxonomy): Bacteria > Elusimicrobiota > Elusimicrobia > Elusimicrobiales > UBA9959 > UBA9959. The sequence continues at coordinate 15,702 of DAOPZW010000038.1, read as the reverse complement.
AATTTTTTCGCGTTCACGTATACGCCGTGGCCGCCGGGCGGGTTGATTATGGGCACGCCGTGCTTGAGCAGGCCTTCGCCCAGGTAAGCCGAGGAACGGATGCGGTACTGCAGGTAGTTCTCGTCCAGCACTTCGCTGAGGCCTATGGCTATGGCCTCCAGGTCGCGGCCGGCCAGGCCGCCGTAGGTGTTGAAGCCTTCGGTGAGGATCAGCATCTGGCGGGCCTTGGCGGACCAGTCGCGGTTGTTCATGGCCAGGAAGCCGCCGATATTGACCAGCGCGTCCTTCTTGCTGCTCATCCAGGCGCCGTCGGCCAGTTCGAACATTTCTTGGGCTATTTCTTTAACGGGGCACTGCGCGTAGCCCTTCTCGCGCAGCTTTATGAAATAGGCGTTCTCGGCGAAGCGCGCGCAGTCCAGGAACATCGGGATGCCGTATTTGCGGCAGAGGTTCTGCACGGCTTTGAGGTTCTCCATGGACACCGGCTGGCCGCCCAGCGAATTGTTGGTGACCGTCATCACGCACAGCGGGATGTTGGCGGCGCCCTTTTCTTTTATGAACCGGGTCATCGCCGCCACGTCGGCGTTGCCTTTGAACGGGGCGGGCTTGTCGAAGTCCAGCGCTTCCTTCACGGGGAAGTCCATCGCTTCGGCGCCGGAAAATTCCACGTTGGCGCGGGTGGTGTCGAAATGAGAGTTGGAGATGATGAACTTGCCCTTGCCGCCTATCACGGAGAAAAGTATCTTTTCCGCCGCGCGGCCCTGGTGCACCGGGATCACCTCTTCGAAGCCGGTCAGGCCTTTTACCGCGGTCTCGAAATTGTAATAGCTGCGGGCCCCGGCGTAGGATTCGTCCCCGTTCATGATGCCGCCCCACTGGGCCGCGCTCATGGCGCCGGTGCCGCTGTCTGTGAGCAGGTCTATCAGCACCTTTTCCGCCCGGATATTGAAGAGATTATAATGCGCTGACGCGAGCGCGTGCAGGCGCTCTTCCCTGGTGGTTACCCCCAGCGGCTCCACGCTTTTGATCTTGAAGGGCTCTATTATCGTTTTCCAGTTCCAGTCTTTCATTGTTGTTCCTCCTAATGCAGTCGCGCCGTTATCCGAGCAGCACGCTTAAAAGTATGAAGTACGTTATCATCAGGAACGCGCCGTAGGGCAGCGCGGCCTTCGCCCACTCGCGGGATTTGATGCCGAGCTTGCCGGCGCTGACGATGTTCGGGATATTGCCGGGGATGAGCATGCCGCCCGAGATCAGCAGCCCCAGCAGGATGAAAGTTATCTGCATGTCGGTCATGGCCGGGGAGATCTCGGCGGCCGCCAGCGTGGCGTTGTCGAGTATGGCCGAAATGGAGTTGGCCCAGAACAGCGCCCAGGTGGGCATCCGGGTCATGAAGCGGTCCGCCAGCGGGCCCAGGCCGGCGCCCAGGAAGATCAGCGCCATCACGAAGATGTAAACCTTAAGGGCGCGCAGGCCGATGTCGCGCAGTTTATCGTGAGCGTCTTCTCTGAGGCCGGGGCCGGCCTCCGCCGCTGTCTGCGCCCCGCGGGCGGCCAGCGCCGCCGACAACAGTACCCCGGGGATTATCCAGGCCCCGAGTTGCTGCAGCAGGTAAAAGAAATTAGCGTCATGCGGCGGGCCCTTCAGTTTTGCTGTCACGATGGTGGACAGCGGCTCGCCCAGCGGCGTCAGCGCGGCGCCCAGCCCTATGGCGTAGCAGGCGTAGACCGTGAGCTTTATCTCGTAGGCGCGGTTAAGCCTGAGCAGCGTCACAATTTCCGCCAGCACTATGGCCGCCACGATGGCGGTAAAAAAACTGGAGCCCAGGCCCAGGCCCGCAACTATCGCAAAAATTGCGCCGCGCAGGCCGAGTTTTTTTATGAGGAACTTCAGCGCGCCGCTCAGGCGGCCGCGCACCCGGCTGAACAGCCAGCCCACCCCGCCAACGGCCGCGGTAATGGCCAGCGGTTCGGTCAGGGCTTCTTTGACCAAATGCAGATTCCAGAGCCCGGAGATGCTTACGGCCGCCAGGCCCATGACGAAAAGGAAAGCCTCCAGGTCTTCCTCCACCCGTTTCACGGAGAAAGGAAGCACCAGGGTAAAACCCATTATGAGCGCCAGGCCTGCTATTATCGCGTAATCGGACATTGAACTCTCAAGGTTGAGCGCCGTGCCGGGAGCTGCGCCAGGGACGGCCTGCGTATAAGCCAAGGGCTGCGGGGCATAAACAACTACCCGTGCACTTGTGCTACAATTACATTCTAATATTTTTGCAAAGATATAGACAGGGCCGAATGTTCAAGTTCAAGCGTCCTATAGGATTATTCTTGTGCGGCGGCGGCGCGCTGGGGGCCTGGCAATCCGGGGTGCTGGCCGAGCTGGTCGCCCAGGGGCTGCATTTCGACGCCGTGGCAGGCTTCAGCGTGGGCTCCCTCAACGGGGCGGCCTACTGCTACAACAAGACCGGCGAGCTGCGCCAGATCTGGCGCGGCATGACGCACTCGAAGATCCTCAGCCTGAGCCCGCGCTATTTCAATATCCCGCTGGAGATCTATCAGCACGACGGGGGCAGCTTTTTGAACAAGGCGGGCTTCTTCCTGCAGAACCGGCTGGCCAAGCTTACTTTTTTCTCGAACGAGCCGGTATATAACTTCCTCAACGGCTGGCTGGCGCGCAGCGGGCCGCAGTTCCCGCGCAAGATAAAGTTCTACGTGATCAGCCACGCGGTGGAGCTTAAGCTGCCCTATATCGCCCGTTTCGACGGTTCGACGCTGGGGCAGAACCTCTCCTTCACCGACGCGCTGATGGCCAGCTGCTCCATCCCTATGGTGTTCCCGCCGGTGCCGGTGGAGGAGCACGGCCGCCGGTACCATCTGGTGGACGGCGGGGTTATCGGCATCGCCACCATCAACCTCAGCCTTTTCGAGGGCTGCCGCACCGTGATCATGATAGGCAATTCCCGCGACGCCGACCTGGACCACAAGGCCGTCGGCCCGGTCAGCTTTTTCGAGCGGAAGGTGCGCCGCATGCTCGCTATCCATACGCAGAAGATCTACGAATCCCGCGTCTTTATCAAGTCCGAGCCCGAAGTGCACCTTATCAAGCCCCCGGCGGACCTGGGGCTGAACCTGCTGGAGTTCGACGGCGTAAAATGCGGGCGCGCCTTCGACATCGGCGAGGCCGAGGCCCGCCGGTTCCTGGGCGCCGCCGGGTAGCGTACCATGTCCGAATTGAACGCGCTGAATTTCTCCATCCTTATTTTTTTCGGGGTCTTTATCGGCCTGGCGGGCTCCGCGCTGGGCATCGGCGGCGGTATTTTCATGGTGCCCTTCCTGGTCCTGGCGCTGAAACTGCCCATCCACCAGGCGGTGGCCGCGTCGCTGGTGGCCATCGTGGCCACCTCCAGCGCCGTGGCGGCCGTGAACGTGGAGCGGGGGCTTGCCAATATCAGGCTGGGCATAACGCTGGAGGTCACCACGGCTCTGGGGTCCCTGGCCGGGGCGCTGGCGGCCGGCCGCCTGCCCGCCGCGGCGCTGCAGCTGCTGTTCGCGCTTTTTTTATTCCCCGTTTCGGCGCTGATGTTCCTGAAAGGAAGAAGGCCGCGGAAAATGGCCGCGGCGGAGCCGCCTCCGCCGGCGGGCGGGGCCTCGGCCCTGGACGCCTCCTTCTTCGACCCGGCGCTGGCGGCGCATACCCCTTACGCGGTGAAGCGCATCGCCCCGGCTTCCCTCCTCTCTTTCTTCGCGGGCTCCCTGTCGGGGCTGCTCGGCATCGGCGGCGGCATAGTGCAGGTGCCGGTCATGAACCTGCTGTGCGGCGTGCCGATGAAAGCCGCGGCCGCCACCAGCAATTTCATCATAGGCGTTTCGGCGGCCGCCAGCGCTTACGTGTATTTCCGCCGGGGCCTGATCCCCCTGGAACTTACGGCGGTGATCGTGGCGGGAGTTTTAATGGGTTCTTTCCTCGGGATCTACGCCCTGTACCGGGTCCGCTCCGAAAAACTGCAGCTGGCTTTCGGCGCGCTGACGCTGCTGGTGGCGGTAAAAATGCTGCTCAAGGCCGTATAGTATGTTTTCCGAAAAACACTTCGCCAAACTTATACAGCGCACCCTGCTGGCCGGGGTTTTCCTGAGCCTTTTCCTGCTTTTTTCCGGTTTTGCTTTTACGGTTTCAGGTTTTTCGTCCGGCGCGCCGCTGCTGCGCGCCGGGCTGCTGGCGCTGCTGCTTACGCCGGTCGCGCGCGTGGGCATGCTTATCTACGGCTATTGGCGCGGGGGCGAGCTTTACTTCGCCCTGCTGTCCGTGGCCGTGCTGGCGCTGCTGGCTGTTTCCATGCTGCTCTGAATACCGGGGATGATATGAGAAAAATAGTATTTACGCTGATGCTGCTTGTTCCGCGCGCGCTGTGCGCCGGGACAACGGATTTCCTCCTGCCCGCGGCCGATGACGAGCTCGGCCCGGCCCTTATCGGCCTGAACGCGTCGACGCGGCCCTTCGTGCTCAGCGCGGGCGCCGATGAGCGCTATGACCGCGGCATCGCCTACATGTACCGGCTCGAGTTCGACAAGGCGGAGGGCGAGTTTAAAGAAATAACCGTCCTGGCCCCGGACAGCCCGGCCGGGTATTGCGCGCTGGCCGCGCTGGCCTGGTGGCGCTATTCCCAGAATTTCGACATGGAGCCCGGTCTTAAGGGCGTAGAGAAAGAGTTTATTTCCAATTCCGATAAGGTCATTGAGCTCTCCAAAAAGATGATAAAGCAGGGGCGGGACCTGGACCAGGCGTATTTTTTTATGGGCACCGCCTACGGCCTGCAGGGCCGCTGGTACTCGGTACAGCGCAGCTGGTTCAAAGCTTACAGCCGGGGCCGGAAGGCGCGCAAGTTCCTGAAAAAATGCGTCGAGACCAACCCGGCGGTGTATGACGCCTACCTGGGACTGGGGATCTTCGATTACTATGCGGCCGTGCTGCCGGGCGCGCTGGGGTTCGCCGCCAAGCTTTTTGCCGGGGGCGACAGGGAGCGGGGCATGGAATATGTCCGGACGGCCCGCGAAAAGGGACGTTTTTTCAAGCTGGAGGCGCGCATTTTCCTTATAGAGATATATTCGCGACATGAAAAAGATTATCAAGCGGCCTTCGCGGAATGCGCGGACCTGCGCGCGCAGGACCCGGCGAACATGCTTTTCCGCCTGGGCGAGATAATGACGCACGTGCAGGCGCAGGACTGGGCCGGCGTGCTGGAGGAGGCCGAGGCTTTCCTGGGCGCCTGGCAGATAAAGCCGCAGAAGGGGCTGGAGCAGCAGCTGGGTTCGATCTATCTCGCGGCCGGCGACGCGCTGATCGCTCTGCGGCGCTACGGGGAAGCCCTGGACTGGCTGACCGAGGGCATTGAAAAGACGGGGTTCCCGGAAAAAGGCTGGGTTACCTATTGCTATATGCGGCGGGCGCAGGTCAGGGACCTGACCGGGCAGCGCGACGCGGCGCTGGCCGATTACCGCACGGTGCTGGCGCGCCCCAATTTCTGGGACTCAAAAAAGTATTCGAAAGCCGGCGTGAAAAAAGCCGCCGACTACGCGGAAGTCATGCGGCAGATGACGGAAGACTGAGCCGGCCGGGTTGTGCGGGCATTTTAAATACTATATCCTGTTGTCGAGGTGCTTTATGAAAAAGAATGAATTTACCGCGGTGGTGCCGGTGGCCGGGGCGGGGACGCGCCTGCGCCCGCACACGCATACCTACCCCAAGGTGCTGCTTACCGTCGGGGACAAGCCCATAATCGGCCATATCCTCGACGAAGTCTCCGCCTCCGGCATAAAGAAGATCTGCCTGGTCATCGGCTACCTGGGCGAGAAAATAAAGGAATACGTGGGCCGCAGCTACCCCGGGCTCGAAGTTTCCTACGTGGAGCAGCCGGACCCCAAGGGGCTGGGGCACGCCATCTGGCTGACGCGCAGCGCGGTGGCCGGCCCCGTGGTGGTGATGCTGGGGGATACCATAATTTCCGCAGACCTGGGCAAATTCCTCGGCTCGAAGGACGACTGCATTGCCGTTAAGGAAGTGGCGGACCCGCGCCGCTTCGGCGTGGTGGAAGTAAAGAACGGCTATATCACGAGCATGGTGGAAAAGCCGGAGCGTCCGAAAACCAACCTGGCCATAGTGGGCATCTATTCCTTCCGCGATTCCTCGCTGCTCTACGGCAGCCTGCAGAAAGTGGTGGATTCGGGCAAGACTACGAAGGGGGAGGTCCAGTTCACGGACGCGCTGGCCGCGCTGGTGCGGGCTGGCCATAAGTTAAAGCCGGTGACCATAGAAGGCTGGCACGATTGCGGCAAGCCGGAAACCCTGCTGGAGACCAACCGCTACATCCTGGACAGCAAAAAATTCTCCCCCAAGGCCGGGAACTGCCTGATCATTCCCCCGGTGTATATTTCTCCGTCGGCGAAGATCGAGAATTCCATCATCGGCCCGTACGTTTCCATAGGCGACGGGGCGCGCATAGATTCCTCGATGATCTCGGACTCTATCGTGAACGAAAAAGCCTCCATCCTCAATATAAACCTGAGCGGTTCGCTCATCGGGCCCAGCGCCACCATCGTGGGCAGGAAGGACCAGCTTAACGTCGGGGAGAATTCCGAGATAAAGTTCGACAAGACCGCCTGCGAGCAGTAGGCCCGGGGCGGGCGGAAAAGGCGGCGCGCGGGCGACGCCTTTTTTATTTCAGCCCGATAAGGCTGATGGAGGGCAGGTAGGTGACCACGGCCAGCATCACCAGCAGGATGAGGATGAAAGGGCCTATGGCGCGGTAAAGCTCGGGCAGTTTCCTTTCGAAACGCGAGCTCGCCAGGAAGAGGTTGAGCCCCAGCGGCGGCAGCATGTAGCCTATCTCCAGGTTCAGCAGGAAGATAATGCCCAGGTGCACCGGGTCTATGCCGTACTGCGCGGCCACCGGTACGATGATGGGCACCACGATGATGATGGCCGAGAAGATCTCGATCATGTTGATGACCAGCAGGAAGGCGTTGAGCAGGATAAGGAACAGCACCTTGCTGGAGACGAAAGCGTGCAGCCAGGCGAAGATCCGGTCCGGGATCTGCGCGTCTATCAGGTAATTGGTGAAGCCCAGCGCCGTGCCCAGCACCATGAAGATGGCGCCCACCAGCAGCATACTCTTTATCGCCACCCGGGGGATGTCCCTGAAAATATGCAGGTCCCGGTGTATCAGCACCTCTGTGGCGAGCACATAGAAAGCCATCACCGAGGCGGCCTCGCCGGCGGTGAAGAATCCGCCGTAGATGCCGCCGATGATCACGAAGGGCAGCGGGATCTCCCAGGCCGCGTCGCGCACCGCTTTTTTCAGCGCGGCCGCCGAGAACGGCGTCCGCCTGACGCCGGCGCGCCGCGCGGTGAAGAAAGCGTAGACGGACAGCGCCAGCAGCAGCAGCCCGCCGGGCAGCAGGCCCGCCCTGAAGAGGTCGTCGATATTTATTTTAGCCACCAGGCCGTACAGGATTATGGGCAGGCTGGGGGGGAACAGCAGGCCCAGGCTGCCTGTGGTGGTGAGCAGGCCCAGCGTGAATTTTTCCGGGTAGCCCTGCTTTGAAAGCATGGGGTAAAGCAGGCCGCCCATGGCGATGATGGTAACGCCCGAGGCGCCGGTAAAAGCCGTGAATAGCGAGGTGGTGAACAGCGCCACGATGGCCAGGCCGCCCGGCATGGAGCCCAGCAGCGCTTCGGCCAGGGCCAGCATGCGCTGCGGCGCTTTGCTCTCGGCCAGCACATAGCCGGCGAAAGTGAACAGCGGGATGGCCGTCAGGGCGGGCAGCGAGGCCAGGCGCAGCATTTCCACTATCACGGCGGAGGAATCTATCTGCGCGCCGGCGAAAAGGAAGATAGAGCCGGCGCCGATCAGCGAGAACACCGGCGCGCCCAGGAAGGCGAGCAGCAGGATGAGCAGGAAGATAAGGATGCCCATGGTTTAATAACCGCCCTGGCCGGGCAGGGGGTCTTTGGGCCGGAAGATGCCGGCCAGCGAGTGGAAGGCTATCAGCAGCAGGGCCGCGGGGATTATCATCTCGGCCCAGCCGCCTGGCACGGCAAGATCGTTTATGTGGAAAGCCACGGAGCCGGCGGCGAATTCGTCGCGGATGAATTTGTACGAGGCGTAGAACAGCAGCAGCGAGGCCGCCGCGGTGAACAGGCCGGCCAGGATCTCCAGCGGCCGGTGCAGGCGCTGCGGGGCGAATTTGACGAAAGCTTCCAGGGCGAAATGGCGGGAGTAGCGCGCGGCCACGGCGGCGCCGGTGAGCCCGGCCCAGACGGCCAGGTGGCGCAGCAGCGGGTCCATCCAGACTATGCCGGAGTGGAACAGCAGGCGCAGCAGCACCTGCAGGAAGGACAGCCCCACCAGTGAGAAAATGAGGCTGACGACCACGGCTTTTTCCGCTTTTACTAAAAGATCCTCGAATTGGAAGGCGCGGCGCATAATATTATTATCCTAAATGCCCGCCTTGTCCCGCAAGCCCGCGGCATTGTTCCGGGAAGCGCTGCCCGCCAGCCGGGAATTTGCGGCGCTCTAATCCGGCTCCTTATGCGTATCGGATTGCGCGGTGGCCAGCGGCCACAGTTTTTTTACGTTTATCCCGTGCGCCGTAAGCTTCGCCAGGGCATAGGCTTTCCTGTAATCCATGCCGTCATGCGTCCAGCCGGCGGGAGTGTCGCCTTTTAAATTGCGGTAGCGTTCCGGTTCCCGGGCGGCCAATTCCCTCATTGCCGGGTGCATCTGGAAAGTGGCCAGCAGCACCGAGGAAAAAGGCCTGCTGAGCACGAAAGCCATGGTTTCCCGGACCGTGGCTTCGGTCTCGCCCGGAAAGCCTATTATGAAATTCCCGTGGACGCCGATGCCCGCGGCAAAAGCCCTGTCCAGGCCGCGCTCGATGCTTTCCCTGGTCATGCCGCGCCGCATCAGCGAGAGGATGACGTCATTGATGGATTCTATGCCCATGAAGACGTTGGTGCAGCCGGCCGCGGCCATTTTCGCGGCGAGCTCCGGATCTTTGTCGAAAGCGTCCGGCCGGGCGAAACATTTCCACCTGAAATTCCGGCCTCCGGCGCTCAGCGCCGCGCACAGCCCGAGTATGAAATCCGGGTCGGAAGTGATGGCGGAATCCATGAACTCGAAGCGCCTGATCCCGAATTTATCGTTAGCCAGGAGCATCTCGTCCACCACGTCCCTGACGGGCCTGAACACCTGGCCGGCCTTGCCCGGGAAGCAGCAGTATGAACAATTGAACTTGCAGCCCCGGGACGCCTCTATGGCATAGCGCCAGAACCCGGTGCTGGTGGCGGTCCAGTCGGGGGGGAGCACCTTCGGTATGCCTTCGTAGCGCAGGCTGCCCGCCATGGTCAGGCCGCCTTCCGGGCCGCGCACCACGCCCGGGACAGCGGCGGGCAGGATGCCGCTTTTTACCGCGGTCACGAAAGAGGCCAGGGCCCATTCCCCGTGGCCGGTTATGGTCAGGTCCGCGCAGGCCCGGATGCGGGCGGAATTCTCGGCGCCGTGGCCGCCCAGCACGATGATGGAGCCCGGGCTTATCTTCCTGACCGCGCCGGTAATGCGCGCCAGGTAGGCGGGGTCGAAGATCGCGACGGTGGTTATCCCGATGACTTTAGGTTTGCGCGCCAGCAGGCCGTGGAAACGTTTGCGCCGCCAGGGCGGCAGCGGCCGGTAGATGGCTTCCACCGTATGCCCGGCCGCCCTGGCCTGGGCGGCGACCAGGGGCAGCGCGAGTTTCGGCGGGGTAAAGGCCCAGCGGAGCGCGGCGTAACCCAGGTTCGAGACGGAAACGGAGGATTCCCCTGGCCAGGGGTCTTCCTCGTCGTCTATGAGCAGCAGGTCCAGGTCCGGTTCGATGGCCATCAGCACTATGATACTAAAAGTTCAGCAGATATCTGTAAACGAAAAAGCCCGCGCCGCGCGGCAGCTTGAAAGTGGCGGAATATTTTGTATATTAACACAAACAGCATTTATTCGTCCGCTGGCCGGGCCAGGCATGAATTAAGACCGGAGGAAAACATGAAAATTGCGAAAAAAATGGAAGACGCGGTGAACAAGCAGGTGAACGCCGAACTCTATTCGGCCTATCTTTACCTGGGCATGTCGGCCAAGTGCACCGAGCTGAACCTGAAGGGGATGGCGAACTGGCTGTACGTGCAGGCGCAGGAAGAAATGACCCACGCCATGAAATTCTACCGGTTCATCCTGGAAAGGGGCGGGCACGCCGTTCTCCCGGCTATCGAAGGCGTTCCCACGGAGTGGAAAAGCCCGCTGCAGATGTTCGAGACGGCTTACGAGCACGAGCAGAAGGTGACCGGCCTGATAAACAACCTCATGGACATCGCCCTGGCCGAGCGCGACCACGCCTCCGCCAGCATGCTCCGCTGGTTCATCGACGAGCAGGTGGAAGAGGAAGCCAACGCTTCCGAGATCTCCGAGAAGCTCAAGCTTATAGGTGAATCCAAGGAAGGCCTGTTCATGCTGGACAAAGAGCTTTCTACCCGCGTGTTCGTGGACAGCACCCAGCCCGCGGGCGGCGCCGCGGCCTGAAATATCCCGGAGTTAAGGTACATCCCATGAAAACCGATCTTGAAGCCGCGCGCGAGGTTAAGCTGCGCCCCATAAAGGACGTGGCCGCCGGCCTGGGCATAGCGGAAGACGACATTGTGCCCTATGGCCGGTACAAGGCCAAGCTGCCGCTGAGGCTGGCGAACCCGGAGCGGGCAAAAAAAAGCAGGCTCATCCTCGTTTCCGCCATAACGCCCACCCCGGCGGGCGAAGGCAAGACCACGGTCTCCATCGGTTTGTCGCTGGGGCTGAACCGCATCGGTAAAAAAGCCGTCGTAGTGCTGCGCGAGCCGTCGCTGGGGCCGGTGTTCGGCGTGAAGGGCGGCGCCACCGGCGGCGGGCGTTCCCAGGTGCTGCCCATGGAGGATATAGACCTCCACTTCACCGGGGATTTCTCGGCCATCGAGAAAGCCCATAACCTGCTGGCCGCGATCATCGACAATAATGTCCAGAATAAAAAAAATAATTTAAACCTCGACCCGCGCACGGTGGCCTGGCGCCGCGTGATGGACATGAACGACCGGTCGCTGCGGAAAATAATCGTGGGGCTGGGCGGCACCATGTCCGGCGTGCCGCGCGAAACGGGGTTCGACATCGTGGCCGCCTCCGAGGTGATGGCCATCCTCTGCCTTTCGGATAACCTGCAGCACCTTAAAGAAAAACTCGGGAATATTTTTGTGGGCTACACCTATGACCGCAAGCCTGTTTTTGCGCGGGACCTGAAGGTGCACGGGGCCATGGCCGCCCTATTGAAGGACGCCATCATGCCCAACCTGGTGCAGACCACGGAAGGCACGCCCGCCATCATCCACGGCGGGCCGTTCGCCAATATCGCCCACGGGGCCAATTCCATCATAGCCACGCGCCTGGGGCTGGGTCTGTGCGATTACGCGGTGACCGAGGCCGGGTTCGCTTTTGAGCTGGGCGCCGAGAAGTTCCTGGACATCAAGTGCCGCTACGCCGGCCTGTCGCCCAGCGCGGCCGTGCTGGTGGCCACCGTGCGCGCGCTCAAGTACCACGGCGGCGCCGACCTCAAGGAGCTGGCTAAGCCCGACGTGGAAAAAGTGCGCAAGGGGCTGGAGAACCTGGAAAAGCACATAGAGAACATGAAGCAGTTCCGGCTCTCGCCCGTGGTGGCGGTGAACAGATTTACCGGCGACACGCCGGAGGAGCTGGCCGCGGTGCTGGAGAAATGCCGCGAGCTGGGCGTGCCGGCGGCGGTGGCCGACGTCTGGGGCGCCGGCGGCGCCGGGGCCGAAGAGCTGGCCCGGCTGGTGGTGAAGGCGGCCGATTGCTGTACCGGCTTCAAACCCATTTACGAATGGGAATGGCCGGTGGAAAAGAAAATAGAGACCATAGCCGGCAAGATGTACGGGGCCAGGCATATCGATTATACCGCCAAGGCCCGCAAGGACCTGGAAAAGATCTATAAGCTGGGGCTGGACAAGCTGCCGGTCTGCATCGCCAAAACACAGAAGTCGCTGTCCGATAACCCGGACCTGATCGGGCGGCCCAAGGATTTCGTTGTCACCGTGCGCGAGATAGAGATAGCGGCCGGGGCGGGTTTCCTTATCCCCATCACCGGCGAGATAATGCGCATGCCCGGCCTGCCCGAGCACCCGGCCTCTGAAACCATCGACATAGACGCCGACGGGAATATTACCGGCCTGTTCTGAAGCCGTTGCCTAAATAAGGTCTTCTTCTTCCGCCGGCGGGAACCAGCGCTGGGCCGCGAAGGTGGGCAGCACCGCGCTGGCTATGAGCACGCCGGTCAGCACCGAGTACTGCGCGGCGTCCAGGCAGCCGGCCTTGAGCCCGAACAGGGCAGCCATCAGGCCGAAGGTCAGCCCCGTGGACATCAGCAGCGTAAAGTAACCCTTGTTGCGCGGGAAGAATTTCCGCGCGAAAAAATACACGCCGGCGAACTTGGCCGCCTGCCTCAAGGCGAACAGGGCCGCGAACAGACCCGCCGCGCCCCGCAGCGCCGGCAGCGAAACTTTCATCCCCGCCACGATAAAGAACAGCGGCGTTATAAAAGCGTAGGCCACGGTGCGCAGCCGGTGCTTTACCGGCGCGGCCGGCGCGCCCGCCCTGAAATGCCCGCTCAGCAGCAGCCCGAAGATAAAGGCCGGCAGCATGGCCTGGCTGGCGCCCAGTTCGGCCAGATAGATGAAAGCCAGCAGCATGAGGAAAATAAATTTTATTTCCGGCTCCACCACCTTGCCGGAGAGCGCCGGGTGGCGCAGGATGCCGCCGGCCCAGCGCCGGGCGAAAACCAGGAAGCCCCCGGCCGCCGCCAGGAAGACCAGCGTGTAAAGGTTCGGCCTCAGGAAAGCGGCGCTGAGCGTCAGCGCGGTCAGCGTATTGGTGAGGAAGGTGCAGGCCATCAGCAGCCTGCCGGTCTTAGAGCCTGAGCGGCCCGTTTCGGCCAGCACCGAATAGACTACCGCCAGCGAAGTTTCCGACAGGGCTATGCCGCCGATGGCCGCAGCGGAAAAGTTCCAGCCCGCCGCATAGCGGCAGAAAAGGAACCCCGCCGCCAGCGGCGCGAAAAAAGAGAAAAAGCTGAGCAGCGCGGCCTGCCTGAAATTATCCTTGAGCAGCTTGCCGTCCACTTCGGCCCCGGCCAGGAAGGTCAGCACAATGCCGCCGAAACCGGCGATGTAAACCATCCAGTCCGCCGGCGCCAGTCCCAGGTTGCCTGCCGCCAGCCCCAGCAGTATTTCAAATACGGCCACGGACAGTCCCAGCTTCAGGCTCAGCAGGCTGGCGGTGAAGATCAGCGCGCCGGCTATAAAAGGCGTTTTGTCGGGTTCCACGTTTCCTCCATAAAAATGACCCCTACCTTAAGGGTAGAGGTCATCAGTCCTTGCGGACGGTTCCCCCGGCGGCCGGGGCGGCGGACATCATCGCCGTGCCCGGATCAGTTCTTCTTGCCGGCGCGGAAGGCTTTGAGCGCGGCTTCCACCCGGTCCAGCAGCTCTTTGGGGTACATCTTGCCCGCCAGCGCGCGCCGGGCGGTGTCGCCGGCTTTCTCGAACTCGGCGGTCACGGCCGGGCTGGCCGGGTCGGTGAATATGAGTTTCTTGGCTTTCAGGACCGTCAGGGACTGCTCATTGTCCTTGCGGCTCTGCAGCGTCAGCTCCTTGAAATATTTGTCGCTCAGCTCCAGCAGGATCTTCTGGTCCCCCTTCGACAGCGCGTCGAAGGCCTTCTTGGAAAGCAGCACCGCGCCCGAGGCGTTGGTGATGGGCAGCGAGAAAACGTATTTCATGCGGGTGAACCACTGCAGCGCGATGACGGACAGGGGGGAGCCGTAGATGCCGTTGATCATGCCGGTCTGCAGCGAGGTCATTACGTCGGTGACGGACAGCGGGATGGGTTTGGTCTTGAGCGCGGCGAACATGGCTTCGGCGATGGGGTCGCCTTCCCACAGCCACATTTTCACGCTGCGCAGGTCCTCCGGCTTGGTCACCGGGATGTTGGAGAAAATGTTCACATTGCCCACTTCGGCCCAGCCCAGCAGCACATAGCCGCGCTGGTCGAAATATTTCCGGAAGTCGGCGTCGAAGGTCTTGTAGACGTGGTCTATCTCTTTGGCGTTCTTGAAAAAGAAAGGCGTATCCAGCAGGCGCGCCTCGGGGGCTATTTCTCCTATACCTACGCCGGTGAAGCCGCCCGCCTGCAACTGCCCCAGGCGGATCTTGCGCACCACGTCCTTCTCGTCGCCCGAAACGCCGCCGGCGTAGATCTTGAACTTCACGCGGTCGCCGGTCTTCGCGGAAACATCCGCGGTGAACTGGCGCGCGGCTTTCACCCAGGTGGAGCCGTCGGGCGCCAGCGTGGCTAACTTGATGACGGTCTGCGCCTGCGCGGCCGCGGCGCCCAGCGCCAGCAGCAGGCAGCAGGCCGCGGTGAGTTTTTTAGAACAGTTCATCTTTTTTCTCCAGTAATTTTTTTGCCTTAAGCCTGGCCACGGCGTCGGGCAGGCTGGTGTCGCCTTCCCGGGGTTCCGCGGCCAGAACTTCGTTCAAAAGCTTCTCGAAAAGTTCCTGGTCCTGCGCGGCCACGGCGCCCAGCTTGGCGTACAGGAAGCGGTTGAGCAGGAAGTTCTCCCCGGGGCCTTTGAGGGCCAGCTCGAAATGCGCGCGGGCCTTGTCCGGGTCCCCGCCGAACATGCGCGGCCTCAGGGAATAGTAGGCTCCCAGCAGGGTTTCGGCGCCGTTGTAGTAATAGCCGGCGTCCAGCTGCAGCAGCTTTTGGGCCGCGGGTTCTATGGCCGGCAGCTCCGCCACCGCCTCGGGCTTGTCGCGGTTGAGATTTATGTAGGAGGCTTTGCAGAAGGACTGCCAGAACAGCGCCGGCACGTCGCTTTTTTTTGCCGTTTCCGCCGTGGCGCCTTTCAGCGCGCGCAGGGCGTAAGCTTCGCCCTTGGCGTAGAAGACCGAGGCCCGCTGGTCGGTTTCGTCCTCCAGGAACATCAGCGCGTAGCCGCAGAAGCCCTGCGCGGCGTTGACCAGCAGTGCCTTGTTGGCGGGGTCGCTTTTCAGCAGGATCTCCATCAGCTGCAGATTGGCGGGCAGCGCTTCCTTGACGTATTGGGGGTCCGTCTGGCTGAAGACCGCCGGCAGGCCGCGGTCTATCACGCCGGAGGTGACGCGCGCCGCGGTGCGGTTGAGCGAGCAGCCCGCCAGCAGCAGCAGCGCCGCCAGGGCGGCCAGGGCGCGCGGCGCCGCGGCGTTCACTTGCGCCTCTCTTTTACCAGGGCGGCGAAGGCGGCGGCCATCTTCGCGTTCTTCTTCAGGAAAGTCTCCGCCGCGTCGGGGAAGCGGTAGGTCCAGTTGTGGTCGCCCAGCGTGCCGGGCACGTTGACGCGGTCCTTGGACCCGACGATGTCCTGGATGGGCAATATGATTATCCGCGAGGCCGCGTTGAGCAGCGAGGCCAGGATCTTGTCCAGCGCTTTCGAGAAAGCCGGCGGCTTGCCGGTTTCGCCCGAGACCATCTTCCAAAAAAGTTTTTTCTCCACCGGGTCCACCGTGTCCCACCAGTCGGCCAGCGGCTCGCTGTCGTGCGTGGAGGAG
>DAOPZW010000037.1:0-21576 GCA_035353595.1 Elusimicrobiales bacterium | reverse complement strand
CCTCAAAGGGCCGCTGCCGGAGGCCGTCCGGAACCTTGAAAGATCCGCCGCCGCCGCCGTAGTACCGCTGCTGGAGACCCTGGCCCACCGCAACCTGGTCTACGCCGGCGAGCCTTATCTTTTCGCGGCTTTTTCCGCTTTCGCGCGCGAGCTGGGCCTGCGCGTTCCCGCCGCCATCATGGACACCTTCCCCAGGCCGCTGGGCACGGCCGGCCTTCCTTCCACGCTGCTGTTCGCGCCCGACACCCGCGACGCGCTGACCGCCCTGGAAGGCCTGACCGGCTACCGCAAGCCGGACCTGGTCGTGGGGAATTCCTTCGCCAGAACGGAAGGGTTCGCCAGGAACCTCCCGTTCACCGAACTGGGCTTCCCGTCCTACGGGCATCACTGCATCGGGGACGAACCGTTCCTGGGTTTCTCCGGAGCGAAGACGCTGGCCGGCCGGCTCTTCAACAGCCTGCGCGCCGGCAGCTATACTGAATAATGTCTCTTTCCGCCGTTAAACGGTTTGCCGCAGCTTTGTTCGCTTCGCCACGGGTCAGGAGCGCCCTGCCTGTCGTCCTGGCGGCCGGTTTTTGCCTCCTCGAATTTTACCTGTACCCTAAATTCCCCGACGGGGGCATCAGCTTCCGGCGTCATAATTACAGCGGCTTCTTCCTGGCCGGCGTGCCGGACAAGTCCATCTTCCTGAACATGCCGCTGTTCGACGCGCTGCTCTCTTCGGCGATAGATCTCGGGATGAACCCCGGCCTTTTTTTCATGGGCGTGCTCCTGGGCATTTATACGCTGGTATTTTGCGCCGGCTGCCTGCTGGGCGGTTATTGGGCGGGCATTGTTTCCCTGCTGGCGTCCGGGGGCCTGGAAGCCGTAGCCACGTTCCTGTACCGCTGCGCGTACGCGGGCATAAGCCCGCTGCTGCTCAAGGTCGTAAAGGTGACGGGCGTACTGCAGTTCGACCCCGAACAGTCCTTCTACAGTTTCCTCCTGCTCCTGGTTTTCTCGCTGCTGCTTTTACGCAGGCGGGAGAACACGCTGAAGAACGCCCTTTTGTCCGGCCTGGCGATCGGCGCTTCCATGATGGTGCGCACGCCGCTGTTCATCTTCCCGCCGCTGGTCATAGGCTGCGACTGGCTTTACGGCGGACAGCGCGGGCGGGCTTTCCTGCTGCGCTCGCTGGTCTTCCTGGCGGGCTGCTATGTCCTGCTTGTTCCCTGGGGCGCCGTAAAAGCGTCCCTCGGCGGAAAATTTGAACTGTTCGACAGCGTGCGGGCCGCCGACAACGTGATCACCGCGGCCAAGGGCGCCGTATATACCATGGAGGGCAACGCCGTTAAACTCGTGAGCGCCGGGGACAACACGGGTTCTTCTTTCCATGTTTATCTGCGCGAGTGGCTCAAAACCCCGCTGTTCCTCCTGCTCACCGTTTTCAGAAGGCTATGGCATATTTTCCTGTATTACCCGCTGCTATTCGGGCCTTTTTTACTGGCGCTGGCTTTCAGCCGCGAAAAGGACTGCCCGCTTGTCTTCGGGCTGCCGGTCTATTTTCTCGGAGTTCACGCCTTGTTAAGCATCGAGTCGCGCTACCTGTACCCGATGTTCTACCTGCTGCCGCCGCTGGCGGCCGGGACTTTCCTGGCAGGGCGCCCCGACAAATACCCGCAATGGCGCGGCCACGCGGGAAAAGCGGCTGTTTGGGCGCTCCTGTTCTCCCTGGGCGCGGTGCTGGCCGTTGAAGCGCTGCTGCTCTCCTATCCGTACCGGTCCGCGCGCAATCCGGTCACGGACGATACTTTCGCGCGCCTGTCGCGGCGTTTCCCCCGCGACCTGAAATTCCATGAAAAGTATTGCCGGGAACTGTGGCGCAGCGGCGATGACGCCGGTTTCCGGCAGTGCCTGGGCGACTACAGCGGAAAATTCGGAGACCAGGTCTCCGCCTACTTCCTTTCAGCCCTCGCGTCCCGTTCGCCGGCCCTGCTGCCGCTCCCGCCCGCCGCGCTGGACGGGAAGGCCCGCACCCGCTGCCTGGCGATAAGGATGCTGCGGGAATTCGAATTGGGGGACCGGGCCGCGGCCAGGGAATCTTACCGCCAGGCTTACGAGCTGTTCGAGCGGTTCCACAACAAACTGCAGGGGAGCTGGGCGGACAGCGAACCTTATAAGAGGGACAAAGAACTGGCCGCGCTCATACGGCGGGACTCGGACCGGTTCTGGGAAGAGTTCGTGTATAGATTCCTGCCGCTGTGGCCGCCGCAAAGCATAGCGAAAATACTTTCCGGGCTTAAGCTGGATTTCACGCTTACCGAACGGCTGCAGCTGGTAGAAAAAACGATCGCGGAGGCGCGGGCCCGCGGCGGCGACAGGCAATTAAGAAAGTGGCTGGTGTCCGGGGTCCTGGAACAGCCCTTCGGTCCTATCGGCCCGTGGCGGGATGCAGCTGAAAAAATAAAAAATTAGCCGGCGCTTACCCCGGGCGCGGCTTCAAGCCCGCCGCGGCCCGGCGGCGCCGCCGGCCCGGGGCGAAAGGCGCACCCGGGCGGCGAAAAGTTTTTCCAGCGCGCAGCGGGCGGCCTCCACGTCGGCTTCGTCGAGCCCGCTGAAATGCTTCAGCCAGTCCCGGAACATTTCCCCTTCGTCTAAAATATCTTTTCCGCGGTACCGCGGCTCCAGGGCCAGCAGGCGCCGCCAGGCTTCCGTCCCAGGGTAAACCGCGAAAGTGGAGGCGAGCAGCACCCTTTCGGGACTTTCTGCGGGCAGTTCCATTTTTTTAAAATTGGAGAAAGCTTCCGAGAACGTGGCGCGCGTTTCTCCGGGCAGGCCCAGCACGATATGGAGCTTGGGCATTATCCCCGCGGCCAGCAGCAGCGCTACCGCCCGGCTGTTCTGGGCGGCGCTGGCGCCCTTGCGCGCGGCGCGCAGCACGGTATCCGACATCGCCTCCGCGCCCACGCTCACGTACCGCGTGCCGGCGGCTTTAAGCAGCGCCACGCTGTTCCGGTTCAGGGTGGTGGCCCTGGCGAACACCCTCAGGTCCGGGAATTTCCCCCGGGCGGCGGCCGCCGAGAATTCCTTCAGCCAGGCGGCGTCTGCGGGAAAATCGTCGCTGCCTTCGAAGATGCAGCCGGCCCCCGTCCGCCCGGCCAGGGCGCGCATCCTGGCTGCCGCCGCGGCCGGCGGTATGGCGCGCAGCCCCCCGAAGCTCTGTATGCTGCAAAAAAAACAGCGGCCCGGCCCCTCGGCCCATTTGCACCCGCGCTGGGACACGAAAGGCAGAATGCCGCGCGACCGCGCGGACTGCAGCCGGAAATAGGCGCCGACGTCCACGAGCGAGTAATCCACCGGGGGCAAGGCGGCCAGGTCCAGGTTCTCGACCGGGTTTTCCGCCGGCAGCCCCCCGGGCCCGGCGTAGACCAGGTTCTTTATATCCTTGAAAGCGGTGCCGCGGGCCAGCTCGTACAAGGCGCGCTCCCCGTCGTAGCGCACGATGGCGTCCACGCAGTGGTCGGCCGACGCCGGCCCCCTGAGGGCGAAGATCTCTCCCGCCAGGGCGGGCGCGTAATGCCCGCCCATCACCACCAGCGCGCCCCTCTTTTTCAGCAGGCGGGCGTACCTGAGAGAATCCCCGTAGGTGTAGGCGACGGGGCTGAAACCGGCGAGGTCATAACGCGACGAGGAAAGTTTTTTCAGCAGCGCGGCCCGCCCGAGGATCTGCTCGTCGAGAATATCCACCCTGACGGAGGGCAGGGCGGCGCGCAGGTAAGTGGCCAGGGCCAGCGCCCATAAAGGGGGCATGGGCTCGAACCAGGGCTCGCGGCCGCCGCCGGGAGAGCGGTGGCTGCGCAGGGCCGGCACGATCAGCGCGATCTTCTTATTTGCGCTCAAGGCGGGCCATCCTGACCGTAAAGAATTTTTCCATGGCCGCTTTGGCGGCGCGGACGTCCTCCAGGCTGACGTCGCAGAAATGCTTCAGCCAGTCGCTGTAGGACTCGTCGTAATTCAGGACGTCCAGGCCGCGGTACTTGGGCTCTTTGGTCAAAAGGCGCCGCCAGACTTCCGTGCCGGGAAAAACGGCCAGCGTGGGCAGGCTGACCCTGCGGCTGGCCTCCAGCGGCAGCTGCATTTTCTTGAGCTCGGAAAAGGTTTCGGAAAGGGTGGCGCGCGATTCGCCCGGCAGGCCCATAATGAGATTTATGTTGGGGACGAGCCCGGCTTCCAGCGTAAGCGCCACGGCCCGGTGGTTGATCTCCACGGTAGCGCCCTTGCTCAGGCCGCGCAGGATGGCGGCGGACATGGATTCGATGCCGAGGTTAAGGTACCGGGCGTTGACGGACTTGAGGACGGCCAGGTTTTTACGGCTCACGATAGCGGGCCGCACAAAGACGTGCAGGATCGGCATAATGAGCTTGTCCGCGGCCACGGTCGCGGCGAACTCTTTGAGCCACGCCGGGTCCGCGATAAAATCATCGCTGCCTTCGTAGATATAGCCTACCCCGAACTCGGAGGCCAGGCGCGCCATGCGCCGCGCGGCCTCGGCCGGCGGCAGGCTGCGGTAGCCGCCGCTGCTCTGGATGCTGCAGAACACGCAGCGGCCGGCCCGCGCCAGCCGGCAGCCGCGCTGGGCCACGAAGGGCAGCGTCCGGCAGGTATGGGCCGGGGGGCGCTGCAGCCTGAAGTACTTTTTAAGGTCGACCAGCGTATAATCCACCGGGGGCAGGGAGGCCAGGTCCAGGCTTTCCACCGGGTTTTCCACCAGCTTGCCACCGGCCCCGGGATAGACGAGATTGCTGATGCTTTTGAACGGTTTTCCGGCGGCCAGTTCGCGGAAAGCTTTCTCCCCGTCGTAGCGCACGATGGCGTCCACGCAGTAGTCCGCGGAGCCCGGGCCCCGGTTCGCCAGGATCTCGCGGGCCAGGGTGGGCGCGTAATGTCCGCCCAGCACCACCAGGGCGCCGTTCTTCTTCAGCAGCCGTGCGCATTCGAGATTGCGCTTATAGGTGTGCGCCACCGGGCTTAAACCGGCCAGCTCGTACCTGGACGAAGAAAGTTTCTCAAGGAAGGGCCGGCGGCCCATCACCTGCTGGTCCACTATCTCCACCCGGGCGCGGGGCGCGGCGGCGCGCAGGCTGCCGGCCAGGGCCAGCGCCCACAAAGGCGGCATTATCTCCTCGTGGCTCTTGCCGGTGGAATAATCGTCCTCCAGGGAGACAGAGGGGTAGATGAGCGCTGTTTTTTTCATCGCGGGATACCGGAGCGGGTGCCGGCCGGGACTTCCCGCCGGGGCAAAGAGCTCAGTTCAGAAAACGGCCAGCTGATAACCGTCCTTGAGGTAGGGGGTTATATCCACCGCCTTATCCTTCTCGGCGGAAAGCGGCGCACCGGCGGCCCGGAGCTTGTCGTACACGCCCAGGAGGCTGGCCGATAAGGAGCACAGGGTGTAAGGGACCTTGAGCTCTTTGAGCTGCGCCATAAGCTGCTCCACCGCTTCCGAGCCGCTGGTGTTCCTGCCCGCGATGACCTGCTTGAAGTCCACACTGTTCCTGATGATCCGGCGCGAAGCGGGAGTATCCACAGACCCGGTAGTCTGAAGGCCGCTACGCCGCTGCGGCGTATCCACCATGTCCACCGGGTTGGGCTCGCTGGAGATTATGATCGGGCGGGTGGGTAAAACCATGGGTTTTGAAAACTCCTCGCGGGCTTTCGCTCCGAGAAAATACATCACGGTATCCGCCTCGAAGAGCGCCTGCACCTGCGCTCCGGCCTGCTTGAGCTGTACGATATGCAGGAGGCTGAGCCCGAAAGGCAATTCCAGCCCGTCGCGGACGATAACGAGATATTTCTGCCCGGACTGCTGCGCAAAGCCCGGCGCGGAAAGAAGCAGCATTCCCGCCAGCAATACTATTTTCTTCAGCATAAGACGCCTCCTGGACCGCCTGAAATTATCAAAAGCCCTACCCCTATCACTATAATACCAAAACTCGGGGCGTTTTTACGGTTTTTTACCGGTTTTTCCTGCGGATTTTCCTCGCGGCTCTTTTCTCAAAGTGCTAATATTAGGTCAGTAAAAGCGGCCTTCCCCGCACGGCGCGAGAACCGCCGCCAGGCACGGAGGGCGTCAGGCCTGATTTTAATACCGCAGGTTCAAGGAGCGTCTATGACAAGGATCCCGCACAGCACGGCTGAAAGGTATTTCCGCTACTGCCAGTTCCTGCACGACAGGCTGGACGAGGGCTCCAAGACGGTTACCCAGCGCGAACTGTCAGGAGCGACAGGGGTTTCCATGGAACAAGTCGGGCGCGACCTGGCCAATTTCAGGCTGAAAGGCTCCCTCAAGGTCGGCTACCAGATAAAAGAATTCATGGAAGAGGTCTACGGGCAGCTCGAATCCGAGACACAGACCAAGATGGTGCTGGTCGGGGCGGGGAACCTCGGGAAAGCTGTAATTTCATTCCTGCTCAAGCGCAGGCCGAACCTGGCCATAACAGCGGCTTTCGACAGCGACCCGGACAAGACCGGCCGGGATTTCATGGGCTGCCAGGTGCACCACATGGACCAGTTGGAGAAGTTCGTAGCCAGGGACAAAACCGCGGTGGGGATAATAACCGTGCCGGAGACTTCCGCCCAGGCAGCGGCCGACGCGCTTATCAGCGCCGGCGTAGGCGGCATACTGAACTTCGCCCCGCTGCAGCTCAAGGTCCCGCCGGGCGTCTTCCTGGAGCAGCTCGACATCACTCTTTCCGTGGAAAAAGCCGCCTATTTCTCCCGGCGCATGAAGAAGGCCAGGGAGCTGAAAAATAAGCGGGCAGGTAAAAAATAGCGGATTTCAGCTCCCGGCGGGGGCAGGGAGGGCGAAAAATTCCGCGGCCAGGCCGCGCGCCCGGGAACGGTTGAAATTCTCCGCGGTCAGGTGCCGGAACAGGACGCCCGCGGAAGCGGCCGCCTTCTTCAAGCCGGCAAGCTGCCGCCGGGGCACAGCGCCCGCGCAGACAAGGCCGGAAATTCCGGCGACAGGAACGCTCCCCAATAAGGCCGCGGCGTCCGCGCCGGGGCCGAAACTTTTAACGAAAGCCCGCCGCACGAACAGCTGCCCGGCGCCCGGCGCCAGGCAGACGGAGTCAAGCTCCGACAATATCAAAGCCATTAACCGCTCGGCCCCCTCGAAATAAAGAAAGCCCGCGGTCCTCAGCCGCTCCGGCGGCAAACCCGCCGGCGGCGCTTTCGCGGAGAGCGCGCCCAGGCAGCCGCCTTGCGGCGCGGCCCTGAGCTCCGCCGCCAAACCGCGCGCGGCGGCGCGGGTGAAAGTCTCCGCGCGCAGGTGCCGGAACAGGACGCCCGCGGAGGCGGCCGCTTTTTCCAACCCGCGCAGCTTTTCCGGCGGGATCCGGCCGGCACAGACAAGGCCGGCGGCTCCGGCCGCGCGGCGCAGCGCCGCCGCGGGATCGACAGCCGGCGGGAGCGCGCCCACAAAGGCGCGGCGGAAAAAGAACGGGAAAGCCTGCTCCCTGCCGGCCCGGTCAAGCCGCGAAAGGATCGCGGCCATCGCCGCGGCCTCTCCCTTGCGGTAAAGGAAAGCCACATCCGTTATCCGCTCCGGCGCCAGGGCCGCGGGCGGCAGTTTTGCCGACAGCCGGTCCAAGCCAGCCAAATCCGCCGGGCGCGGCCGGGCGGCGGCCGGGCGCGGCCCGCGGCCTTCCCGGGCGGCCCGCGCGGGTTTGGCATTGCCTGCCGGGGCAGGCCGCCAGACTATCAGGGCCAGCCTGACCCGCGTCTTGTGAGCCACCCGCCCGCCGCGGACCTGCGTCCTTATGAACCGCTCCAGCCATTGCCTGCGCACCGGCACCCGCCGCCGCCTTGCGCCTGCGGTTTCAAAATTTTGCGCGCTGAACTCGTTCTCCTGGTCCAGGTTGGCCAGCGCATTGGCCAGCGCCTCTTCATAATTGCCGCTGAAATACCAGTTCACGCCGATATATTTTACGCGCGCGTCCCTGTTGAGCCCTTTGAGTATCCCCAGGATCCGCCCGCTGTAATCCGGGGCTTTATTGACCAGCCCGTGCTCCGCAAAAATACGGTCCAGGAAAGGGTTCTTCCGCTGCCCCGCCCAGTCAACGTGAACGCAATAGCGGCCCGCCATTTTTTCCATGCGGAGCATGGAGTCCCTGTCCTGCACTATGCTCATGGCCGTCAGCGCGATATCGAAAGGCGCGCCGGGGATCTCCCGCACGGAATTCCAATCCCGCAGCAGGCAGGAAACATTAGAGAGTTCTTTCAGACGCGCCTGCGCGGCGAACTGCCGGAGCATGGCGGCGGAAGCGTCCAGCCCCAGGACCCGCGAAGCCTTTTCAGCCAGGATGACCCCGAAAATGCCGGTGCCGCAGCCGATATCCAGCACCGAGCGCCCCTTAAAGTCCACGCCCAGGCTCTCGATGCCGCGGACCATGCGCAGCGCCTCCGACCTGACCTCTTTCCGGCAAGGCAGCGGGTAATGCCTGGCCTGCCGCTCCCAGAAACTTTTGAAGCCGTGTTTATTCTTCATCATCGCAAAATTCCCGGGGCGCAGGCGCCCGCGGCCCCGGCGCGCGCCCGGACCGAAGGCGCGGACCGGCCTGCCCGGGTCTCTAAGTGATTATCCTGATACCGCTGTCCAGCACCCACCGCGTGAATTCTTCCGCCGTTTTGGTGCGCGAGGCGTGGGTAGACTTGCCGTCCAGGCTTTCCCATTTATGCGGGTTCTTCCTGGCCGTGGCGGCGTTTATTCCGTAGCGGGCGGGGTCCCGCCCTATGGCGCTGCCCGGCTCCACATGGTATACGGGCGAAGGCCCGATGCCGAAAATATATTTTTTATTGCGCGTGAGGAACCGCTTGGTGGCGGCAAGGTCCTCCGGAGTCTCGCCCGGGAAACCGGTCATGACTATACAGCCTACGCGTATGCCGGCGGAAAAGCAGGCCCGCACGACCTTTTCCGCGGTGGCGGAATTGAACGATTTGCGCATCAGCCCCAGCATCCTGTCGGAGCCGGACTCCAGGCCGAAGCTGACCCGGTTGCAGCCGGCCCGAGCCAGCTTGCGCGCCATTTTTTCGTCCAGCTCGCGGCGCATCAGCGCCAGCCCGCCCCAGACCGCTTTCTGCCCGCCCGCTATCACCCGGTCGCAGAAATCTTCCACCGAAGGCATGTGCAGATTGAAAGCGGAGCAGCCGGCTTCGAAATTTACGGCCTTGTATTTCGTGATGGCCTGCGCGTACTCCGCGTACAGGGAAGCCCCGCTGCGGTGCCTTAATTTCCCCCAGAAGTTATGCACGGAGCAGAAAGAGCAGGCGCCTATGCAGCCCCGGTTGAAAGTGAGCGGGAACAGCCCCTTCTGCGGATACTTATCCAGCGGGAACCCGGTATAATCCGGAAAAGGCAGCGCGTCCAGGTCCTGGATCTCTTCGGTAGGCCCGCCCGCCACCCACTTGGCGCCGCGGCGCAGCACCGTGCCGGCCGGCGGCGCGCCGCGCTTGCCGGGCAGGAGATCCACCAGGCCCAGCAGCGCGTTCTCGCCTTCCTGGGTGACTATGGCGTCGATAACCCCGGCCTCGGGCCTGCCGATATAGTTCTTCGCGGCGTGGCCGCCCAGGACAAGGAAAGGGCTTTTGTAATTTTTCCTGATATAGGCGGCAAGGGTCAGGCTGAGCGCGACGTTCTGATTCCAGACGGAAAAGCCTAAAAGGGCGGAGCCGGGCAGCGCCGTCAGCAGCCTTTCGGCCATCGCGGCTATTACCGCCGGGTTCGCCTGCGCCACGCCGTCCGCGAATTTTCTGTCCGCTTTTTTAACGTCCTCCCCGGCGATTACTTCCTTTCTGCGGGCCCAGAACTTGCGCGATTCCAGGTCGAATTCGATGTTCAGGTCCACCGCGGCGACCTCGTGCCCGCGGGAGCGCAGAAAGGCGGCCAGGGAAGGAACTCCGACCGGAATTTCCTTGTTGATCCCGGGCACTATCGCTAAAGTTATTTTCATCGGTCGTTCCAGGCTGCGGCGGAAGAACAGCGCGACTGCGCGGCTCTTCCCTCGCGCCCCAAGCGTTCCCCGCCCTTAAAACCCCCAAGTATTGTACTAAAGTCGGGGCGTTCTGATGAGGATAGCGCGGCGCGGTCGCCGGGAACGGGCGCCGCCGCGGCAGGCGGCGGCGCCGGCGGAACTCAGACCTTCGGAACCTTTATTATCAGGATGAACAGGCCCAGGCGCGTGATCATCTCGGCGAAAGCGGTAAACCCCACCGGCTTTACCAGGTAGTTGCTGCAGCCCGCCCGGTAACAGGCCTCTATGTCGCGCGGGTCGTCGGTGGTGGTCACCATAATGACAGGGAGGGTCTTCAGGCGCTCGTCCGCCTTCAGCTTTTTAAGCACCTGTATGCCGTCTATGCCCGGCATCTTTATGTCCAGCAGCAGCAGGTACTTGTGGTCCTTGTCCTTGCCGGACTTCTCAAGGAAAGCCAGCGTCTCTTCCCCGTCCCTCAGGCGGTGGATGGGATTGTGCACCCCCGCGTCCTTGAGGTGTTCCTGTATCAGCCTGGCGTGGCCGTCGTCGTCCTCCGCTATAAGTATCGTTATCGGCATTTCATTGTTCTCTTCAGCCATTTTTATTTCCCCCCTTTGAACGGCAATTCCACGGTAAAGACCGTCCCGCCCCCCGGCGCGGGCAGGGCCTTGATGACGCCGCCATGTTTTTCCATGATCCTCTTTGAAATGGTCAGGCCCACGCCTTCTCCCGGCACGGCGCCGCGGGGCTTGCACCTGTAAAAAGGTTTCCAGATCTTCTCCCGCGCTTCTTCGGCGTTAAGCCCCCGGCCATTGTCCTCCACGGTGTAGGAAACCGCGCCGGACTCCGCAATTTCGCCCGAGATAGTGATGACCAGTTTCCGCAGCGGGTCGCGGTATTTCAGCGCATTGTCGAGGAGATTGGAAAAGACCAGCGTCAGCCTGTCCTTGTCGGCGGTGCAGGGCGGAAGCTTCCCGGTCTTTACCTCGGCGCCGGCCTCGTTCAGCCTGAAGGCCATGGTCTTAAGAATACCGTCTACCAGGCTCTCCATGTCCACCGGTTCCGGCTTCAGTTCCAGCGTGCCCAGGCGCGCCATGCGCAGCAGGCCGGAAATCAGCGAATCCATCCTGGCCGCGCTGGCCGAAATGCAATCCAGTTCCTCCGGCATGATGCTGCCCAAAAGTTCTTTGAGGCGCCCGCCGCCGTCCGCGGCCGGAGCCGCCTGCAGGGCGCGGGCTTCGGCGCAATGCCTGGAGAGGTAGCCCAAAAATCCGACCACATTCACCAGCGGGCTGCGCAGGTCGTGCGAAGTAATAAAGAGAAAATCCTCGAATTCCCTGTTCTTGGCCAGGAGGCCGGCGTTCAGCTTTTCGAGATCGCGCTCACAGGCTTTCTGCCGGGTGATGTCCGCCGCCACGACGCGGCAGGTACCGCCTTCGGCGCACAGCGCGGCTTCGAGCCTGAGCGTCCGGGCAGCGTCGCCGCGGCCCGCTGTTTCCACTTCGCAGGTTTGCGCGGGCGCCGCCGCAAAAACCCGCTCCAGGAAGGCGTTGAACTCCGGCAATCCGGCTGCGGCTAGAAACGCCCCGAAACGCTTGCCGGTCAGCCCGCCGCGCTCGCAGTCCAGCAAGCGCGCCCCCTCCAGGTTCGCCTGCGCAATGGCGCCGTCGCGTCCCAGCGTGAAGTAGCCCGCGGGGGCGAAGTTGTAAAGGTCGGCGTAGCGCGCCGCGGCGGCTTCCGTCTGCGCTTTGGCCTCGCGCAGTTCTTCGTTCTGCATCTCCAGCTCCACCTGGTGGATCTGCAGTTCCTGCAGCAGGCGCTGCGCGTCAACAGCCGCCGCCGGGGCCCCGGCGGCCTGCGCCCGGCCGCTCAGGCGCTGCTCGGCCCTGAGCCGCAGGGCTACCGCTTCATTGTTCTTTTCAGGCTTCATCCCCCCCTCCTCAGCCGGCGAATAACCGCGGTCCCTAACACACCGCCGCGCCGCCCTCCCCCATTACCGGCAAGTCCACCGTAAAAGCCGCGCCGCCGCCCGGGACCGGGGCGGCCTTGATGCAGCCGCCGTGCTTCTCCACGATGCGCTTGGAAATGGTCAGCCCTATGCCTTCGCCCGGCACGGCGCCCCGCGGCTTTGCCCGGTAAAGCAGCTTCCACACTTTCTCCCGCGCTTCTTCGGGCGCCAGGCCCTGGCCATTATCGACCACGGTATAGGACACGGTGCCGGCTGCGGGCCGGGCGCCCGAGATCCGGATCACCAGCTTGCGCTTCGGGTCGCTGTATTTTACGGCATTGTCCAGTATATTCGCGAACACCTGCGCCAGCCGTTCCGGGTCCCCGGCGCACGGCGGAAGTTTTCCCAAGTGCACTTGCGCGCCCAGCGCTTTGAGCTGGAAGGCCATGCCTTTAAGGAGGTCCGCCATCAGTTTATCCATGTCCACCAGTTCCGGCTTCAGCTCCAGGCGCCCCAGGCGCGCCACCTTGAGCAGCGCCGTCACCAGGGCGTCCATCCGGTTCACGCCGGAAGCGATGAACTTCAGGCCCTCCGGGATAGCTGTCGCCAAGAGTTCCCTGGCCCGGGCGGCGCCCGGCACCGGCGCGCCCGGCGTCTCCAAAGAAGACCACAGCTCGGCGCAATTCCTGGCGATGTTCTCCGAAAAACCCTGTATATTTACCAGCGGAGTGCGCAGGTCGTGCGAAGCTATATAAATGAAATCTTCCAACTCCAGGTTCTTTGCGCGCAGGCCATTCTCGCTTTTTTCCAGCGCGTGCTGGGCGCGCTTGCGCTCCTCCAGCGCATTGGCCAGTTTGATATTGCTGTAGCTCAGATGCCCGATCATTTCCGCGAAAGCGGCGTAGAAAGACATCGCAGCCTCTACCGTTTTCCGGCTCCAGCGCGGCACCTGGTCCAGCGCCTCCAGGTAAGCCCGCTCATCGAAGCCGTAACGGCGGGCCTGCTGCAGGAAAACCTCTTTATCCGGGATTTCATCGTCGTACAGGAACTGCCCCAGGAAAATATTGCCCACATGCGTCTTTCCCAGCATGATAGGCGTGGACATGTCCCACATATTGTTCTTGCACTTATATTGTTTAAAAGTGCCCGGCGGTACGTCGCGGCTGAGCTCCAGATCGCTCTCCACGCACAGCCGGCAGGCCTCGGGGTTGATGCGGTGGAATTTGGTGCAGATCTCCTGCCAGCCGGTACCCACCAGCACCCGGCCCTGCAGGTCGAGGATGCCGATGCCGATGCCGGTCAGCCGGTAAAACTTATCCATCAGCTTCTGGATCTTCTCGCTGTCGATAATATCGGACAGCTCCAGCGCGCTGATATCCGTCTCCGGCGAGAGGATGGCGTCGAGCTTGCGGCGCACCGCTTTTTCGCTCTCGTACAGCGCCGCCTCGGCCTGCTTGCGCGCGGTAATGTCCACGGTGAAGCCGGCCAGCATATTGGGTTTGCCGTCCTTAAGGACTGGGAACTTCGTGGTCTCGTAGGATTTCCCGTTCAGCTCCTCCCTGACTATCACCACTTTCCCCTCTTGGAGCACACGCTGGTCGTCGGCCACCATGCTCCTGGACAGCTCGGAAGGGAACAGTTCGTCCATGCTTTTACCCAGGGCTTTTTCCAGCGGCATGCCCAGCATTTTCTCGTAGTTGCGGCTCAGGCGCAGGGAACGCATCTCCCGGTCCTTGAAAAAGATGTATACAGGGCTGTGTTCCAGGAAAGCGGAAAAGATAGTTTCATTTTCACGTATCAGTTCGTCCGCTTTTCTTTGCGCCGTGATATCCTGGTTCACGCCTATCATGCGCCGCGGCCGGCCGGCCGCGTCCCGCATGAGCAGCCCCTTGGCTTTTATCACGCGCACCTGCCCGTCCGGCCAGACCGCCCGGAATTCCACGTCGTAGTCCGTCGCGCCGGCGAGGACGTTCTTTATCAAAGCGCCCGTCTTTGCCCGGTCTTTCGGGTGCACCGTCGACATCCAGGCCTCATAAGCGCCGGCAAAATCTTCTTTCCTGATCCGGTAAAGCTCATACATCCTGTCGTCCCACAGCAGCGTATTGTTGGGGATATCCCAGTCCCAGATCCCTATATTGGCGGCGCTGGTGGCCAGGTTAAGGCGTTCGAGAAGTTTAACCTTCTCCTCCTCTGCTTTTTTCCGCTCCGTTATATCCAGGAAGGAAACGGCGAACTGCCCGGGGCGCGGGCGGAAGGCGCTGACCTCGTACCACCGGTCCAGGGTCGCCGAGTAATCCTGCATGTGCAGCGTCTGCCCCGTCAGCGCCACGCGGCCGTACTTTTCTATCCAGGCTTTTTCCGTCGCCGGCAGCACTTCCAGCACCCTGCGCCCCTGTATCTCTTTTTTATGCAGGCCGGTAAGCCTTTCAAAAGCCGGGTTCACGTCCAGGAAACGGTAGTCCACGGGGACGCCTTTGTCGTCGAGTATCACTTCGTGGGTGGCGAAACCCTCTTCCATGGTTTCGAACAGCTGGCGAAACCGCTCCTCGGTGATACGCAGTATTTCCGCCGCCGCTTTCTGCTCGGAAATATCCTGGAAAGTGCCCTGCACTTTCACCACTTTCCCGTTCACCACCACCGGGTTGCCGACGGAGCGCACCCATTTCCTGCGGCCTTTCGCGCTGACCAATTCCAGCTCCAGCTCATAAGGCCTGGCGCTCTCCACGGCCGCTTTTATCGCGTTCTCCATGCGGGCGCGCGATTCAGGCGTATAAAAGGACAGGCTGCTCTTTACGTCCACGGACCGGTCCGGGTCCAGGTCGTGGATCTTCCACAGTTCCGGAGTCCACGTGCCGCTGCCGGTTACCGGGTCGAACTCCCACCCGCCGATCTTAGCCATATCCCCGGTCAGGCGCAGCAGTTCGTCCTGCAGGCCGATCTTTTCCTCCGCTTTTTTTATATCGGTAATGTCGGTTATCAGGCCTTCCAGGCCGAGCAGGCCGCCCTTTTCGTCCCGGACGCCGGCTCCCTGCCAGAAGGCGCTGCGCAGTTCCCCGTCCTTGCGCCGCAGCCGGAAAGAAAGCTGGAACTGGGTCTTTTTCTCCAGGGCGTCCTGTACCGTGTTCCAGACAGGGTCCCGGTCTTCCGGTATTATAAGGTCGCCGAAACTCAGCACCCGGTTGCCGGTCAGTTCTTCCGGAGCGTACCCGGTCATTTTCAGGCAGCCTTCGCTGATGAAGTCCATGCTCCACTGCGCGTCGTTGCGGCAGCGGTAGGCTATGCCCGGCAAATTCGCTATCAGCGCCGCCAGGCGGCGTTCGCTTTCCCGCAGTTTTTCTTCGGCCTGTTTCCGCTCGGTTACGTCCATAATGAGCGAAGACACAGCTATGGTTTTTCCCGACGCGTCCACCAGCGGCG
Organism: Elusimicrobiales bacterium; assembly: GCA_035353595.1. GTDB lineage: Bacteria > Elusimicrobiota > Elusimicrobia > Elusimicrobiales > UBA9959 > UBA9959. Next base: position 6,201 of record DAOPZW010000037.1, on the reverse strand, counting down.
TGTTGAACCATTCGCATTCCACCAGGCGGCCGTCCTTGGTAAGGTTCTTGTTGGAGGCGCGGGAACCGCCATGCTGTTTAATGATGGCTTCCCAGACGCCGTCCAGGTAAGGCCAGACCTCCCGGGGAACTATGAAGTTCCAGTGCCGCCCCAGCGCCTCTGAGCGCGCATAGCCGAAGATGTCCGCTGCCGCCGGGTTCCATTCGCTTATTTTCCCGTCCAGCGAGAATTCTATAACGGCCAGCGGCGTCTGCTCGAAATACAAGGCGCGCCGCTGCTGGGAAAGCCGCAGAGCCTCTTCCGCTTTTTTCCGTTCCGTTATATCGCGGCAGATGAAATACACGTATTTCCTGCTGCCGAATTCCACGCAGCTGGCGCTGACCTCCACCGGGAACAGCGTGCCGTCCTTCCTGCGGTTCTCGGATTCGTAGACCAGCCCCTCCCCGCCGGCCACCCCCTTGAACCGTTCATTGAAAACCGCCAGCCTGCCGGGCGCAACAAGGTCCTCGGGCTTAAGCTTCAGCATCTCTTCGCGGGTGTAGCCGTAGGTTTCGCAGGCCTTACGGTTCACGTTCACCATGCGCCAGGCTTTCTGGTCCGTCACCACCATGCTCTCATTGGCCTGGTCGGCCAGCGCCTCGAAACCTATCCTGTATTCTTCCGATTCGGCTTCCTTCGCCGCCAGCTTTTTGAACAGCCCTTCGGTCTGGAGCTTCAGCATGAAGAAAGCCGCCGCGCCGGTTACCGCCACCAGCGCCAGCATCAGCAGCAGCAGCAGCACGGTGACCCGGCCGGCCCCGGCGAACAGTTCGGCTTTGTCCATCTGGGCGACCAGGGACCAGCCGGTGCCCGGCACTCTGCCCACATAAGCCAGCACCGGACGGCCGCGGTAGTCGCGCCCGGAAACCAGCCCCGCCGCCCCGCTCAGCGCCATGGCCGCCGGCAGTTCTTTAGCGCTCAGCGGCAGGCGCAGCCGCGCGGCGGAACCGGGCTGGTAGCGCAGCTCGTTGAGGTAAAGTACCTGCCCCCCCTCCGCGCGCACCAGCAGCGTCTCGCCTGTTTTACTGGGAGCAGGCCATTTCTTCAGCAGCGGGTAGAGGTAATCTTCCGGGTCAGCGCGCAATACAAGGTACAGCGCCCTGCCTCCGCGGCCGCCGGTGGCCCGGGCCGCTATGTCCAAATGCGGTTTCTTATCCCCGGCCTCAAAAACAATGTCGCCCATTTCCGCCCCGCCGCCGGCAGCCGTCCTGGCGATTATGTTTTTAACTTCCGGGCAGGGACTGTCCTCGTGTTCCCCGGCGTTCAGATAGATCCTGCCCGAGGCGTCGGTCAGCAGCGCCGCATGGTAATTATTGTGTTTAATGAAGCTTTCAAACCGTTTTTTAAGCAGCGCCGCCAGTTCCCTGTCGCCGGGGCCGGCGGCGTAGCGCTCGAGGTAGACCGACAGAAGGGGGCTGTCCAGCAGCGAACCGACGTCATTAAGGCGCTCCTGGCGCCAGAACGCAAGCTGGTCCTGTTTGTATTGATGGACGGAAGAGAGGAAAGCCTCGGCATTCTCAGCCAGCAAGCCGCGGTAGCTGCGGTAATACAAGGCCCCGCCCGCTAAAATAAAGGCCGTAGCCAGGCAGAAAAGCGAAAAAAACCGCCTTTTCAAGGCGGCGGCGCCGTCGTCAACCTTCTTTCCGTTCAAGCTGCCCCCCAACCCGCCCTATACCTAGCTGATTTTTACAATTTTTTTAGCCCCGCGCGCAATCCCTTTTATGAGCGCGCGGGCGCGGGAAAAATGCGGCGCCCTAGCCCTGCACCTTTCCCGAAATGATAAGGTCGCCCGGAGCCCCGCGCTCGTCGCGCAGCTGCTGCACGTTCCAGCGTATGGTCAGCGCCACCCCGTCCGCCGCCCGCAGCGGCGCGGCGAAACCGCAGCCCGGCCCGCTTTCCAGGATCTTCCGGAATTCCGCCGCGGCGGCGGCCCGCGCCGGCTCCGGTATGAAGGCCTGCAGGTAATCCCTGCCCAGCACTTCAAAACGCCTGCGGCCCAGCAGCTTTTCAGCCGCCTGGTTGAATTCCAGCACGCGCATGTCCGGGGTAAGGCACACTATCACGGTGTCGGCCGAATCCACCAGGGCGCGCAGCATGGCGTCGGTCTTCCTGAGCGCCAGCCCCATTATAGAGGCGCTGATGTCCAGGAACGTGGCCACCACGCCGGAGATAACGTTATCCACGGTGCGGTAAGGCAGCAGGCGGGCGGAGAACCAGCGTCCGTCCGGAAGATGTATCTCTTTTTCCGAAATGACCAGCGTGCGCAGCACTTCGCGCGCGTCTTCGGCCAGCTCCGGGTAAAGCAGCTCGGAGGAAATGTCCGTGATGGGGCGGCCGATGTCGCCGTCGCGCAGCTTGAGGTTCTTGGTCGCCTGCACGGTGAAGCCCTTTATCAGCAGGGCGTCGTCCAGGAACACGGTGGTCAGGTCCGTGCTGTTGAGCAGGTTCTTCATGTCGTTGTTGGCCCGGGCCAGCTGGTCCACGTTCGCCTGCAGTTCGGCGTTGACCGTCTGCATCTCCTCGTTCATGCTCTGCATCTCTTCCTTGGAGGTGGTCAGCTCCTCGTTGGTGCTCTGCAGCTCCTCGTTGGAGCTTTGCAGTTCCTCCTGGGAAGTGAGCATTTCTTCGCGGGTGTTCTGCGCCTCGGCGCGCGCCTGCTGCAGCTGGCGGGCCAGCAGGGCCAGGCGGGCGCCGCCGCCGCGGCCTTTGCCGTTGGCAGCCGCGGCCTGGCCGGGCGCTTCGGAAAAAACTATCAGCAGCGCCGCCTGCCCGGAAGCCGGGTCCGAAACCCTGCCTACGCGCAAGTCCACGGTAAATTTGCCGGCGCCTTTACCAACGCTGACGCCGCGGCGCAACAGGTCTTTCCGGCGCCGCAGGGCGGCCTGCAAAGCGTCCGCGAGTTCCGCGCGCAGCCCTTCCCGGGCCATCGACAGGATGTTCCAGTTGGCCTTGCCGGCGGGCGGCTCCAGGTATTTGCCCGTATGCCCGCTCACATAAAGGATGTCCCCCCTGTCATTGGTCATTACGGCGGCCGGGGCGTAGCGCTGCAGTATAAGGCGCTCCGCCGCGGCCTGCAGCGGGCCGCCCCTGCCCGCCTTGTCCTCCCGGGCAACCGGTTCCGCGGGCACCAGCGCCGGCGGGAATTCCAGGTCCCTGGCCCGCAGCGACGGGCCCGTGCGGAAGAAGAGCTTATGCCGCGGGTGCGCGGCCTGGAAAAGCCCGGTGCAGCCCGACAAGCTTTCGGAACTGCCCAGGAACAGCGCGCCGCCGGGCCGCAGGCTGTGGTGAAACAGCGGGATCAGTTTTTTCTGGGCCTCCTGGTTGAGGTAAATGAGCAGGTTGCGGCAGGTCAGCAGGTCGAGCCGGGTAAAAGGCGGGTCCATCAGCACGTTCTGCTGCGCGAAGACCACCATGCCGCGGATGTCTTTATTTACCCGGTAGCCCTTCTCGTCGGAGGTGAAGTACCGGTTCAGCCGCTGCGGCGAAATATCGGCGGCGATGTCGGCCCCGAACAGCCCCTGCCGGGCCTGCCTTATGGCGTCGGCGTCCAGGTCCGTGGCAAAAATGTTCAGCGTGAAACGTTTCTCCGGCTTCAGCGCGGCCAGCGCCTCTTTGAAAACTATGGCGAGCGAATAAGCCTCTTCGCCGCTGGAACAGCCCGCCACCCAGGCGCGCAGCACGCCGCCCGCCGGATGCGCCGCCAACAGGGCCGGCAAAGTTTTTGTCTTCAGTATTTCCCAGGCTTCGGCATCGCGGAAAAAATTCGTCACCCCTATCAGCAGCTCGCTGAACAGGATATCCGTCTACTGGGGGCGCTCCCTGAGCAGGGCCGCGTAGTCGGCCATCTTTGCCAGCTGGTGTATGCCCATGCGGCGCTCGATGCGGCGGACCAGCGTGCTTTTTTTATACATCGAAAAATCGTGCCCGGTGCGCGCGCGGATAAGGCCCAGGATGCAGTCCATCGCTTCCGAAAATTTCTGCGGCGTGACGATATCCAGCCTGGGCCTGTTGGCCAGCCAGTTCTTTATGGCGCCGTACAGCTGCCCCGCCGGCAGCGAAATGTCGGCCGCGCCGGAAGCCACGGCGCTGCGGGGCATGCTGTCGAACTTGGCCCCGGCCGCGGCCTGCGCCAGCGTCAGCCCGGCCGCGTCCTTTATGGCCCTGAGGCCCAGGGTGCCGTCGGAGCCCATGCCGGACAGCACAATGCCTATGGCATCCGCCTGGCGGTCGGCGGCCAGCGAGCGGAAGAAATAATTTATCGGCAGCCGCAGCCCCGCGCCCGGGGCGGCTTTAGCGAGGCGCAGCACGCCGCTACGTATGGAGAGGTCCGCGTTGGGCGGTATCACATAGACGCCGCCCGGCTCCACCCGTACGCCGTCTCGCGCCTGCGTCACTTTAAGCGTTGTGGAGCGCTGCAGCAGTTCCGCTATCATGCCTTTGTGTTTCGGGGCCAGGTGCATCACCACCACGAAAGCCAGCCCGCAATCCGTCGGCACCGCGCCGAAAAAAGCTTCCAGCGCCTCCAGCCCGCCCGCCGAAGCGCCCAGGCCCACCACGGGCAGGCGGTCGCCGCCCCAAGCGGCGGCGTCCGCCGCCAACGCGCCCGCGGTTTTGCCCCGCTTAACCGCGCCCGGGCGTTTTTTTGTTTTTTTGATATTTTTATTCTTCACTTTATTAGCGGGCGCACAGCCCGTGGAAAAACAGGGCGTATGATCAGGTAAACCCGCGCCCCTGTGCCCGTTTATATTATAACTTTCGGCACTGCTTGCCAATACCGGCCGGCAGGCGGTCCCGCCCCGCAAAGGCTGCCGGCGGCGCGGCTTTAAGCCGGCCGGCCAAGCCCCGGGAAAAAAGCCGCAACAAGGCGCAGGCGGCGCCCGGCAATATTTTTTACGCTTAGTTCCAGTTAAGCTGCGGCGCCTGCTGCGGCGCCGCGGGGGCGGGGATCTTTTTGGTCAGGTCTTTCTGCTCGGCGCTGAGGTCCCTGAAATTGCCTTTGCCGTCCACCACATAGCTCCAGAAACCTGTTTCGCCCTTGGGGCCGAGCATCGTGTAAACATGCCATTTCAGGTCCGCCTGCAACCAGGCCACCGGACTGGCTATGGTGCCGATATTCATAGGGTGGGACATGCCCACACCCAGGTCGAAATGCCAGCCCCATTTCACCTTCATTTCCAGGGGCGTAACCGTGAAATTAGCTATATAATCACCGGTGGGAATAAGCGCCGCGTCTTTCCCTGGCGCCTCTGTGCCGCCGTTCTTGGCCCCGGGACCGCCGCCGGGCAGCTCGGCCTCACCGGTGCGGCGCACGGCGGTGCCGCCGTAATAGAAAGAAACCTTGTACTTGACCTTTATTACGTCTATGCCCATCAGGTTCGTAACGGTGTAGGAGTAAATGTATTCTTTCGGGCCTTTCCAGTTGGCAACGGCGCTCCAGTTCTGCACCATGCCGGCCGGTATGGCGCTGGCGTAAGAGGACGCAACTCCGGCCGAAGGCGCGCCGTCGCTGATAACGTTCCAGGCCGCCAGCCCGGCGTTAATTATAGCCAGCGTCCCAACGGCTTTATCGCCGGAGCCCTGCTTTACGGAAGGGTTCAGGATCTCCGGCTTTTCCAGCCGCACATCCGCAACACTGCCCGTTTCGGTTACGGTAAGGTTTTGAGATTTGATGCCGTAGTAGGAATCCGAAGCCTGGGCGCGCACCGGCAGCTGCGCCCCGAACAGCACAAAACACAGCGCCGCCGCCAGGCGGCTGAAATTATTATTAAAAGGCCGGTATACAAATTTCACGTTTATAGTGTAGCTCGCGCCCGCCCAAACGGCAAGGGGCAAGGGCCCTGCCCGCCATGGGCCATGGGGCCCAGGGCGAACATGGAATACAGCAGTATCGCATAGCCGCTATTACTCATGATCTCTCCGAGGGTCTGCCTGCGGTAAAGCCTATCTTCTTAACCGCCGGTGGCGCGGATATCAGGCTTTTGATAGCGTCAAAGACCACTTTAAACTGGTAGTCGTACTTCTTCTCCATTTCTTCCAGCTTACGCCGCAGATCGGCATGGGTGGCAAGCAGTTCCTTAAGTTTTGTGAATGTGCGCATTATCTGGATGTTTATAATGGTCGGGGAAAACTGGACCACAATTTAGGCTGACCTAAGGTGAAAAA
>DAOPZW010000036.1:0-21625 GCA_035353595.1 Elusimicrobiales bacterium | reverse complement strand
GCTTTGGGCGGCCCGCCGCCGGGGCCTGCTGCCCGACTTTCTCCTGCCCGTGTACTTTGTGCTCATCCATTCGCTGTTTTCGGTGGAGAGCCGTTATTTGCAGCCCATGGCCTGCCTGGCGGCGCCGCTGGCTGCGGCGGTTCTTTTCCCGCGGCCGCCGGATGGCGACGCCGGGGGCGGCGCTTTTCACGCCAAAGCCGTCCGCGCTCTGTTCCTGCTCTCTTTCTGCGCCGTGCTGGCGGTGGAGGCGCTGATAATAGCCTACCCTTTAAGGGCCGGGGGCGCTTTCAGCCCCGGCTCGCTGCAGCGCGCCCTCGGGCAGTTCCCGGACGACAGGGTGCTGCAGGAACTGCGTTGCGACGAGCATCTGGCGGCCGGGGATTACGCTGGCTATTATGTCTGCCTCGACGGCTACAGCCGGAAGTTCGGGGATGCCGCTGCGGGCTATTTCCTCAGGGTCCGCGTCTCCGGCCGGCCTGCCGCTTTGCCGCTGCCCGGCGGACGCGACGCCCAGTCGTACAGTATCGTGAGGATGCTGCGGGAGTTCCAGCTGGGCGACAGCCGGGCCGCCCTGGTCTCCTTCGGCCAGGCTTACGCTCTTTACGAGGCCGAGAACGATACGGGGCGCGGGGCGCCGTATGAAAAAGATAAGGAGATAGAGCGGGTCATTAAACAGGACTCAAACAGTTTTTGGGACAGGTACGTCTACGAGGCCCTGCTGAAATGGCCTCCGGGGGAGATCGCCCGGATACTTTCGGAGGTTGAAAAACACAAGGGCCTGACCGCGAGGCTGGGGCTTCTTAAATACGCGGCGGGCGGGCCGTGCAATTCCGGCGGCCTGGTCTCCTGCCTGTCGGGAAGCGACGGGATCTTTGAGGCGCTGGTCAGTGAGAGCCTGCTGCGGCGCGCCGCCGGCCTGGCCCTTCTCCCGGCCAGGGCCGGGGAGAGCCGCCCGGCGGCGGCCGCCTATTTCCGGGCGCTGTCAGCCCGCTCTCCAAAAGTTCCGGAGTACCTGCTGTTCGGGAACGGGATCGCCGAGGCGGAGCTGTATAAAATGCTGGAGCTGCGCGGCGCGCGGCAGCCGGGCCCGGCGGCGGACAGGGTCCGGGAAGCGCTGCGCCTGCGTAAAAGGCCCGTGTATTACGCCCTTGCAGCGCTCTATGCTCCGGACAACGGCGGGGCGGAGCTGCGGGCCAGCCTGGACGGGCTTGAACGGGAACTCGCCGCGGACCTCCCCATGCTCCGTTCCCTTTACGCGGCCGAGTCGGCGGCGGGCAATGCCGCGCCGGCGCGCCGTCTCGCCCTCCTGGCGGAACGGCTTTCCGCGCCGGAAGAGAAAAAGAAAAAAGAAGGAATTGAAAAGTCGCGGCGGCTGGCGGATGCCGCGGTCGAGAAAATGCGCTCCGGGGCTTACGGGGCCGCGCGGCAGCTGCTGGCGGAGGCCCTGCTGCAGAACCCGGAAAACCCGGAAGCGCTGATGACCTCGTGCTCGCTTTTTGTCCTGCAGGGAAAAAAGGAAAAGGCGCTGGAGGCCTGCCGGAACGTCACTGCCGCGGTCCGTTCCTCGCCGGCGCTCGGGACCCCGGCTTTTGAAGTGTTGGCCGGCGACGCCGCCTGGACCAGCTACAAACTGCTGAAGGAACTGGGCCGGGCGGCCGAGGCCCGGGAGGTTTTGCGGCTGGCCGTGGAGAAAGCGCCGGCGGCCTGGCCGGGACTCGCGCAGGCCAGGCTCGCGCTGGAGGCGGACGCCCGCGCCGCTTTAAAGGCGGCAAAAGAATGATGCCCCGCTTCGCCCTCCCGCCCCGGCTGAGGCCTGCGTTGCCGGTCCTGCTGGCGGCTGTCGTCTCGCTGCTTGCTTTGAACAAAGTGAAAGGTATACAGTTCGGCGCGGAATGCCTGCAGTCGGGATCCTTCCTTTTAACCGGCATCTACAGCCGGTCCATAGCCGGCAGCATGCCTCTTTACGGAACGCTGGGGTCGCTCTGGAGCAACCTGGGCTGGCGGCCCGAACTGTTCTTCATCGCCGGATATTTCGGCACTTACCTGCTTGTTTTCAGCGCCGGCGCGCTGCTGCGCGGTTATTGGGCGGGCGTCTTTTCTCTCCTGGCGGCCTACCTGTTCGAATCGCTGGGCGGCTTCAACTACAATATGGAGCAGTCCTTCTACGCTTTTCTGCTGATGCTGGTCCTGGCGCTGACGCTGCTCTACCGCCGGGAGAAGAGCGTGAAAAGCGCGCTGCCGGCCGGTCTTGCGGCGGGTTTTTCCATGCTTGTCCGCCCCTCTTTGTTCCTCTTCCCGCCCGTGTTCGTCCTCTGCGGCTGGTTCTGCGAGGGCGGGCGGCCGCGGAAGTTCCTCCTGCGGTCGCTGGTTTTCCTGGCCGCCTCCTACTGCCTGCTTCTCCCCTGGGGCGCGGTCCGGTACCCTATTTCAGGCAAGTTCTCCGTTTTTGACGAACGCAGGGCCGCGCCCGCGATCATCGCCGCCGCCCGCTTCTCGGTCTTCACGATGGAAGGAGATTACAGGCGGGTGGCCGGGATCGGGGAGGAGGACAGCCCCGCCCGGTTCTTCCTGCGCGAGGTTTCGAAAAAGCCGCTGCTGTTCGCGCTTACCGTTTTGCGGAGGCTCTGGCAGATATTTTTATTCGACCCGCTGCTGTTCGGGCTGCTGCTGGCCGCCCTGGCGGCGGGCCGGGACAGGGAGCGGCGGTTCAATTTCGTGCTGCCGGTATATTTTATCCTGATACATTCCGCGCTTGCCGTTGAGAAGCGCTACTTGTATCCGCTGGTCTATCTTATTCCGCCGCTGCTCGCGGGAAGTTTCCCGCCCTGGCGCGCCGGGGGCGGGGAAGAGCGCTGCGCGGCGGCGGAAAAGACCGCGCGGGCGCTGTTCTGGGCTTGTTGCGGGCTTGTGCTGGCCATTGAAGGGCTTGTGCTCGCCTACCCCGCGCGCTCGGCGCGCAACGCGCTGGACTATAAAGATTTTTCCCGCGCGCTGCGGCGCTGGCCCGGCGACGCCATGGTTCAGAAGATGGGCTGCGATAAACTTCTGAAGGCGGGGGATCATCCCGGGTTTTACCGGTGCCTGGACGGCTACGCAAAGAAATTCGACGATAAGCTGCTCGGCTATTTCCTGCTGGCGCGGGCTTCCCGGGCGCCGGCCGGCCTCGCCCTGCCGGCCGACCTGGAAATGCGCTGCCTGATGATACGGATGCTGCGCGAGCTGGAGCTGGGGGACCAGGCGGCGGCAAAAGTATCTTTCGCCGGGGCCTTCGCGCTGTATGAGCAATACCATAACATGCTCACCAAAGTGGTATACGCCCCGGACCGGGAGGTCCTGCGGTTCATGCGGCAGAATTCTAGCGCCTTCTGGGACGAATTCGTCTACGAGTACCTTGCGCTGTGGCCCCCGGAAGGCATGGCGAAAATACTGGCGGGAATGAAAAAGCAGTTCCCGCTGACCCCCCGGTACAGGCTGCTGGACTACGCTTTCGGCAAAAAGCTGGTTCCCGTGGAGATGGCGGGCTGCCGTTTCCGGGAAAGCTTTTTCTCCTCGCTGGTCCGGGATATCCTGCGCTCCTGTCCCGGCCGCCCGGAGCGGCTGTCCGCGAAGGCGGGGGCCGGGCGGCCGCTGGCCCGGGCCTATCTGCGCAACCTGTCGGCCCCGGACGCCGGCGGCCCGGGGGCCATGCCCGGGCAGTGCGCGTCCGAAGAGGAACTGTTCCATCTGCTGCTGCTGCGCGGCGCCGCGCCCTCCGCGCGGGCGCAGGGCCAGGCGCATTTCATGGGCAGGCTTTACAAAAGGCCCGTCTATTACGCCCTGAGCGCGCTGCTGTCGCCGCCGCGCGGTGCCTCCGCTGCCCCGGAGGCGGCGCTGGACGCGCTGGAGTCCGGGCTGCGGGCGGAGCCGCCGGAAATATATGTGGTCCCGGCGGCGGCCGGGAAGTCCAAGAAGCTCTCGGACGCCGCGGTGGTAAAAATGCGCGCCGGCGATCCTGAAGGCGCGGAAGAGCTCCTGCTGGAAGCGGTGGACCGGGACCCCGGCAATGTGGAGGCGCTGATGAATTTATGCGCCGCCCGGGTAAGCATGAATAAAAAAGAGCTGGCGCTGGAAGCCTGCCGGGGCGCCGCGGCCGCCGTCTATTCCGACCCGGAGAAAGACAGCGCCGACCTCGGCATGCTGGCGGCGGAAGCTTCCGCGGAAAGTTACGCACTGCTCGACGCGCTGGGGCGCGGACCTGAAGCCGAAGCGGCGCTGCGGCTGGCCGTTGACCGCGCGCCCGCGGCCTGGCCGGGCCTGGCGCGGGCCAAAAGCCTGCTGAAAGCCCGGGCGGGGAAAAACGCGCCCCGCGCGCCGAAGGACAAGGCGCCCTGAGCGCGGGGCCGGTCCGCGGAATTCAGCGAAAAAGTCCCGGCGTTTGTTACTATAATAAGGACGGATGGTTTGAGCGGCTTAAAATAGATCCGGCGTCTTCATGGAAAAATACAGGTTCATAATACTGGGAGCGGGCGTCAGCGGCCTGGCCCTGGCCGCGCGGCTGCGCCAGCTGGGCGAGGAATCTTTCGTGGTGCTGGAAAAGGAGTCCGCCGCGGGCGGGTTGTGCCGCAGCGCGCTGGTGGACGGCAGCCCCCTGGATACGGGCGGCGGCCATTTCCTGGACGTGCGCAACGAGGCGGTGAATAATTTCATCTTCACTTATCTTCCCTCCGGCGAATGGAACCGGTTCGAGCGCATCACGAAAATACAGCTGGGGAAGTCCGAGATCGATTACCCCTACGAGGCCAACATCTGGCAGCTGCCCGTGGACGAGCAGGTGGAGCACCTGATCTCCATTTTTAACGCCGGCTGCAACCGCGGCGCTCCCCGGCCGGGGCGTTTCAGCGACTGGATCCCCTGGAAGGTGGGGGGAAAGATCGCGGACGGCCACCTGCTCCCCTACTGCCGGAAGGTGTACGGCGCGGACCTCGACGAGCTCAGCACCGAGTGGCTGCACAAGCTGCCCGAGGTCTCTCTGCGCGATACGCTGAAAAGCTGCCTGCTGCGCCGGCCTTTCGCGGAGCTGCCCGCGCATGCTTCGTTTTTATATCCGAAGCGCCACGGTTACGGCGAGTTCTGCGCGCGTCTGGCGCGCACCCTGGAAGGGAAACTGCGCCTGGCCACGCCGGTGACCGGCCTGGATTTCGAGCGGCGCACGGTCAACGGCCTGTACCAGGCGGAGGTGATCGTCAATACCATTCCCTGGACGGAAATGGGCGATTTCCCGGCCTTGCCGGGGGAGGTGCGCGCCGCTATACGGCGCCTGAAATACGCCTCGATAGATATAGACTATGAGCCGGAAAAGCGCGAGACCGCCGCGCATTGGACCTATTTCCCGGACCTGAGCCTGCCCTATCACCGCATCCTGCACCGCCATAATTTTATGGCGGAGGGGACGCGGGGCCATTGGACCGAGACCGGCACGGCCCGGGTGACGGAAGGGCAGCGCGCCCGGCGCAGGGATTATTTTCATAACCGGTACGCCTACCCTTTATACACGCTCGGCAGGGCGGAGGCGCTGCGCAGCATAGCCGCCTGGGCCGGCGCCCGGGGCGTGCACGGCCTGGGGCGCTGGGGCGAGTGGGATTGCCTGAATTCCGACGCCGCTATCGGCAAAGCGCTGAGCCTGGGGCAGAAGCTGGCCCGCGGAACCCTGTGATGAAAATAGCCCTTTGCCTGCTTACCTGGGATGAGATCAAAGGCTGCCGGCACGACGTGCCGCTGCTGGACCGGTCGCAATTCGACGAGATCTACGCGGTGGACGGCGGCAGCACGGACGGCACGGTGGAATACCTGGCCGAGCAGGGGATCCCGGTTTATGCGCAGCCCAGGGCCGGGCTCAACGCCGCCCATATCCACGCTTTTGAAAAATGCTCCGCCGACGCGCTGGTGATCTTCCACCCCAAGGGCAGCGTGCCTGTTGAGGAAACGCTCCGCTTCCGGAGCTACTTCGAGCAGGGGTACGACCTGGTCATCGCCAGCCGGAACATAGCGGGCGCCCGCAACGAAGAGGACAGGCGCCTGTTCAAGCCCCGCAAATGGTTCGTTTTTTTTCTGGCGCTGTGCGCGGCGGCCCTGTTCCGCCGCGAGGGCCCGGTGATCTGGGACGTGCTTCACGGCTTCCGCGGCGTTTCTGTGAAAGCTTTCCGTGCCGTAGCCCCGGCCGGGCACGGGACGGCTATCGACCTGGAACTGGTCAGCCGCGGCTATAAACAGCGCCTGCGGATGGCGGAATTCCCCGTAAAAGAGCAGCCGCGGCTGGCGGGAAAGTCGCATTTTAAGGCTCTGTCCACCGGGGCAAAACTGCTAAAATATCTTTTCCAGGAAGCGCTGGGGGGCTGACCCGGCGTGAAACAGGGGGCTTTTTCCGGGGCTGCAGGCCCGGCCGCCGCGCGGGACCTATGAATGTGCAAGCGCTGCTAAAAAAACTGTACCTCCCGGAGCGCTTCAGGGCCCTGCCGCCGGCGCTGCCCGCGCTGGCGCTCTTTCTCCTGGGCGTAGTCCTGACTTACAGGTCCGCCGACGTGCGGACCATCAATTTTAATTATGACGGCCTGGCCGGCGGCTCTTTCCTTTTAACGGGCGTTTACGACCAGTGCGTAACGTGGCGGATGCCGTTCTTCGACATCGCGGCCTCGCTGGCGCTGAACCTGGGCGTGGCGCCGCGGGTCTTCTTCGTTCTCATCTATTCCGGTATCTGCGCGCTGGTTTTCTGCGCGGCCAGCCTGCTGCGCGGCTACAGGGCGGGGCTGCTCGCGCTGGCGCTGGCCGGCCTGTTCGGCGCGCGGCGCGATATTCTCAACCATAACATAGAGCAGGCTTTTTTTAGTTTCCTGCTCCTGCTGCTGCTGTGCCTGCTGATCCTGAGGCGCAGGGAAAATACGGTCCAAAGCAGCCTGCTGGCCGGCCTGGCCGCCGGGATGACCATGCTGGCGCGTTCGCCGCTGTTCTTGTTCCCGCCGGCCCTGCTGCTGTTCGAATGGCTGTTCTGCGGGGAACGCTCCCGCCAGTTCCTGCTGCGCGCGCTGGTCTTCCTGGCCGCCTCCTACGCGCTGCTGTTGCCCTGGGGGGCGCTGAACTATTCCGTTTTCGGCAAGTTCTCCCTGGCCGATACGCGCAACGCCGCCGACAACGTGATAACCGGCGCCAAGGGCAGCGTCTATACCATGGAGGGCGATTCCCGGAAACTTGCGGGCATCGGCGTGGACGACAGCGCGGTGCTTTATTTCCTGCGGGAAGCCGCCGGGAACCCGGGCACTTACGCGCTGGGCGTCGCCAGACGGCTGTGGCATATTTTCCTTTTCTACCCGGCGCTGTTCGGCCTGTTCCTCGCCGCCTTCGCGGCGGCGGGGAAGCCGCTGCGCGGCGCCTTTGCGCTGCCGGCGTACTTCATCCTTATCCATTCGCTTTTTTCTATAGAAAAAAGATATTTATATCCGGTGACGTTCCTGGCCCTGCCGCTGATCGCCGGCGCGCTTTACCCCCGGCGGTACGACTCCGCGCAAGAGGAGTTCCGCGGCCCGTCCGAAAAGACCGTCGCGGCCCTGTTCTGGCTTTCCTTCTGCGCCGCGCTGGCGGCGGACGGGCTGATCCTCGCTTACCCTCGGCGGGCCGCGGCGAACAGGGAGGCCGATAAGGATCTTTCGGCGGCTCTCGCGCGCTATCCCGGGGACCGCGCCATCCAGGAGCTGGGGTGCAGGGCGCTGCAGCAAGGCGGGGATTATACGGGTTTTTATGAATGCCTCGGCGCGTACAGCAAAAAGTTCGACGATAAGATCAAGGCTTACTTCCTGGAGGCGCGCGTATCCCTGCGGCCGGCGGCTATCGCGCTGCCGCGCGGCTATGAGATGCGCTGCCTGATAATACGGATGCTGCGGGAGCTGGAGCTGGGCGACAGCAAGGCCGACATGGCGTCTTTCGCGGAAGCATACGCGAAATACGAGGGAAAAAGCAACACTTTGGGCGCGGAGCCTTACGAGCGGGACAGGCAGATACAGCAGCTTATCAGGCGCGATTCGGATAATTTCTGGGACAGGTACGTTTATGACGCCCTGCTGCTGTGGCCGCCCCGCGGCATAGCGAAAATACTGGCGGGGATGGAAAAGAATACGGCGCTCAGCTTGAAGCTCAGGCTGCTTAAATATGTGGCGGATAACATGTGCCAGGCCGGGGGCACGGCGGCGTGCCTGGCGAGGCGCGACGAGATCTTTACCGGGCTGGCCCATGACAGCCTGCGGCCGCGCGCGGCGGCCCTGGCCCGCATTGCGGCAAAGGCGGGCGCCGGCTATCCCGCGGCCGCGGCCTATTTAAAGATGCTTTCCTCACGGCAGGCCGGAGGCGCTTACGCAATGCCTCTGGGGGAGGGGGTTTCCGAAGCGGAGCTTTATAAAATGCTGGAGCTGCGCGGGGCGGATGCGGGCCGGGCGTTATCCCTGGCGCGGGCCGCCGCTCTTAAGGATAAAAGGCCGCTGTATTACGCCCTGCAGGCGCTGTTCTCGCTGGAAAGCGCGCGGGAAGATCTCCTCGGGGAAAGCCTGGAGCGGCTTGAGGCCGGGCTGGGGCAGGCCCCCGCCTGGCTGCGTTGCCTGTCCGGGCTGGAAGCCGCGGCCGGCAATAAGGAGCTGGCGGGCCGGCTTAACCTGCTGGCGGAAAAAGCTGTTACGCCTGAAAATGCGCAGGACAAAGAAAGGGCCGACAGCTCGCGGCAGCTCTCCGATTCCGCGGTGGAAAAAATGCGCGCCGGGAGTTATGAGGCGGCGCAGCAGCTCATTGCCGCCGCGCTGGAGAAGGATCCGGAGAACCCGGAAGCCCTCATGACGCAGTGCTCTCTTTATCTCCTGCGGCAAAAGAAGGCGGAGGCCCTGGCGGCCTGCCGCAGCGTTGCCGGGGTGGTTTATTCCAAGCCGGCCTTCTGGACGCCCGCTTACCAGATGCTGGCCAGCGAGGCGGGGTTCGAACAGTATAAATTGCTGAAGGAACTTGGCCGGAAGGCCGAGGCCCGCGAGGCGCTGCGCCTGGCGGTTGAAAAGGCGCCCGCGGCCTGGCCCGGGCTTGCGGAAGCAAAAAAGGCGCTGAAAGGCCTGTAGCCAGGGCCGGCCGAGTGCCGCGGATCAGCGGAAACTTATGCCTGAATTTTTTATCCGGGGAGTCTTGCGCGGCCTCAGCGCGGCGGCGGCAGCCGCGCTGCTCGCCCTGTGCGGCTGCGGCCCCGCCAAAGAGGGCTCGCCCCTGCCTTACGGTGATTTTACGGCGAGGAACGCCGCGCACTCCGCCCCCCGGACCCCGGCGGGATTTGAAAAAGACCTCGGGCTGGCCGCCGATTTTCTGAAAAAAAATCCGGGCGGCAGGCACGCGCCCGAGCTTAAAGAAAAGATAATCGGGGAGCTGAATATCGGTTTTTTGCTGGACGGGCTTGACGACCGGGAGCTGAAAGCGAGAACGGTTTATTCGCGCAGGCGCAAAGGTTACACCGAAAAAAAAGTATTGCTTGCGGACCCGCAGGTCGGGGAATTGCCGGTCCTGGTGCTGGTCCCGGAGCGTCGGCAGGGAAACTCTCCGGCGGTGATCGGCCTGCACGGCCACGGGGATTCGCCCGAGCGCTTCCGCGACGGCTTCCACGGAAAGGAACTGGCGCGCGCGGGGTTTGTGGTCGCTCTGCCTTCTTTCCGGGCTATGGATTACCCCGCGGTGGAAAGGGCCGTCAGCGAAAATTTATACTACTCCGGGTTCACGCTGATGGGGCTGCGGGTCTATGAAGCGCTGCTGGTGATAAAATACCTGAAGGGAGAGGGGGCCGTGGCCGCCGGGAATATAGGCATCATGGGGCATTCCGGCGGGGCCAGCGCCGCGATCCTGGTCTCCAGGTTGAGCCGGGACCTGCGCGCCGGCGTCTATGACATGAAATTCCCCCCGCTCGACACTTTCGACAAGGATCTTAAGAGCATGCACTGCGAAACCGTTCCGCGGCTGGCTTATTACGGGCCGCAGATAAACGACCTGGCCACTATGCCGTTCGCCGCGCGCGAGTTCGAGTACGGGTATCCCTCGCCGGAGGACCGGCAGGAGTTGATCGGTTTCTTTAAAGAAAACCTGGCGGCGCCCGGGCCTGACGCGCCCGGCCGCCGGCTGGCGAGCCTGGGCCTTTTGCGCCGGCTCGCGGAGAAGGGCGCCGGCAGGGGCGGCGAGACCGCTGCGGGGAAAGGGAGCCCGGCCGTCCTTAACGGCCGCCCGGCGGGCAGTTCGCCGGGGCCGGACGACGAAAAAAAGAAAAGTTCCAGGAAACTTTCCGGGCTGGCGGTGGAGAAAATGCGCGCCGGAGACCGGGCCGGCGCCGAGAAATTGCTGCTGGAAGCCAGGGCCCTGGACCCCGGGAATATAGAAGCGCTGATGGACCTGTGCTCGCTCTGGGCCGCCGGGAAGATGAAAGAGAGAGCGCTGCAGGCGTGCCGGGCGGCGTCCGCCGCCGTTTATTCCAACCGGGCGAACAGGACACAGGGCTTGCTGCTCCTGGCCAGCGACGCCTCTTTTTCAACTTATCTGGTGCTCAGCTCGATGGGCAGGCAGGCCGAGGCCCGCAAAGAGCTGGCGGCGGCGGTAGAGAACGCCCCCGCCGGCTGGCCGGGGCTCGCGGAGGCCCGGCGCGCGCTGGCGGAGCGGTAGAAAAACCCTGAAGGCCGGCGGGCGGGAGCGGAAGTTAGCCGGCCGGACAAAAGCCTCTCCGGGCGGGCAGGGAACCTGGCGGCTTCGGACCTGCCGCAGGCCCGGAGAAAAGTTTCAGGCGCGGGAGCGCGCCGTCTTATGCGCATACGGAAAATATTCAACAACCTGGCTGAGAAGTCCCGGCTCTGGTCCGAATGGCCGGCCTTGCTGGCGATCCTTTTTTTCCTGTTAAGCGCGGCGCGGAACTTCAGGGCCGCGGGCCTGCAGGCCGCGGGCTTCGGCGCCGATAATATCGGCTCCGGTTCCCTGCTGCTGGCGGGGTTGTATAACCGGGCGGTAACCTGGGACATGCCCCTTTTCAACACCCTGGCCGCTTTTTTCCTTAACCTGGGAATAAGCCCGTTCCTTTTCCTGCTGGGGATCTCGGTTTGCTTGTGCCTGCTGGTTTTCTGCACGGCCGGCCTGCTGCGCGGGTGGCGCGCGGGCGTCTTTTCGCTGGCGGCGCTGGGCCTGCTAGGCCCGGGCGCCGGACTCGACCTTGAACAGGCTTTCTATACTTTTTGTCTTATGCTGGCGCTGTGGCTGCTGCTGCTGAAGCGTCGGGAAGATACGCTGCGCAACAGCCTGCTGGCGGGGCTGGCTATCGGCGCGTCCATGCTGGTACGCAGCCCGCTGTTCCTTTTTCCTCCGCTGGTCGTTTTCTGCGACTGGGCGTGCCGCAGCGGGCGCCGGAGCGGGCTTCTGCTGCGCTCGCTGGTTTTCCTTGCCGCCTCGTACGCGCTGCTTGTCCCCTGGGCCCTGGTCAGGCGCCCTCTCACCGGAACCTTATCCCTTTTCGACGACCGCCGGGCCGCCTGCAATATTATTACCGCCGCGCGCGGCAGCATTTATACCATGGAGGGCAATTGCAGGGAGCTGGCGGGGCCGGGCTATGACGAAAACGCCGCCGGTTTTTTTCTGAAAGAGGTGGCCAAGGCACCGTTCTTCTACGCGCTGACGGTATTGCGGCGGCTTTGGCATATTTTTCTTTTTAACCCGCTGCTGTTCGGGCTGCTTGCCGCGGCCCTGCTCGCCGCGCGCGGCAGGGAGCAGCGCCTTAACTTCCTGCTGCCGGTGTATTTTATCTTTATCCACTCGCTGCTCTCCGTGGAAAGCCGCTACTTTCAGCCGCTGGCTTACCTGATAGCGCCGCTGGCGACAGCCGTCCTTTTGCCCCGGCGCATCGAAGGGACTGCCGGGGGCGGAACTTTTTTTCTGAAGGCTCCCTTCGCGCTGCTCTGGCTGGCGGTTTGCGCCGTAGCGGCGGTGGAAGGCCTGATCATGGCTTACCCGGCCCGCGCGGGCCGCGCGCCGGACCGGGCCGCGCTGCTGCGCGCGTCCGCCCGGTTCCCCGGCGACAGCGTGGTGCAGCGGCTGCGGTGCGATGAATTGCTGGCGGAGGGAAGCTACGGGAGTTTCTACGCTTGCCTGGAAGGGTACAGCCGCAAATTTAACGACAAGATCAAGGGCTATTTCCTGCGGGCCCTGGCCGCGGACAGGCCGGAGGATTTGCCGGCTACCGGCGACAGCGAACAGAACATCATAAGGATGCTCCGGGAATTCGAGCTGGGCGACGGCGGCGCGGCCATGCGCTCCTTTGACCGGGCTTACGCGGCATACGGGAAGAATAATAACGCCCTGCGCGGGACCCCGTACGCGAGGGACCGGGAACTGCAGAACATCGTCAGCCGGGACCTGGATAACTTCCGGGACAGGTGCGTGTACGACGCGCTGCTGCTGTGGCCGCCGCGCAGTATCGCGAAAATACTGGCGGGGATGGAAAAACACATGGAGCTCGGCTTAAAGCTCGGGCTGCTTAAATATGTGGCCGGCGGTCTGTGCCCGTCCGGGGGCATGGCGGCCTGCCTGGCGCGGCGCGACGAGATCTTTTCCGGCCTGGCCCGGGAGATATTGCGGCCGCGCGCCGGCGGCCTGGCCCTGTTGCGGGAGAAAGCGGGCGGCGGCCGGCCGGCGGCTGCGGCTTATCTTCGGGCGCTGGCGGGGCGGCCTGCGGAAGGGCCGCGCGGGATCCTGGCCGGAGAAGGCGTTTCCGAAGCGGAACTCTATAAGCTGCTGGAGCTGCGCGGGGCGCCTCCGGGCCGGAAATTGCCCGCGGCGCAGGAAATTCTGCGATCGGGTAAAAGGCCTCTGTATTACGCCTTGGCGGCGCTGGCCGCGCGGGAAAGTCCGCAAGGGCTCTCCGATCAGAGCCTGGACGCTCTCGAGGCAGCGCTGCTCCGCTCCTCTGCCCTGCTCCGCGGTCTGTCCGCGCTGGAGTTCGCCGCCGGCAATAAGGAAGCGGCGCGCCGGCTGAACCGGCTGGCGGAAAAGAATTTCACCCCGGAAAATGTCGGCGATATGGAAAAGATCCGCCTGTCCCGGGAACTTGCCGGCTCGGCCGTGGAAAAAATGCGCGCAGGGGCTTATGAGCCGGCGGAAAAGCTGCTGGCGGAGGCCCTGGCGGGGAACCCGTGGAATCCGGAAGCGCTTATGACTTTGTGCTCGCTGTATCTGGCGCAGGACAAGAAAGACAAAGCGCTGGAGACCTGCCAAAACGTTTCAGCGGCGGTTCATTCCAACCCTGCGCTGCGGACGGCGGCTTTTGAAATGCTGGCCAGCGAGGCCTCCTGGACGAGTTATAAATTATTGAAAGGTATGGGGCGTGCGGCTGAAGCCCGGCGGGCCCTGGAGCTGGCCGTGAAGAAAGCGCCGGCGGCCTGGCCGGGGCTGGGCGAGGCCAGAAGAGAACTGGAAGGTTTTAAATAACCGCGGGGGGAAGTTCGTAAAGGGCTATTTTTTTATTGGTGTCGCTGAAGTACTTCATCGCCCAGGGGCTGGGAAAAAAGATCACCGGGTTCTGCGCCGCGTCGGCGCCCAGGCGGATATTCTCGCCCAGGTGGATACTGCCGCCGGCCAGCGTCTCCGCGCCGGCCTTGTCCAGCCAGCGCATGAATTTCCAGGGCGCCGCTTCCAGGCGCGACTCCACGCCGTATTCCGCCTCCAGCCTGTACTGCGTCACTTCGAACTGCAGCGGGCCCACCGCGGCCAGCAGCACGGAAGAGGACGGGCCGTCCTTGACCGTGAACTGCTGCACCACGCCTTCGAGCATCAGCTGCTCGAGGCCCATCCGGAAGGGCTTGAACTTGGAGGGCACCGGGTTGTACAGGTAGGTGAAGCACTCCGGCGGGAAGCGCGGGATCTCGTCGAAAATGATGGCGGGGTTCTCGGTCAGCGTGTCGCCGATGGCGAACTCCTGGTGCCCCACCAGGCCCACGATGTCGCCGGGCCAGGCCTCGTCCACGGTCTCGCGCTCCTGGCCGAACAGCTTGTTGGAATTGGAGAGGCGGATCTTCTTGCCGGTGCGGCTATGGTGTACCGTCATGTCCCGGGTGAATTTCCCGGAGCAGACGCGCACGAAAGCCACTTTGTCGCGATGGCGCGGGTTCATGTTGCCCTGGATCTTGAAAATAAAGCCCGAGAAAGCGGGCAGGGCCGGGGCTATGACGCCGATGGAAGCTTCGCGCGGCCCCGGGGGCGCGGAATGTTCCACGAAGCCTTCCAGCATCAGCTGGATGCCGAAATTGTTCACGGCGCTGCCGAAGAACACGGGGGTGGTTTCGCCGGCCAGCACTTCCTCGGCCGAATATTCCGTGCCCGCCCCGTCGAGCATGCCCACTTCCTCGATAAAATTCCTGTAGCTGACCGCGTCCATCTTCTCTTTGATGTGGCGGTCGTTGATGTCGGCCACTTCCACCGGCGCTTTGTAGGCGCCGCCGGGGGTGCGCTCGAACAGGTGCGCCTGTTTCGTAAGGCGGTCGTACACGCCCCGGAAATCCGGCCCGTTGCCCATCGGCCAGTTCACCGGGAAGGGCTTGAGGCCCAGCACCTTCTCCAGCTCGTCGATCAGCTCCAGCGGCTCGCGCGACGGGCGGTCCAGCTTGTTCATGAAAGTGAAGATCGGAATGTGGCGGCGGCGGCAGACTTCGAACAGCTTGAGCGTCTGGGCTTCGATGCCCTTGCCGGCGTCGATGACCATGATGGCGGCGTCGACGGCGGTGAGCACGCGGTAGGTGTCTTCCGAGAAATCTTTGTGGCCGGGGGTGTCCAGCAGGTTGATGCGGTACTGGCCGTAATCGAACTGCAGCACGGTGGAACTGATGGAGATGCCGCGTTTTTTCTCCAGCTCCATCCAGTCCGAGGCGGTGGCGCGCTGGTTCTTGCGCGCGGTCACGGTGCCGGCCAGGTGCAGGGCGCCGCCGTAAAGCAGGAACTTCTCGGTGAGCGTGGTCTTGCCCGCGTCGGGGTGGGAAATTATGGCGAAGGTGCGCCGCCGGAGGATCTCGTTCATAATGCTATATAAGATTACCTTTTTTTAATGGGAAAACAAACCCGGCCTGGCGGGCCGGGGCCGTCAGGCCCTGGGCAGCTGGGCGGTCCTGATGTTCGCCAGGTGCTCGATCAGGACCTTATGCCTTTCAAAGCCCGCCCTTTTGGTTTTCTGGTAAACGTAGAAATAATCCTCGAGCAGCCTGAGCCGCGGGAAGACGTCGGTCAGGGTGCCGGCTTTTAATTCTTTCAGCACGCAGTATTTCGGCACGAAGCCGGCGCCCAGCGATTCCGTTGCGGCGTTGATTATGCCGCGGATGTGGTTCATCTCGGTGACCGTTCTGAACTCCGGCCTTTTGGCGCGGGGCAGCGCATTGAGAAAATTGCCCCACCAGGTCCCCGCTTTATCGAGGGAAAGGATATTGCAGCGCGCCAGGTCCGCCGGAGTTTTAATGCGGTTCTCCTTTAAGAAGTCCGACGACGCTATCACCGCGTATTCTTCCCGGAAAAGGGGCTTTTTCTCGATGCCCTCCACTTTGTGGTCCTTGCAGTCTATGATTATATCCAGCTCGTCGTTGAGCAGGGATTTGAGCAGGTCGTGCTTGAACTGGAAATCTATGTGGATCTTCGGGTTGTCCCTGATGAAATCCCTGAGGTATTTTACCAGCAGCGTGGTGCCGAATTCCACCGTGGCGCCCAGGCGGATAATGCCGGCGCTCCTGTCCCTGTTGCCGGCCAGCAGGGTCTCCGTCCGCTCCAGCTCGTAGAAAATGGTTTCGCAGGCTTTATAGAGGATGGTCCCGGTTTCGGTGAGCGCAAGGCCGCTGCCGGTCTTGCGGAACAGTTCTTCTCCCGCGCTGCGCCCGAGCTTCTTTACCGCGTGGCTGACGGCGGACTGCGTCACGAACAGCTTTTTCGCCGCGGACGTGAAATTCAGCGTCTGCGCTACGGTGAAGAAAGCCCGCAGCTGGTACAGGTCCAGGTTCATAAATCTTCCTTGTCGCGCGCCGCGCGTTGTGCATTATAGATATTCATGATGTTCACGAATACTGTGAATTATATTAATAAGTCCGTATTTGCTGCCATAATTGAGCGGAACTGCGCCGCGTTTTAAGGCTTCTGAAGAGTGTGTTGCGGAAAACAGATCGCTTGCGGTCTTAATGTTCCTGCCTTGCTGCGCGGTGACGGCCGGGACCGGCTTTTTTCGGTTGGCGCGGGCCGGGGATTCATTGTATGATTCCTTCGGCAGGAAGCTGCGCACCGGCGCGGCGGGCGCCGCCGGGACTTATGTCGGGCAGGAAGTTTTCCTGCCGGCGAAATACTACCTGGGCGGCTGCGCGCACGGCAATGCCCGCCTGCTTTACCTGCAGTCCGCGGTGAAACTTTAGAGCGCGTTAGATGCGGTGAACGGGAGGAAAAATGTTCAGGAAAATAATAATGGGTTTATGTCTGGCCGCCGTGGCGGCGCCGGTTTTCTGCGGCGAGCCGCAGGGCGGCGCAAAACCGGCGAAGAACAAGACCATCATGCTTGCTACCACCACCAGCGTGCAGGATACGGGTCTGCTGGACGTCCTTATCGACGCTTTCCAGAAAGGCGGGGACTACATGGTGAAGGCCGTGGCCGTCGGTTCCGGCCAGGCCATGCAGCTGGGCAGGACCGGTGAGGCGGATATTCTCTGGGTGCACAGCCCGGACGACGAGAAACAGTTCGTGGCCGAAGGCTACGGCACCGACCGGACCACCTTCATGCACAACGACTTCGTGGTGCTGGGCCCGGCGGCGGACCCAGCCAAAGTGAAGGGCACGAAAAAGGCGGCCGAAGCTTTCAGGAAAATCGCGGCGGCCGGCGCGCTGTTCGTGTCGCGCGGCGACAAGTCCGGCACGCATAAAAAAGAGCTAAAGCTGTGGGAAGCCGCCGCGGTTAAACCCGCCAAAGAGAACTACCTGGAATCCGGCCAGGGCATGGCCGCCACGGTCGGCATCGCCAATGAAAAGAAGGCTTACGTGCTGGCCGACCGGTCCTCCTATCTGTCGCTGAAGAAGAACCTGGAGTTGAAGATAGTTTCCGAAGGCGACGACGCGCTGCTCAACCGCTACAGCCTAATTCTGGTCAGCGCGGAAAAGTTTCCCGGGGTCAACGCGCAGGGGGCCCGGGCCTTCTTCAGTTTCCTGCTTTCAAAAAAGGCGAAGACCATGGTCGAGAAATTCGGCAAAGAAAAATATGGCAAGCAGTTGTTCTTCTACGACTACGCGGCACGGTAAACCCGGAAAGCCTCGCCTGGAGGCGTCCGGAACCGGTCTTCGTCCCGCCGCCGGGGCTTGGCCCCGGTCAAAATCGATGTTGTTGCGCCGCTGCTGGGAGGAGTTTATGGCCTTAAATAAAAGCTATCCTGCATTCCTGGCTTTAGCCCTGCTGACGGGCGCTTGCGTTCACGGCAGCGTTCGAATGCCTGCGGGTTTAAAGCCGCAGGCGGCCCGAAATGCTTACTATGTAAGCGCAGAGGCGTTCCGGTCCGCGGCTTTCCCCGCGCCGCCGGCCCCGGATTCCGAAGCCCAAAAAGCTGATGTCGCCGCGGTGCTTAACTGGCAGGAGCGGCGTACGGGGGCGGAATGCGCAGAGGCCGAAGCTGGCTTTATCGTGGATTTCACTTCGCTGTGGGGCGATAAAAGCCCTTTCCGTTCTCCGCTGGCTTCCGAAGTAAAGGACTTCTTCAGCCGGCTGGATGCTGATTCCGGCGCCGGCGCTGACCTGCTGAAGAACAGGTTCGGGCGGCCCAGGCCTTACGTGTCTTATCCGGAAATTCAGCCCTGCGTTAAAAAAAGCAGGAGTTTCTCTTATCCCAGCGGGCACGCTTCGTACGCAAGGGTGTTCGCCGCCGCCCTCAGCGACCTCGTTCCGCAGCGGCGGGAGGAATTCATCAGGAAGGCTGACGCGATAGCGCTGGGCCGCGTTATCGGCGGCGTTCACTATCCGACGGACCTGGAAGCCGGAAAGAAATTCGGCGACGCTTTCCACGCGCTGCTGCTCGGTAACCCGGCCTACCTGCGGGACCTGGCGGAGCTCCGGAGATTTTTAGCTGAATGACTTAGCGCGGCTGCGCGGCCGTTTTGATATCGCCCTGGCCTCCATGACCATGGCGGTGAAGGACAAAGCGGACCTGCGCAAAATGGAGGCCGCCGCCGGGGAGCGCTGCGTCTATATAGGCTGGGCGGGCGTGCGCCGTAATGCGCTGCTGGAAAAGATCTGCAGCGGGCACGCTTGGAATATAAAGCGCCGCAGGGCTCCGAAGCCGTGCTGGCGGCGCAACGCGCTATGGGGCGGGTTCATTCGGCGCGTTTTATCCGCGACTCCTGGTCTAAGCGGGCTCCCCCGGAGTAAACATTCCGCGAAATTGAAATGAGCCTGCGCATGAACGGGGTAAAGATAAGAACGGAATGGGCGAAGGGGCTGCTTAAGAAGTATACGAGGAAAGGGCTGGCAATACAGACTACCCGCGTGAGCAAAGCTCTTATAACCCGGCGCGTCCCGGTTTAGCCCGCTGTTTTTTGCGCCGTCTCCAGCGCGGCGAGCAGCGCCGGCAGGGCGTCTTGCGCGGTGACGTGCCCCGCTTTCCAGATAACCGGCCGGTCCAGACCGAAATGTTCAGGCACTTTATCCGCCAGGCTGTCGCGCACCGCCAGGATCAGCGGCCGCCGGCTGTGGCAGAGTTCTTTTAGCGGACCCGCCCAGCCGCCTCCTTCCAGTTCCAGAAAACCGACTTCGTCTACGAATACGGCGTCCGCGCCCGCAAGGCCCGCCGTGGAAAGCGCCTGGGCGCCCGCCGCCAGGCCTTCCTCGTAGAAACGGAAAGCGCCGGCCCGGACCTTGCCGCCTTTGCCCCGCCGGCACAGCGGCGCGCGCGCGCCGGAGGCCAGGTTTATCAGGTCGAACCCGGCTCTTGCGCCGTTCTCCCAAAAACCTTCGGCGCAGATGCCCCCGGGCTTTTTTCCCGCACGCCGCAGGCCCTCCGCCAGCCCCGCCACCAGTTGGCTCTTGCCGGACCCCTGGACGCCGGTGATCAAGAACAGCGCCGGCCGTTCAGGGGCGTCCAGCAGGGCCGGGGCGCGCGAAATAACCGCCCGCAGCGACGCCACCGGCCTGCGGGCGATCTCCCTCCCGGCCGGCAGCGCGGCTATCATGCCCGGCAGCGCGCTGAAAGCGTATTCCAGCGTTTCAAAGAATACGCCGCCGCCCAACCGCTCCAGCCGGGCGCGGATGCGCGGGTTCAGGAGCTCCGAGCCTATGGCTGAAAAGCCGAAAGTGAGCATGAAAGCGCGCAGGGCCATGTAGAACCCGGCGGCGGCGCTGCCCATCAGCAGGCCGGCCAGCAGGGAAGCGCCCAGCACTCCGGCCCAGACGCCGGCCCGACTGAGCAGCGCCCTGGCCCGCGGATACAGGACCGCGCAGGCGGCCGCGTACAGCGCGGAGAGCGCGCACAGCGCGGGCGCTGTTATTTTTTTGCCGGCGGCCATGACGGCAGCCAGCAGAACGATGTGGAACAGCAGGGCGGCTATGGAATACCGCCCGTCGGTTTTAGCCGCGTTCAGCGATCCTTTGAGGACTTTCAGCGGCGCGGCCGCGGGCGCGAGATCGGAAGAGCAGCGATCCTTTGAGGACTTTCAGCGGCGCGGCCGCGGGCGCGGTGACGAGGTCCGTTCCCGCGCGCATTCCGGCCGCCGCGGCCAGCGCGCCGGCCAGGAAATACAGGCCCAGCAGCAGGAACAGCGGCGTCCATACATTCTCAGGGCCTATGCCGGTCCTTGCGTGCACCCAGTACAGGCCCTTGATATAAAGGTTTATGGTGTCGGGGCCGTACATCATCAGGGTGCTGCCAGTTTTGTGGATTATAGCCCAGGACATCGCCAGGCCGCCGCCGAGCAAGTAGCCCGCGAAGTTCCCGCCCAGCGCCCACACGCCGGCTTCCGCCAGGAAACCTTCCATGGAGATGGCCAGCATCGGGCCGAAGATGACCGCGCTGGGTGAGACGGATTTCATGGCCGCGCAGACGAGCCCGGCCCGCCACAACAGGCCGCGCTGCGGCCAGAGCCGGTGGCCGGCCACAAGGATGGCTATGCCTATGGCGGTGAGCAGTTCGCCTTTGAACGGCACCCGCGCGTTATGCAGGAAGCTGCCCAGTACTATTTCCGAGGCCGCCCAGAGGCTGCCTATGATGGCGGCTTTGCGCCAGAGGAGTTTCGCGGAGGTCTGTCTCATAACAGGGTGCGCGCGCCGGCTCTGTGCGCGGATCGCGTATCCATATGTTACTTAAATTACCGGCGCCGGACAAAAATACGGGACAGCGCCGCCAGCCGCGCGGCCGGGCGCGCACGGCGGATCGCCTTTGCGGCCCGGCACGCCGTCAGGCTGTTTTTTCCGGCCCTGTCCGGTTATTTCTCCGCCATGAAGGGGTAGGCGTAATCCTTCGGGGGCGTGAAGTTCTCTTTCACCGCGCGCGGCGAAGTCCAGCGCATCATGTTGATCAGCGAGCCGGCTTTGTCATTGGTGCCGGAGGCCCTGGTGCCGCCGAAAGGCTGCTGGCCCACCACCGCGCCGGTGGGCTTGTCGTTGATGTAGAAGTTGCCCGCGGCGTTGCGCAGTATATCCTCGGCTTTCAGTACCGCCGCGCGGTCCTGCGCGAAGATGGCGCCGGTCAGCGCGTAGGGCGAGGTGTCGTCGCAGAGCCGCAGCGTTTCCTCGAACTTCCCGTCCTCGTAGACGTACACCGTCATTACCGGCCCGAAGATCTCTTCTTCCATGGTTTTGAATTTCGGGTTGGTGGTCTCTATCAGCGTGGGCTGTACGAAATAACCTTGCGAATCGTTGCAGCCGCCGCCGGCTATTATCCTGGCGTCCGGCGCGCCGGCGGCGAAGTCTATATAACCCTTTATGTTGGCGAAAGACGCCTTGTCTATCACTGCGTTGCAGAAATTGCTGAAGTCTTCGGCCGGCCCCATTTTTATTCCTTTCACCTGGGCGGCGAGGTCGTCCTTGATGCCGTTCCAGACCGCGCGCGGGATGTAGGCGCGGCTGGCGGCGGAACATTTCTGGCCCTGGTATTCGTAGGCGCCGCGCACCAGGGCGCATTTCAGCGCCTCCGGGTCGCAGCTCTCGTGCGCGAAGATGAAATCCTTGCCGCCGGTTTCGCCCACCACGCGCGGGTAGCCGCGGTATTTGCTGAAATTGCCCGTAATGCTCCGCCACATGCCGTTGAACACGCCGGTGGAGCCGGTGAAATGCAGGCCCATCAGGTCGCGGCTGTCTATGACGGGGCCGCCGACTTCCGCGCCGGAGCCGGGCAGCAGGTTGATGGCGCCGTCGGGCAGGCCGGCCGCCCGCCACAACTGCATAAGGAACCAGGCGGAATACACCGACGAGGAAGCCGGCTTCCAGATGACCGTATTGCCCATAATGGCCGGGGCTGTGGGCAGGTTGCCGGCTATGGAAGTGAAGTTGAACGGCGTCACCGCGAAAACGAAGCCCTCCAGCGGCCTGTAGTCAACGTAGTTCCAGCTGCCGGACGGGGACAGC
>DAOPZW010000035.1:0-21637 GCA_035353595.1 Elusimicrobiales bacterium | reverse complement strand
ACCGACGTGCTCCCGATCATCTTCTTCGCCTGCTGCTTCGGCATCGCGATGGCCTACGTCAAGGACTCCGCGAACAAGACGCTCGCGGACGCCGCCGAGACCCTCTACCAGGTCTCCAACGCCGCGTGCCTGGGCCGCAGCGAAGAAGAATTCTGCCGGAACATGGATACGGTGATCCGCAACCTCATCCGCCAGGAGATAGACGCCCGGGAGCAGCTGCTGACCGGGCCCGGCAAGCTCAGGACCGAGGACGCCGTCTTCCGCGCGCTGGGCGTGCTCAGGCATGCGCGCTCTATTTCCTACGGCGAATTCATGCAGAACATGTCCCTGGCCCGCATGGGCGCCGCCATGGGCTGGGCCATAGGCCTGGATTTCAGCACGTTCAACCAGCTTACGCTGCTGATGCAGCCGGCGCATATCCAGGCCGCGGCCGGGCGAGCTCTCACCCCTGAGGAGCGCGACGCCTTCCGCGCCGACAGCCTGCGGAAAAAACTTAATTAGAAAACAGAGGAATTATGAAAGACACTATAATAAAAAAATTCTCGGTAAAAAATCTCGACGCGGAACTTTTCACGCCGTTCACCATCTCCAGCGGCAGCCACAGCAGCCTCGCGAACGCGGTTTTTCGCCTGGAAACCGCCGGCGGGCAGTGCGGCTGGGGCGAGGCGGCCATAGCCACGCATATCACCGGCGAGACGCGCGCCCAGAGCGTGAAGAGCCTGCAGGCGGCCGGCAAAGCGCTTCAGGGCAAGGACTCCGCCAACTACCTTAAGCTGCTGTGCCTCCTGGAGGAGCAGCTCGACGGCAACCGGGCGGCGCTGGCCGCGGCGCAGATGGCCGTGCTGGACCTGGTCTGCCGCCTGCAGGGAGTTTCCCTGTGGAAATTCTTCGGCGGCAGGACGGCCGCCCTTAAGACCGACGTCACCGTGGTGATAGGCAAGGCGGACGCGGCTTACGACTTTACGCAGAAAATGCGGCGGCAGGGGTTCAGGATCTTCAAGGTGAAGACCGGGGCGGACATGGACGAGGATTTCAGACGGCTGGAGGCCGTTAAAAAAGCCGCCCCCGGCGCGGCCATCTACCTGGACGCCAACTGCGCCTGTACCGCCAAAGAGGCGGAGAAATTCATGAAAGACCTCGCCCGCAGGGGCATCCGGCCGGCGGTGCTCGAACAGCCGGTGGCCAAAGACGATATCGACGGGCTGGCCTACCTGTCTAAAAAGCTTCCGATGCCTGTCTGCGCCGACGAGTCGGCCTATTCGCTGGACGACGTCTTCAACCTGATAAAAAGGAAAGCCGTTACGGCGATAAATATAAAGCTTACCAAGCTGGGGTTCCTGCGCGCCCGCGAGGTGTGGGCGCTGGCGCGCGCCCGCGGGATAAAACTGATGATGGGCGAGATGGTGGAGAGCGAGCTCGCTTCTTCCGCCGCCGCCCATTTCGCCGGCGGCCTGGGCGGTTTCGATTTTATCGATATCGATATCCCGTTCTTCATAAAAGGCAGCGGGATGAAAGGCACTTCCTCCTTCCTTTCCCGGGACGGGGTTTACACCCTGGACGGGATAAAGGCCGGCATCGGCGTGCAGCCCGGGACGCAGCGGTGAACGTCGCCGGCGCGGCCCTGTCTATATTCCTGTGCGCGCTGCCGGCCGCCGCCGGGGACCTTCCCGGAGTACCCGCCAAGCCTGGCGGCTATGTGGCAGGTTATATCTCCGCCGGCGCCGGGGCCTCGCTGCCTTTCGGCGGCCATTGGGGTGACGCGACTTCCGGGTTCAAGCCGGCTCCCGCCGTTACGCTGGGCGTTTCAAAAAGGGTCGACGCGCTGTTCAGTTACGGGATAGATTCCTTCTACGCCGCGCGTTATGAGAGCCGCGATATTTCCGGCCTGGCCCTGACGATGGCGGCGCTGACCCCTTTCGTCAAGGTTTCGGCCGCGGAGGGCGCCGCCAGCTGCTACGGGCTATTGGGCGCAGGTTTTTATCGCTGGAGCTATTCCGCTTTCAGGTCGGGAGCGGATTTTTACCGCGCGGCTGCCGGCTGGAACGGCGGCTTTAACCTGGGAGCCGGTGTAGTGTTCCCTTTCCGCGGAAATACGCAGGCGGGGCTGGAGCTGCGCTGGCACCAGGTCCTGAACCTGCGCTCGCCCGCCTTCAGGCTGGGCGCTGCCGACAGCCTGAACCTGATGCTGGTAGTGCGCGGCGACCTGCGCGCGCGGCGGCCCTGAGAGGAAGAGCCATGGGTCCTAAGAGTGTTCTGAAAAAAATTGAGCGCGCGGCCTCCGCGGAAAGCCCGGGCTTCGCGGCGGCCGCCAGGCTGGCGGCGGTTTTTATACTTGTTCTGGCCGGCGTCTGCCTGTATCTGCTGAAGCGGTAGAACTCATATCCGCGCAAGGGGGGAATAATGAAACTTTTTGCAATTCTGTTAGCGCTGGCCTCGACGCTCAGCGCCGCGCCCGCGGAGGAAAAGAACGCCGCGGACCTGTTCGAAAAGGGCCGATACCAGGAAGCCCTGAGCTATTATTCCAAAGCCGCGGCACAGCCGGGCGAAGAGGGGCTGCGCGCCGTTTACCGAGCCGCCGAGTGCGAGGCGTTGCTGACGCGCTACGGCGAAGCCGCCCAGCGCCTGGCGGCCGTAAAATTGCCCAAGGACCCCCTTTGGCGCGCGCGCCTGCTGCTGCTGCGCGCCGAAACCGGCAGGGAATTCCTCAGGCAGTACGGTTATTCGCTGCCGGCGGACGAGCAGCGGGGCTCCGCGGACGTGACCAAACTGACCTCCGGGCAGTGGCGCGCCGGCATCGGCCGCGACTACGACGCGCTGTGGGAACTGCGCCATGAACTGCTGCTGCGCCCGCTGCGGGAAGAGGCGTATTTCGTGGACGTAAAAAAAACTACGCTGGACTACGCTCCCACGCTCTGGGATTTTATCGTCGGGCGCTGGACCGGCTACCTGACGGAGGAGGTCCCGGAGGCGGGTAGGACCCGGCCGGCGCAGGAGCTGGCGGTCGAAAACTATAAAGCTGATTTTTCCGCTACGCTGGGGCCCGGCGCTAAAGCGGCCGCCATCCTGGAGGACGCCGCGGCGGCGCCCGCGGGACGCGAAACCGCGGCCGGCTTCTGGCGCATAAAGCGCCTGCTGCTGCCGCAGGCCAACAGCGGCCTGTTCACGGGTTTTGCCCCGGCAAAATTCAACCCGGCCGCCCTTGAGGTCCTTAAAGCCTGGGCGGGCGCCCTGCCCTCCGCGCTGGCGCGGGCCCAGGCCGCTTACGAGGCCGCGGCCATTTCAGAGAACGCTTCCGCCTATGCCGCGGCGGTGGAATTCTGCGCGCAGGCTGTTAAGCTGGCGCCCGGCTCGCGTCCCGCCGTGGAGGCTGATAAGATCAGGGCCCGTATTGAAATGCCGGAACTGCAGCTCAGCGCCCGCCCCGCGCCGCCGCCCGGCAAAGGCCTGCTGACGGTGACCGCCCGGAATTTGCCGGCCCTGTATTTCCGGCTCTATAAAACCTCGCCGGAAGAGCTTAGCCGCCTGCAGCCGGACAACGGGAAGAGTTTTAACCCCCTGCGTTCGCTGTCAAACGACGCGGCGGAAAGTTTCCTGGCGAAAAAACAGGAAATTAACTGGAGAGCGGTAATTAATTATCCGGCGCCTTACCAGTTCAAAACGCAGGAAATACTGCCGCCGCCGTTGCAGAAGGGGCTGTATGTGCTGGTCGCCAGCGGCGACGGGGAATTCTCGCCGGGTTCTTCCCTGCTCAGCGCGGCCGTGGTGAACGTGACCGATATTTTCCTGCTGGGGACCAGCGGCGTTAAAGGCGATCCGGAGAACTTCGTCTTTTCCGATCCCGGCGCGGGCCCGGTGCGTACCGAGAGGCCGGAGCTCTTCCATTTTTACGCCGTCAACGCGCTGACCGGACGGCCGCTGGGCGACGCCCCGCTTGAAGTCTTCCATGGCCGCAACTATTCGCAGACGATCGAGCGCTCTTCCCTGCGCACCGACGGCGAGGGCCGCGCCGCCGTGGCGGAGACGGTCTCCGTCAAGCACGGGGGCGGCCAGTATTTTCAGGCGGACCCGCTGCTGGCCTCCGGCGGCGCGTACGCGCTGTGGGCCTACGCCCGCGGGACGGGCTTTTCGGCGCCCGAGCCGGTGGAGATAAGGCTGGAAACCGACAGGCCGGTATACCGGCCGGGGCAGAAAGTGAGCTTCAAGGCCACGGTGCTGGAGCGGGTCCCGGGCGGGTACAGGGTTTACCGGGGCGCGGCGAAGGTCAAGGTTACCGCGCGCGACGCCGGGTGGCAGGAGTTCTTCAGTAAGGAATTCGCCGTCGGGCCCATGGGCAGCGCGGCCGGCTCTTTTGAACTGCCGGCCGGGCGCCTGCTGGGGCAGTACCGGCTGGGCGGCAGCCTCAGGGAATACAGCAGCAATTTCTCCGGCGACCTGGCTTTCCAGGTGGAGGAGTACAAACGTCCGGAATTCGAGGTAAAGCTTAAAGACGCCTCCGGCGCCTTCCGCTACGGGCAGCCCGCGAAGGTCGAGGGTTTTGTTAAATACTATTTCGGCTCGCCGGTGCCCGACGCGGACGTTAAATACCGCGTGACCAGGTCGCGCTACGTCCCGTGGTACGCCTGGTGGTGGAACTGGTGTTACGCCCCGGCCGGAAATTCGGAATTCGCCGCGGGAACGGCGCGCACCGACGCCGAAGGCAGGTTCACCGTGGAATTCACGCCCGGCGCCGAGAGCGAAGCCTACGCGCAGTATCCTTCGTCCTTCAGGGTGGAAGCGGAGGCGCGCGACGCGGGCGGACGGACCATAACCGACGCGCGCTCTTATAACGCCGGCGCGAAAGCCTATAATTTCGACATAACCCCAGACGCCGGTTTTTTCACGGCGGATAAAAAAGCCGGCTTCCAGGCGCGGCTGATGAACCTAAACGACGTGCAGAGCGCCGGCAGCGGCGGTTATGAAGTGTTGCGGCTTGAAAAAACACCGGACTTCCCTCCGCCGGCAGCCTGGGGCGGGCAGTTCGGACATAATCCTTCGCTGGAGCAGGTTTTTGACTCCGTGCCGGATGGCGCCGTTGTCGCGCGCGGCGACCTGGACTTCTCCGCCGGCGCGCCTACGGCCGTGAAACTGAAAGCGCTGCCGGAGGGCGTCTACAGGCTGCGCCTGAAAGCCAAAGACCCGTGGGGCGGGGAATCCGCCTCCGCCATCATCCTCGTTTCAGCCGACCCGGCCGCGAAAACCTCGTCGCTGAAGCTTCCTCCCGTCGCCCTTTTCGAGCGGGCTTCCTACCAGCCCGGCGAGACCGCGCGGGCGCTGGTGGGGGCCGCCGCCCTGAAAGGCGTAAAGTACGCCGAAGTGCTGGCCGGAGACTTTATTCTGGAGCAGCGGACGATAGATAAAAGCGGCGTGTCGCTGCTTTCCTTCAAGGTCGACGCCTCCCACCGCGGCGGTTTCGCGTTAAGGTGGTTCGGCGCCGGGGATTTCGGAGTTTACTCTGCCATGGCGGGGGCTGCCGTTCCGCGCGCCGACCGCAAGCTTTCGGTTTCGCTGGCTTACGACAAAACCCTCAAGCCCGGCCAGGAGGCGAGCTGGGCGCTCAAGGCAGCCGACGCTTCCGGCAAGCCGGCGGAGGGCGAGGGAACCGTCAGGATCTTCGACCGTTCGCTGGAGTACTACGCCCGGGCGGCAGGCGGCTGGCAGGAGGCCCTGTATCCCGCGCGCTTCAGCTATTCCGGCGGCACAGGTTCGCTGTTCGCCGCCAATTTTACGCAGTTCCCGATAAGAACCGGGCTGATAAGCCGCATGTACGAGCTTTTTAACAAGGCGGCGGCCGAAGAAGAGTTCCCGTCGCTGCGGATAAACTCCTCCCGCGCGGGCCGCGGCGGCTGGGGCCGCTTTTTCTCGAAGGGCATGGCGTTCGAAAGCAATGAGCTGATGGCGGACAGCGCGCTGATGGAAACATCCCTGGCGGGCGCCTCGATGGGCGCGGCCCCGGTCAGGGGCGGCATGGCCCGCGCCAAATCCGTAGCGGCGCCGCAGGCAGCCTTGATGAAAGAGGAAAAAGATTCCGCCGAACCTGAGGCCGCGGCTGTCAGGAAGGATTTTTCCGAGACCGCGTATTTCAACCCGCAGCTGAAGATCACCCGGGGCAGCGGCCCCTTCAGCTTCCGCATCCCGGAAAGGCTCACCTCCTGGAAAATAAGCGCCGCTGTAATAACGCCGGACGTTAAGACCGGGAATTTTTCAGCCGAGACCGTCACCCGCAAGGAACTTATGGCCAGGCTGGATATCCCCAGGTTCCTGCGCGAGGGCGATCGCTCGGAGATAACCGCCGTGCTGAGCAGCCAGGCGGAGCTGGAGCTTTCCGGCGAGGCCGCGCTGGAGGTTTCTCTGGACGGCCAGGAGGCCGCGCAGAAGTTCGGCCTGGCCGGACTGACAAAGTCTTTCACGCTGAAGCCCGGCGCCACGGTGGCGCTGCGCTGGCCGGTGACGGCTCCCGCCGGGATGGCGGCCTACAAGGCGCGCATCGTCGCGCGGGCGGGGGCTTTCTCCGACGCGCAGGAGAACGACCTGCCGGTGCTGCCTTCGCGGGAGCGGCTTATCGCTTCCCGGGTGACAGCGCTCAACGGCAAGGCTGCTGAAAAGCTGACCCTTACCGAATTGGAGAAGGAGGATCCGGCCCGCGAGATGGAGTCCCTGCACCTGGAGGTGCAGCCGCAGCTGATCCTTACGGTGCTCAACAGCCTTCCCTTCCTGGTGCAGTATCCCTATGAGTGCACCGACCAGCTGCTGAACCGTTACGTGCCGCTGGCCATCACCAACAGCTTCTACAAAAAGTATCCCGAACTGGCCGCCGCCGTTAAGAATATCCCCCGGCGCGCTACGCTGACGCCGGCGTGGGAGCGCGATAACCCGGTGCGCCTGATGACGCTGATGGAAACCCCGTGGGAGGAAACTTCCCAGGGAACCAGATCGTCGCTGCCGTCCATAGACCTGCTGGACCCGAAAGTGGTCGGCGCGGAAAAAGAAAGCTCGCTCAACAAGCTCGTGAGCTACCAGAACAGCGACGGTTCCTTCCCTTGGTTCCCGGGCGGGCATGCCAGCCTGTATATGACGCTTTATGTCCTGGACGGTATGGCCGAGGCCGCGCGCTACGGCGTGGAAATTCCCCGTGGGGCGGCCCAGAAGGCGCTGCGCTATGTGCTGGCCGAGATCCCCGGGCATATGAAGCCGGAGCCGGGGGAAACTTCGTTCCTGCTGTATGCCGCCTACGTGGTGACTTCTTTCCCGGCCGACTGGCCGGAGAGCAGGACCGCCGCGGCTTACGCGCGCAAATGGGCGCAATACGCGGACAAGTATTCCAACGCCCTGACCGCCTTCGGCAAGGCTTACGCCTCGCAGGTGTGGCTGCGCCTGGGCGACAGGCCGCTCTCCGAGAGCTACCTGGCCCGCGCCATGGACGGCGCGCGCGAGGACGCGGTTTCCGGCGTTTACTGGACTCCGGAGAAAATCTCCTGGCTGTGGTATAACGACACGGTGGAAAAACACGCGTTCCTGCTGCGCACACTGCTGGCCGTGCGCCCCGCCGACGCCAGGGTTCCCGGCATGGTGAAGTGGCTGCTGTTCAGCCGTAAGGCCGGCGTGTGGAAATCCACCAAGGCCAGCGCGGCCGCTATCTACTCGCTGCTGGACGTCATGAAGAAGAAAGGCGCGCTGGACAGAGCGGAGAAGCTCGATATAAAGTGGGGCGAAGTCTCAGAGGCCCGCGAACTGAAGCCCTTCGACTGGGTGCAGCGCCCGCTGCGGTGGTCCAGGTACGGCGAGGAGGCGCGCAGGTCGCCGGTTACCGCGAAAGTGGCCAAGGACGGTCCCGGGCTGGCCTTCGCCTCGCTGACCGGCATTTATACTACCAGCCGCCCCGCCGAAGAATCGCCGGCCGGGATGATGAACGTTTCGCGCAGGTATTTCAGCCGGGTAAAGGAAGGGGAAACTTACGCGCTCAAACCCCTCGCCAGCGGCGACACGGTGGCCGTTGGCGACCAGCTGGAAGTGCAGCTTACGGTGAACACGCGCAGCCAGTTCGAATATGTGCACCTCAAGGACCCGCGCGGCGCCGGCTTTGAAGGCGAGGGGCTGCTCAGCGGCTGGCGCTGGGACCAGCTGTCCCGCTACGAAGAGCCGCGTGACTCGCTGACGAACTTCTTCGTGGAATGGCTGCCGCACGGCGAGTATGTGCTGAAGTACCGCCTGCGGCCCACCACGCCCGGCACTTACCGCATCGGCGCGGCCGTGCTGCAGTCCATGTACGCGCCGGAATTCGCCGCGCATTCGGCCGGGATGGAGCTGACGGTGAAGTAGCTATGCCCGACCGCAGCATAGTGCACGTGGACATGGACGCTTTTTTCGCGGCCATCGAGCAACGCGACAACCCGGCGCTGCGGGGCAGGCCCGTCATTATCGGCGCGGACCCCAAAGACGGGCGCGGGCGGGGCGTAGTTTCCACCTGCTCCTACGAGGCGCGCAAGTTCGGCGTGCGCTCGGCCATGCCCATCTCCGAGGCGTGGCGCCGCTGCCCGCAGGGGATCTACCTGCCGCCGGATTTTGAACGATACGAAGCCGCCTCCAAGGCCATCAGGTCGGCCTTTTACGAGTTCACGCCCGATATCGAACAGGTAAGCATCGACGAAGCCTATCTCGATATCACGCGCAGCGCGCAGCTGTTCGGCGGGCCGCTGGAGACCTGCAAAAAAATTAAAGCCCGCGTGAAAGAACTGACCGGCCTGACCTGCTCGGTAGGACTTGCGCCCACCAAGCTCGCCGCTAAAATAGCCTCGGACCTGGAAAAGCCGGACGGTTTAGTGGTTGTGGCGGCGGGCGGCGCGGCCGCTTTCCTGGCGCCGTTGGATATTTCAAGGATAGGCGGCCTTGGCCCGAAGACCGCCGCTCTGCTCAGGGAGCAGGGAATAAACACCATTGCCCAACTGGCCGCCTGCGACCTTTCCCGGCTGGAGTTCCTCGGCAAGAACGCTGCATACCTGCGCCAACTGGCCGGCGGGACCGACGACAGGGAAGTCGCCGAAGAAGAGGGCGTGAAATCGGTTTCGAACGAAATAACTTTTGAGGCGGATACTTCCTCGCCCAGGGAAATAAAAGAGTCGCTGCTGGCGCTGGCTGACAAGGTTTCCTCGCGCCTGCGCGAGGCCGGGCTTAAAGGCCGCACCGTCACGCTCAAGATCCGGCTGGAGGGCTTCGAAACCCATACCCGGGCCCGCACCATGGCGCTGGCCAGCAACTACGCCGACGTTATAGGTGAAGAGATCCTTGGGCTGTACCGCGCTTTCTTGCGCGGCGACAAGAAAGTGCGGCTGCTGGGCGTGAAAGTCTCCGGGCTGATCCCGGCGGAGGAAAAGGAAAGCCTTTTTGAAGACGAGCTGGACGGCAGGCGCGAAAAAGCGCACCGGGCCATTGAAGCGATACGGAAAAAATTCGGTCACGGCTCGATACGCCGCGCCGGCAGCGGGGAGCTTTAGAACGTAACTTTAGCGTCGAAGCCGTCACGCCCGGGGCTGGCGGAGAAGATCCTTCCGGACAAGCCGATGAAGACGGGTGCCGGCCCGCGGGCCGCGCGTTTTTCCGTCGGCGCGGCTTTGCTTCCCGCTGTTGACTGGGGGCGCGCCGGGATAGTATTATTAGTTTAGCCGGCGTGACGCAGAAAGCCCGGCCCGAGGTAAAAATATGGCCGTTTCAAAAATATTCGAATTCGAGCGCGCTGTCGTGCCGGGCGAGATAGACGAGCTGGGGCATGTTAACAACCAGGTTTACCTGGACTGGTTCATGGACGCGGCCACCCGGCATTCCGCCCTGGTGGGTTGGGACCTGGGGCGCATGATCAAAATGGGCGATGGCTGGGTGGTGCGGCGCCACGAGATCGACTACCTGCTGTCCGTAAAGCCGGATGAAAAAGTCCTGATGCGCACCTGGGTGGAGACGGCGGAGCGCGCCTCTTCCGAAAGACATTATGAGATAGCCAGGGTTTCCGACGGCAGAAAAGTGTGCTGCGGGCGTACCATGTGGGTCTGGATCAATTATAAGACGGGCCGGCCCAGCCGCATCCCCGAAGCCGTGATAAAGGATTTCACAGCCTGGGAACCGGCCGCTAAAATCAATCCTTAACGGTTTTGCGCCGGCCCGCTCAATTCTTCCGGTTCTGCCCCGCTTTCTCCAGCCTGACCTGTTCCACGGTTATCATTATTTTAGCGCAGGCTTCGGCGTCCGAGAGGGCGTTGTGGTGCCGCAGCGGGATGCTGAGGTGATGGCATACGTGCGCCAGCGTGGCTGGCTTCAGGCCCAGCTCGGTCCTTGAAAGCTTTACAGTGCAGATAAAGGGCTGCGGCGGGGCCGCCAGCCCGGCCGCGGCGCAGCAGGCGTTCAGGACGCTCCTGTCGAACGGCGCATTGTGCGCGGCGATAAATTCCGCTCCCTCGAATAAACCGGCCAGGCCGGGCCAGAGCTCCGCGAACAGCGGCTCGTTCGCCACATCCGCCCAGGAGAGCCCGTGGATCTCGGTGAACATCATGCGCGGGCGCGGCGGCCGGATCAGGCGGTAGGCGGTGGCCGTGATGCGGCCCTCTTCTGCGCGCGCCAGGCCCACCGCGCAGGCGGAGTCGCGCCCGTAGTCCGCGGTTTCAAAATCTATCGCCACGAATTTGGACATGTTTACAGCTCCCGCTTTATCTTTTTAAGGCCCGCCATCAGCCGGTCTATATCGCGGCTGTTATTGTAGAAATGCAGGGCTATCCTTATGCCGGCCCCGCGGGCCGAGACCATGATGTTCATGGCGGCGAGTTTTTCCACCGCCGCGGCGGGGCGGCGGGCTTTGATTATGGTTATGCCGGAGCGGCAGCGCGGCTCCAGCGGGGTTGCCGTTTCCAGCCCCGCGGCCTTAAGGTTTTTGAGCAGGTAATCGTTGAGCCCGTAAATACGGGCCTGAATGTTCTTTACGCCGAGGCCGCCCAGCAGTTCCAGCGCGGCGCCCAGCGCGAAAATAGAGGGGAAGTGCAGGCAACCGGCTTCGACCGCCGAGGCTTCCGGCTTCATGCGCGCCGCTCTGTTGTCCATCTTTTCCGGGGCGGCGACGCTGCGCCAGCCGGCTTCCGGGAAGCGGAGGCCGGCCAGCCGGCCTTTTGCCGCGTAAAGCCCGGCTGCGCCGTAGCCCGCCATGGTCCATTTGAAGCTGGAGAAGACCATGAAATCTATGCGGGCTTTTTTGACGTCCACGGGCATGGCGCCCAGCGCCTGCGTGGCGTTGACCACGAAGAGCACCCCGCGCCGGCGGCACAGGCGCCCCAGGGCGGCCAGGTCCTGTCTGAAGCCGGTGCGGTACTGCACATAGCTGGTCACGAGGATCTTTACGTCTTTGGTCAGCAGCCGGGAAATATTCTCGACGCTGTAGACGCCGTTCTCCGGCTGTGCGAATTTAAGTTTGAAGCCCGCATTGAGCCAGGGCAGCGTGGTGGAGGGAAATTCGTCTTCCATGGTAAGCACCGCGCCCCTGCCCTTAAGCGCGCCCGCTACCAGGCTCATGCCGTGCGAGGTGTTGAGCGTGAAGGCCACTTCCCGGCGGTCCGCGTTGATAAAGGAGGCCAGGCGCGAGCGCGTCTCTTCCAAGCGCTTCAGCCAGCGGTCCCAATAGGCGTCGCCGTGCTCCAGCGCTTCGCGGTAATAGCGGGCGCCGGCTTCGGCTACAGGGCGGGCCAGCGGCGCGCCGCCGGCGGCGTTGAGGAAAGTGTACTTTTTCAGCGCGGGAAAAAGAGCGCGCTGCGCGGCCCAGTTTATGGTTTTCATAACCGTATTATATCAAACGTCCGGAGCGGGAAAGGGTCCGCCCGCGGTTGCGGCGGCGGAGCATGGGGCGTTCAGATCTTAAGTTTTCCGGCCCGGCGCAGGGCGGCGCTGACGCGGGCTATGAGCAGCGTTGAATTGAAAGGCTTTCTTATGTAATCATCCGCGCCCAGTTCGAAGGCGAGTTCCTGGCTCCTGTCCGAGCTTTCGGTGGTCAGGATTATTATCGGCATATCCTTTATCGCCAGGGTTTCGCGGACGCCTTTTATCAGGTCGTAGCCGTTGAGCTTCGGCATATGTATGTCCGAGAGCAGCAGGTCAGGGTGTTTGTTGGACGCTATGGAAATAAAGGCTTCTTCCCCGTCCGCGGCTTCGATGACAGCGAACCCCGCCGCCTCCAGTAATTTTTTTATCAGCTTGCGCAGCAGGGTATAATCCTCGGCGATCATGACGCGCAGTTTTCCGGCCGAATCCGCTGTGTCCGGAGCGTAGCCGGCGTGCTGCGGCGGAGTATGCTTAGGGGTAATTCTGTGTTCCGGCGCCTGGGGCCGGAGTTGCGGCGGGTGCTTAGGCGCGTGCTGCGCCGGCGCGGGTTTGGGCGCGGCGTGCTGGACAGGCGCCGGGGCCTGCGGGTGCTTGGGCGGTTGCTGTGCCGGTGCTGGTTTGGGCGCGGCGTGCTGGACAGGCGCCGGGGCCGGCTGGTGCTTGGGTGGTTGCTGTGCCGGCGCGGGTTTGGGCGCGGCGTGCTGGACAGGCGCGGGAGCCGGCTGGTGCTTGGGCGGTTGCTGTACCGCCGGGTGTTTGGGCGCGGCGTGCTGGACAGGCGCAGGGGCCGCCGTGTGTTTGGGCGGTTGCTGTGCCGGCGGGTGTTTGGGCGCGGCGTGCTGGACAGGCGCGGGGGCCGGCGGGCGCGGCGCATACTGCACCGGGGGGTGTTTAGGCGGGCTGAGTGGCTCCTGTACCGGCTGGTGAGCAGTCTGCTGTACCGGCGGTTGCGCAGGCTCGCTTAACTCAGGCATGGGGGCCGGCTGGGGCGCCGCGTGCGGGGGCTGAGGCTGTTTGTTCGCGCCGCGGCGTTCCGGCACGTACGGATGGCGCGGGTTCTTTCTGCGCTCGCGTACTTCCTGATCTCTTTTGATATTGATATAAGGCGATATTTCCGCCAGGTCCGTATGCCCTTTTGAAAGCTGCCAGAGCGCGTCGTGGGTAAGGGTGCGCAGCGACTTTTCTTCAATGGCCGCCCTGGCGATCTCTTCGGCGCCGCCGCCGGTCCCTATCAGGTTCTTTATCCGCGGGGTCACCTGTAAAATTTCCACCAGGGAGGTGCGTCCCACGTAACCGCTGCCTTCGCAGTTATTGCAGCCCGGGCCGCGGAAAACCGTCTTCTCAAAGCCGTAGCCGGCCATGGCCGCAAGCAGCGCGGGGTCGACGCCGCCGTCGGGAACTCTTTCGACGCAGACCGGGCAGATCTTGCGGACCAGGCGCTGCGCGGTTATCGCCAGCAGGCCGGGCGCTATCTTGAAACGGTCCACGCCCATGTCCAGCAGGCGGGAAATGGTCGAGACAGTGTCGTTGGAATGCAGCGTGGAAAAAACCATGTGGCCGGTCATGGCGGCCTGGAAAGCGATGTCGGCCGTTTCCCTGTCGCGTATTTCGCCCACCATGATTATGTCCGGGTCCTGGCGCAGCACGGAGCGCAGCACGGCCGAGAAGGTCAGCCCGTGCTTCTCGTTTACCTGCACCTGGTTTATGCCCGGAAGTTTGTATTCGATCGGGTCTTCTACCGTGACGATATTGGTCTTTTCGCTGCGGGTCTTGTTGAGCACGGAGTAAAGCGTGGTGGTTTTTCCAGAGCCGGTGGGGCCGGTCACCAGGATGATGCCCTGTGACGCCTTCAGGGCCGTCTCCAGGGTTTTGGAAACTTCCGGCGCGAAACCGAGTTTCGCGAAAGGCACTTCGGCCGCGCGCTGGTCCAGGATGCGCATGACCACCTTCTCGCCGTACGCGGTGGGCAGGGTGGAGACGCGCAGGCCCACTTCGGCGCCGCCCACGCGGATCTTGGTCCTGCCGTCCTGGGGCCGGAGGTGGTTGGAAACGTCCAGGTCCGCCATTATCTTTATCCTGGAGACCAGGGGGCCCGTGGCTATGTGCCTGGGCAGAGAGATTATATTCTTTAAGATGCCGTCCACCCTGATGCGCACGTGGCTGGACCTTTCCTCGTGCTCGATGTGTATGTCCGAGGAACGCTTGCGGTAGGCCTGGGAGATGATGGAATTGACGAGGGTGATTATCGGCGAGGTTACGGCGAGGTCTTCCCTGACCTTCACTTCTTCCTCGCCCACCACCAGCACTTCGTCCTGGGATTCAACTTTGGCGAGGATGTTATAGACCGCTTCGTTGCTGATGAAGACCTGTTCCAGGCAGGCCTCTACGGCCTGCGGCAGGGCGAAAAACACCTTAACCCTGCGGCCGGTAAGGAATTCCACGTCCATCTGGGCGTTGATGTCGGTCGGGTTGGCCGCCGCCACGGTCATTTCCGTTTCGGTCACGCCCACCGGGAGCAGGGCGTACTTGCGGCAGATCTTTTCTTTCAGCAGCGAAACGCCGAACCGGTCCACGTTCTGCGGCGAAAGCGGGAAATGTTTGACTTTGAAAGAAACTTCCACCAGCCAGCCGGTCTGCTCGGCGGTTAAAACTCCGGCGTCTATGAGGGCCTGGGAAAGGTAGGGGAGCTTTTCCGCGCGCGCCTTGGCGATAAAAGCGGCGTCGGCCCTTTTTACTCCGGTAAGGGCCCGTATGATCCACTCATCCTTAAAACGCCATGTCGCTGTCATGTTTGTCGCTGCCTGCCGGCTGACCCCGGCTTCGCTTTATTTTAGCGAAATAAATTTTAGTTTATATTGTTCAGGAATCGCTCAATAAATATGCCGCGCTTTCCGCTCCCTGGTGCCGGCGAAGACTTTGGATTTATGAGTCAAGGCATAAGTGTTATAATAAACACTGCGATTCCAGTGCGAAGAGCCGCAAGGCTTATGCGCTGCAGGTTTTTGTTGTCTTTATGTTTTTTTACGCGCCGCGTTTCGGCAGCCGGGAGGAAATGTGGATATTGGATTGATAGCCGGGCTTCTGTTGGGAATTGGCAGCGTGGTAGGGTCTTTCATGTGGGAGGGCGGAAAAATGAGCGCCCTCATCCAGGGTCCGGCCATGCTCGTCATCTTCGGCGGCACCATCGCGACCACGCTGATAGGCATGCCTTTTAAGAAATTTATAAACGGCTGGCGCATCGCCGCGAAAGTCCTGGTCGAGCCGAAAGAGAGCCCGCAGGACCTGATAAAGGAACTGGTCGCCGGCTGTGAAAAAGCCCGGCGCGAGGGCCTGCTGGCGCTGCAGAAAGACGTGAAGAACATGAAGAACCCCTTCACGCAGAAATACATGAAGATGTTCATCAACGGTACCGAGCCGGTGGTCATAGCGGAGATGGCTTCGGTGGAGCTCGAACATATACGGGAGCGCCATGCGGCCGGCACGGCGGTCTTCACCAAGATGGGCGGCTACTCGCCCACCATGGGCGTTATCGGCACCGT
The DNA here is from genome assembly GCA_035353595.1 of Elusimicrobiales bacterium. Classification (GTDB taxonomy): domain Bacteria; phylum Elusimicrobiota; class Elusimicrobia; order Elusimicrobiales; family UBA9959; genus UBA9959. Next base: position 6,215 of record DAOPZW010000035.1, on the reverse strand, counting down.
TATGGGCCTGATCAGCACCTTCTCGCACGCCGGCGGAGACGCGGCCAAACTGGTGCAGGCCATAGCAGGCGCTTTCATCGCCACTTTCTGGGGCGTCGCCATCGCCAACCTGGTATTCCTGCCGATCGGGGACAAGCTGAAGAACAAGCACCAGGAAGAATCGCTGCTGCACGCGATAACCCTCGACGGCATAGCTTTCATCCAGGCCGGCTACACGCCCAAGATAGTCAGCACGCGCCTGGTGGCTATGCTGGCCAGCAAGGATCAGGCCATGGCTGAAGTGGGCCCGTCCGAGAAGGACTTCGCCGAAGTCGTGGAAAGGGATTGAGACCGGGCAAATGAGCTCAGCGGTATAAACGGGAACCATGCGCCGGAAACAAGCCCACGTCGAAGAGGAGCACGAGAACAGCGAGCGCTGGCTGCTCACGTATGCGGACCTCATAACGCTGCTGCTGGGCGTCTTCGTCGTGCTCTACGCTACCGCCGAGCAGGATACGTCCAAGTTCAAGATGGCCATGAGCGCCATGGCCGAGGTGTTCAATCCCTCCGAACGGACCCTGTCCGGCCCGGGCATCGGGCTGGGCAATATGATGGACGCCTGCCTCGCCAACGCCAGCTCGATACAATGTCAGCTGCAGCAGCAGGAACAGCAAAGGAAAGTGGAAACGCTGGAGAGCGTGCAGAAAAGCCTGAGTGACGAGGAAGAAAAAGGGCTGGGCAAGGGGCTCAGCACGGAAATGACGGAAGACGGGCTGGTTATAAGCGTGGAGGAGCAGCTGCTGTTCGCTTCGGGCAAGACGGATTTCAGGCCGGGCGCCACGGCCGTGCTGGCCCGCCTGGCCTCGCACCTGAAGAAGGTTTCCAACCCCATACAGATCAACGGCCATACCGACAATGTCCCGATCCATACGCCCCAGTTCCCTTCCAACTGGCACCTGTCCAGCGCCCGGGCCATAAAGACGGCGGAGTTCCTGATCATCACAGAAAAATTGCCGATGCAGCGCATCCATGTGGCCGGCTACGCGGAAACCGCCCCGGCGGCCGACAACGCCACCGAGTCCGGGCGCGCCAAGAACCGCCGCGTGGAGCTGCTGCTGATAAAGGGCCACGGCGGCGAGGCGGTTCCGGCCCCGGCTCCGGCCGCCAAGTCCGCCGGCGAGGAGAAAGGCCATGGGGAACGCTGATCTTGAATGGAAAGTCCGCAGGCGGGTCCGGGACGGTAATGCAGCGCGCGGCGCTGCGGCGACGTTTTAAGCTCAAAATATAATAGTGCGCGAAGGGAGCATAATAATGGGTGAGAGCGAAAAAAATAAAGCGGGCGGCGGGCTTAGTGCCATCGAGCCGGGCCAGGTAGTCGAAATACGGATCCGCGGCGAGGCGGCCAGCTATTGGACCTATATCCGGGGCGTTAAAGGCGGGGTTACCGTCTGGCTGCCGGAAATGCGGCGGGAGTTCATTACCATAGCCGACGGAACACTGGTCGATCTCAGCGTTACGCTCAACAGCTCAGAGATCCTGGTGACCGAGGGTACGGCTAAAAGCTCGGACCTGGAGGGCGGCAAACCTTATGTGACGCTGGAACTGAATCCCGCTTGCGCCGCAGTTTCCCACCAGCGCCGCTACCTGCGCGTGGCGGCGGTGGTCCCGGCTACGCTGCGGCGGCTGCTGGACGGCATGACGCCCTGGGGCGAGGCCGTCAAGGCACGCACCACCAGCATCAGCCCCGGCGGCCTTTCCCTGGAAGCGGAGGCTGCCTTCACGCGGGGAGAACAGGTGTCGGTGGAATTGGAACTGACCGGCGGCCGGGCGGAAGCCACCGCGATAGTGCTGGAGGGTTCCGGCGGTACTGCCGCCCCGTTCCGTATTGCCGTTAAGTTCACCGATATCAGCGATAATTCCGAAGCGGCCATCACCAAGCTGATCTACCAGTACCAGCGGCTGCACGGCGCCGCGCGCGATGAAGAGTAGGCGGGTAAACAGATAAATAAAAAAGGCCCGGCGCTAACGCCGGGCCTTTTTTATTCAAGCCTGTTTTATTTGGCTTTCAGTATGTCGGTCTTGGTCAGTCCGCCGGCCTTGGTTTCGGCTATGGAGTATTTCGGGCTGACCTTCGTCACTTTCGCCGTTCCCACCTTTTCCAGTTCCGAGCCCAGCGATTCGCCGGTGTCCGGATCCACCATGTCCTCGCCCGGCCGGAAGATGTTGTAAACGGTGCCGACTTTCTCGCCGTCCGCTTCGCCGGAGTTTATATATATCTGGTTGCCGGCGATCTTGATTATCTTGACCGCGCCGGTGCCGCCCTCGTCGAATTTCTTGCCCAGTTCTTTCGCCACCTCGTCCACGGCTTTGCGGGCTGCTTTTCCGAGTATGGTCTCGTCGAAGCCCTCTTTGCCGAAGTCGAAGTCGGGCGCTATGCTCAGGTCGCCGGAGAATTCCGCGCTGGATTTCTCGCCCTCGCCCTTGGCCGCCGCCGCTATCTGGGCCGTGGTGGCGTCGATGGCGCGCACGTCTATAACGGTGCGGGCTTTGGTTTTCGACATCTTCGCGCCGCCGCCGAAAGGCAGCACCTTTTCAAGCCCGCCTACGCCTATCTTGGAATTCTTGATCCCGAATTCGGTTATCGAGCCGGTTATGATGTACTGCGCGCCCAGCAGGCGGCCTATTTTCGCTGCCGTCTGTGCGGTTACCGCCCCGGAGGCGCCCAGCTTCTGTTCGTCCATCACCGCTTCAAGCTTGGAGCGCTCGATGAGCGTGTACTTCTTGGTTTCGGCCAGGGCCGTCACCAGCATCTCGGCCACGCCGGTGCCTACGTTCTCCCAGCCGCCGTGGTTGCCGGATTTGTCTTCCAGGTCTATTACGCAGATTATTTTTTTTCCGCCGCAGAAACCGGCGGTCGCCAGCCCCGCCAGCAGCAGGCCTGCCGCGAACACCAGTGAAAATGATTTCTTCATAGGGTCTCCTTAGTTAATAACTTGAGTTAATGTTAGCAAAAAGGGGCGCGTTTTATAAGGCGGTTCATCCTCCGCGGTGTTGTGGTAAAATATATATAGGAAGTTTTTTAGGAGGAACTGTTATGCGGATCGCAAAACGTATCGTGCTTTTCCTGGCGGTCAACGTCCTTATATTGGTGACGCTTTCCTTTACGCTTAACCTGCTGGGGGTCAGGCCTTACCTGAGCGCCCAGGGCATGGACTACGGGTCCCTGATGACTTTCTGCCTGGTCTGGGGCATGGGCGGCGCTTTTATTTCGCTGGCGCTGTCGCGCGTCATGGCCAAGTGGATGATGGGCGTGGTGGTCATCGATCCCGAGACCAGGGAACCGCAGCAGGCCCGCCTGGTGCAGCTGGTGCATAACCTGGCCAGGGCGGCCAACCTGCCGGCTATGCCGGAAGTAGGCTTTTATCCCAGCCCGGAAGTCAACGCTTTCGCCACCGGGCCCACCCGCAGCAGGGCGCTGGTGGCGGTTTCGGCCGGCCTGGTAGAAGCAATGGACTGGGACCAGATAGAGGGCGTGCTGGCGCACGAGATCTCCCACGTGGCCAACGGGGACATGGTGACCATGACGCTGGTGCAGGGCATCATAAACGCTTTCGTGATGTTCCTGGCGCGGGTGATAGCCTTTTTCATCTCCAGCCGCGGGCGGGATTCCGAGAGCAGCGCCGCGCCCAGCTATCTCCTTGTAATGGTGCTCGAACTCGCCCTGAGCGCGCTGGGTATGCTGGTGGTTTCCGCTTTTTCACGCATGCGGGAATACCGCGCCGACGCCGGCGGGGCTGCCCTGGCGGGCCGGCAGAAAATGATAGGCGCGCTGGAGGCGCTGAGCAAGATGACGGGGTATGTCGACCTTACGCGCAGGGAATCCTATGCGACGCTCAAGATCTCCGGCAAGCCCAGCGGTTTCATGTCTCTTTTTTCCACGCATCCGCCGCTGGAGGAGCGCATTGAACGCCTGAAAGCCGCCTGAGCCCGGCCCCTGCATAATATCAGATACGTGTTGGACAGTTTCAGGTGATCAAAAGTGCCCTGAAGCTGTGCCCCCAGCAGGGCCGCCAATGTGCGCTATTTCTGCCTCCCTGTTAAACTTGACGCATTCGCCCGTCCGCCCTGGAGCAATCACGCAGCGGCGCGGCTACGATGATTCCATCTTCCGGACGGAATAACCCACGATATAAAATATTCGGGTGGTACTGGCTCATTTATGTTATTTAATGGGCTATTCTTATTTCACGACAATAACGCCGGACTTCCCCGGCGGTTTTTAAATAGTCCAATTGTTAAGAACGTCCCATAGCTGCCCCTGTTTCACATAGGCTTACTACGACAAAACAGTTCTTTAGCTGGCTGGCAAAGCAGATGCTCATCCATGTTGACCCGGCGCAAGACCTGGAGCTGCCGCGCCTGGCCGCTTCCCAGCCCCAGACGATCCTGACGCAGAAAGAAGCGTAAAGGCTTGTAGACGCGAACTATACCGGCAGCGGGCTCTGCCTTAACGGCCTCTGCAATATTTTCCGCCGCAGGGGTTGACTAACCTACGGCTGTGTGTTACAAAGCAGGTAAGGGTTTAAACTGTAACTAACGTAACACTTCAAAAGAAGACCCCGGACGGCTGTTCTTTGACATCCGACGAGAGGCTACGGGGAATGTTGCGCTTGATGAAGAGCGCCGGGAAAAATTCTTTTAATCTCTTTTGCGGAAATAAAAAAATAAATTTTTTATTGTATTTGCGCGCGGTCGGGGAAAAGAATGCGGGCGAGCGGGGAACTTGCCCGCCGCAGGAGCGGCCGGCAAGTGCTACGCGAGCATAAGATGCAGCATACCGCGTTGTTCGGCGAAGCCGGGAGCGGCCCGTTCCTCGGGACGCGCAAAGGAGGTTCGTTTCGGCCTTTTGCGGCATCTCGCGGATAGGATGCAGTATACCGCGCTGTACGCGGAGCGATAGCGGAGCGGGAGGCGGCCGGTTTCCGGACGCCGCATAGGAGGTTCGGTTCTTCGTTGTCCTGGTTGGACGTGGTGATTCTGGTGGGCTTGAATTTCAGGGCTTGGGTAAAAGTGGTATTGGAAATCATCTTATGCACTTTAACGACGAGGAATTAAGCGGTAAAGGGAATAAAATTCACCGAGGTGTCGTCACCGCCGGTTCCCTGTATGACCCCGCTAGCGGGGTCTCGGGTCAGTTCCGAATTCGGATTAATAATTTTCTTGGCCGGGTTAAGAATAAGAATCTGATTTCCGCTCAAATCGGTTGCGGTCACGGTCAGCGTGCGAAGGCCGTCCTGAATTTCGGAGGCCCCACCAACGGAAAGATTTGCAGAAAAATTCTTTTGATTTCCGGCGGGGTGGGGAGGGGAACAAAGCGGTAAGGAGAAGCTTATGAAGAACATGAAAATACTACTTGTTGTTGGTGTTGTCTGGCTATCGGCCGGGATTCCCAGCTTTGCTGCTGACAAAACCCCTGTAACGGCTAACACCAAATCAACTGAGGATGAGAAGGCCCCGCCGGCGCCTCGAATTCTTAAACTTGATGGGAACGAATTAAATCTGACCAATCTTGAGAGGGATAGCCGAGGGAAAAAGTTTGTGCCGCTTGATGATGTAATTCGTAAGGAAAAAAATAAATCAGGGAAGGATGTGGAAGTTCGATATAGCAGGCGAGCCAAATATTTCCCTAGGAATAAACATGTCGCCTTGGTTGAAAGCAGAATCTTTTCTGATGAATCAGCGCAAGGACAACTTAAAGTCTATCGTGAGGATGGCCGCAAGATCTTTGAAGTAAAAGCAGCATCAAGAAAGGGTGCGCGGCTGGATTATGAAGATGCTGCGGTTATTGGTGAGCACCATTTAATTGCAGTAGCTTCAAAGTATACCGGTGAAAATGTAAGAGAACTGAATATCTATGACATTCCTTCAAGCGAAGTGATTTTTAGCACTTCATTTAATCAATCGAGCACATTTCAGGTATCTCCCGACGAGAAATATGCACTTATGTATTGTGTGCGTGATGCCTCGGGTGCTAGTGGCGCAGTGCAATGGGCCACATATAAATATGATTTAAATAGTAAGCGGTTGTCGAAGGTCTTAGAAGATGCTGCTCCAATGGCATTCTCTGAAGATGCCGCAAATTGGGTTTTAGCAAGTACCCAAAAAACAGGAAAAGCACAAGAAACTGGGTTTGATTTGGGGATAACTACGTTTTATTTCTTCAAAAATGGAGAGTT
>DAOPZW010000034.1:0-21717 GCA_035353595.1 Elusimicrobiales bacterium | reverse complement strand
CGTTCATCTTCTTGATGGCGACCTTACGGCCCAGGGACTGGTCAATAGCCTGGTAGACCTGGCCCATGCCGCCCTCGCCCACTTTTTTCTCTATGCGGTATTTGCCGGTGGCCACGCCTTCGTAGAAGACGGAGGGAGAAAGCACGTCGGGGTGGGTGGCGCGGGCCGCGGCCGGCGCCTTTTCCTTTTTCTCCGTGACTATATGCACCAGGCCCATCGCCACCAGGCCGCCCCCGGTCAGGGTGAAGACCAGCAGCAGGATGAAGCGCTGCAGCGGGCTGCGGCCGGAGCCGGCCGGGACCGATACTTCCTCGCCCAGGTAAGCCGCGCCTCCCGCGCCCGCCGCGCCGCCGGGCACAAAGCCGGGAACGCGCGGTCCGTACTGCGCCACGGCGTCCTGGTAGCGGCTTGAGTAAGAGCCGCTCAGCGCCGCGGCCTGCTTGAAATCCTCCAGCATGCTCTTATAATTGCCCTGTTTCTCGTAGGCCAGCGCCCGGTTGAACCAGGCGTCGGCGAAATTGGGGTTGAGCCCGATGGCGCGGCTGGCGTCGGACGCGGCGTCCTGCGCCTTGCCGTTGCGGTTCAGCGCCCAGGCCCGCATATTGAAAGCCTGCATGTTGCGGGGATCTTTGCCTATAACGAAAGTGGTGTCGCGCACCGCCTCCTCGTACTTGCCGAGGAAGTTGCTGGCGTTGGCGCGCTCAAGATAGGCTTCCAGGTTGCCGGCGTCCTTCTCGATAGCCATAGAAGCGTAAGCCGCCGCGGCCTCATAATCCCCCAGGCGGTTCTTGGTCTGGGCGGTTTTCAGGTAGGCCTTGGACCGGGTGAAATCCGGGGAAGCGAGCACATCCAGCCCCAGCTCGTCCTGCGCCTGGGCGGCCCCGGTCAAAGCCCCGGCCCCCGCGTCGCCGGACACGGCGTCATGAGAATCGTCGGAGATCCCCAGCGAACGCTTCATCGCCTGCAGCGAAGTTACAGTCTTAAGCGTGGGCGCGGGCTTGCGGCTTTCCAGCAGCACCGACAGCACCCGGGCCGATTCGTCCTGCGGGTCTATGGCCACGGCCTTCTTGATATCCTGTATCGCCCCTTTCCTGTCCTCCAGCGAAGCCCGGGCGAGGGCGCGCGTCTTGTAGGCGTCCGGGGACTCCGAGTCGAGCCCGATCGCGTCGGTGGCGACCTTCTCGGCCATGGCGAAGTTCTTCATCTCGGCGTAGTAAGCCGCGGCGGCGGCCTGCACCGAAGGGTTGTTGGGGAACTCGCGGACCACTTCCGTTATGGCCGCCTCGCTTTTCGCGTTATCCCCCTCGTTCATCGTGGCGCGCGTCTTTACCAGCGAGATCACCGGGTCCTTGCGTTCCACGCCCTTGCGCGTTTCACCCTGCTCCGGGGTGTAGCGCTGGATAACCGGGATATTGAAAGTTTCGAGCCGCTCCGCGAGGGGCCCGTAGTCCGCTTCCTTTACGCGGCCGGCGGTCGCCCCGGTATCCAGGGCGGTCAGCATTTCCACTATTTTACCGCAATATTTTTCGCGGAAGGGCTTCTGCTCTTCCCTCGGCATGTTTTCCAGGAGGCGCAGCAGCGCCTGCGCCGAGAGTTCGGGGTTCTGCGCGGCGTTCTTCCTGAATATGCCAAGGTCCCCGCCGGGATTGGCGGCGGGATCGGAGCCGGCGGTACCCGGCCGGGTCTCCACCGTAACGGCCACGGGCACGGGGACTCCCGGGACCGTCGCTTTCCTGGAACTATTCTTCTCGGCCGCGGCCAGCGGCAAAAGAGCGCTGCCGGCCAGCAGCAGCGGAGCAAGGATCAGGGATGTTAATATCTGCCTCATAGTCACTACCGAAAACCTGCGCTGATAAAGGTAAGTAATAGGATAAGTGCCGGCCCCGCTTTTGTCAAGGGCCTAAAGGTGGGCAACAGGGCCCAGGGTTCTCTGGGCCCTTGTTCCCTTGTTGAGCGGCCGCGCGGAGGCTAGAATATCCCTGACGGTTGCGGTGAAGCAGGAGGAACTATGAAAAACACATTCAAATACGCGGTAGGCCTGATTCTCGCGGCTTCTCCCGTTTTCGCACAGTCCGGCTCCCCCTCCTATTACGGTATAAAATCCGAAGCCGTCTCCGTAGTTGAAGCGGACTCCGGCAAAGAAGTCGTTCTTGCCGCGCCCTTAAAGCTTTCCGGTTCCGACAAGCAGGTAGCCGCGGCTACCGCGCTGATCAATACCGGCATAGCCGCGTGGAACGTGGTGAGCGGCGGCGCTCCCTCGGGCGCGGCCGGTTCCGCCTACGCCAGCGCCATGCCCCCCGCCTTCTACCTCGACTGGAGCGGCGTGGCGCAGTGGAAAGGCCCCAAAGAATACGTCTACACCTATACCGTCACCAACCTGATGAACATAGACGTCATAAAGATCAAGTACAAGATCTCCTTCTACTACGCCGGCACCGAGGATTACAAGGGCAGGAAGCCCGGCCCCAAGGATGTGACGGGCAAATATATAACCAACTTCACCGTCAAAGCCATGGAAGTCAATGTTAAGTGGGGCTGGCACTTCAACCTCGACACCAAGATGTCCAACCCGATGAATGTCGGCACCACCAAGAAGCCCATCGCCTCCCTGCAGGCCGATCTGCAGTGGACCGTGTCCAACATGCTCAGCACCAACAGCGGCATCTGGAGCTACACGCTGGACGGCAACGGGAACTTCAGGGACCTTTCGGCCGAGCAGAAAGCCCTGACCAAGCAGATCCCCCCGGTTACGCCCCTCGAAATTCCCGCGATGTCCTGGTAGACCCGGCGTCCGCGCGGACAAAAAAACCCCCGGCTGCCCGGGGGTTTTTTCTTGCGTCTTCGGCGGCCTATTTACCGCAGCATTTTTTATATTTCTTGCCCGAGCCGCAGGGACAGTCTTCATTGCGCCCCACCTTGGGCGCGTCGCGCCGCACCGTTTCAACTTTTACGGCTTCGCCGCCCTGCAGCACCTGCGGATTTTTCTGCATCCATCTCTTAACTTCCTTGTCGTCGTTGATGTCCACTTTGGCTATGAGCATCTTGCGGTAGATGCCGATGATCAGGCTGCGCTGCTGCGGGGCTTTGGCCTGGGCCAGGATCTGGGGAGAGAGCTTGTTAAGTTCTTCCGCCAGTTCGTCGTCCGTCTTGTCCGCCGGGCTCTTCTCCCTGGGCGCGGCCTTCGCGGCCGCGGTCGCGGCCGGCTTCTCCGCCGCCGCGGGGGCGGGCGCCGGAGCGGCCGCCTTAGGCGCGGCGGGCGGCAGGGCCGCGTCTTTCGCCGCTTTCTCCCTGTTGCCCGTCAGTTTTTTAATAAAATCCCATGCCATAGTATATCCTCCTGTTGATTTGCCGAGCTTACAGCGCCGCCACCTTCGCCGCGTCCTTAAGGTAGCAGGCCAGCGCTATAGAGTGGAGCTTGGTCACCGGGGAGTCCGTCCTCGAAGGCAGGATCACCGGGATATTGGAACCCGCCAGCAGCGTGGCCGATTTCATGCCCGCGCCGAAGTAGGACAGGCATTTATAAACCGGGTTCGCGCTGTCCAGGTTCGGGAACAGGGCTATGTCGGTGTCGCCGGGAACGCTGGCGCCCTTTATGCCCTTTTCCGCGGCCAGTTCCTTCGAGAAGGAAATGTAAACGTCGTAGGGGCCTTCCACCACGCAGTTCTTTATAAGCCCGTCCTGGTTCATCTTAACCAGGGCCGCCGCGTCCAGCGTGCTGGGGATATTGGGGTTGATCTTTTCCACGGGGCAGACCACGGACACCTTGGGCTTCTCCACGCCCAGCATACGCATCATCTCCACCGCGTTGCGCAGGATCTTGGCCTTCTGGTCCAGCGTGGGGTTGATCATGATGGCGGCATCGGTCACGGAGAAGAGCTTGTGGTAGTTGGCCAGTTCGAACAGCACAAAATGGCTGAGCACGGTGCCTTCCGCCACGGCGCCCACTTCCTTGCGCAGGATGGCCTTCATGTAGAACTTGGTATCAACCAGGCCCTTCACCAGGAAGTCGCCTTTGCCGGCCTTGACCAGGTCCACGGCCAGGTTGCACATCTCGGCGTAATCGCTTTTGTCGATCAGTTCGAAGATGTCCAGCTTCAGCCCCACCCTGGCGGCCATGGCCTCGACTTCGGCTTTCGGCCCGATCAGGATCCCGCCGGAGATTATCGTATTATCCACGCCCATCTTGCAGGCGGTCAGCACCTCGTCGTTATTGGCGCCGGGCACCACGATGCGGTTGGTCTTGCCGCGCACCAGGCCGAGCAGTTCGTCAAAGTTCTTGAATTTCATTTTTCCTCCTGAGCGGTATAAGTTGACTGAAAACTTAATACTTTTTTATCTTCGCCGGGTGCCGCAGCGCTATCTCGGCGGCCGTGCGCAGCGCCGTCATCTCGTCGCCGCCGGGGTAGGACAGGATCTGCGCTATCCAGCCCACGCGCCGCTTGATCTCGGGCACCAGCACCTTGTCGTAGGCCAGGCCCCCGGTCAGCACTATCGCGTCCACCTTGCCCTCCAGCACGCAGGCCATCGCGCCTATCTCCTTGCAGATCTGGTAGCCCATCGCGTCAACCGCCTCCCGGGCGTCGTCGCGGGAAACCTTATCCGGGTCGATGCCTGAGCCGGGCTTGATCTCGCCGGTCAGGATATATTTTTCAAGGGCCACGCAGTCGGAAGTGCCGGTATAGGCCACCAGGCCGCCCCGTCCCTTGAGCTTGAGCAGCATATCCTGCTGCGTATACTTGCCGCTGAAGCACATTTTTACCAGCCCGCCGGCGGGAACGCCGCCGGAGCGCTGCGGGGTGAAAGGCCCGTCGCCGTTGAGCGCGTTGTTGACGTCGATCACGCGGCCGCCCAAATGCGCGCCTACGGAAACGCCGCCGCCGCCGTGCATCACGATCAGCCGGCATTCCTCGTAAGGTTTGCCCAGCTGGCGCGCCGCGTGGCGGCCTACGCGCTTCTGGTTGAGCGCGTGAAAAATGGAGATGCGGGGATTCTCCGGCATACCCGAGTAGCGTGCCAGCGGCAGCATCTCGTCCACCACCACGGGGTCCGCTATAAAAGCCCTGATGCCGTTGGCGCCGGCGATATCGTGCGCGATGATCCCGCCCAAATTGGAGGAATGGTCGCCCAGCACGCCCTCCCTCAGGTCCGACAGCAGCGCGTCGTCCACCGCGTAGACGCCGCCCTCGATGGGTTTCACCAGGCCGCCGCGGCCTATGACGGCGTGCAGTTCCTTCACGTCCACGCCGTGCTCTTTCAGGGCTTCCAGCGCCATGCGCTTGCGCAGGTCGAACTGCGCCGTGATCTTCTCGCGCTCGTAAGGTTTCAGGTCTTCCGGGCTGTAGCGCACGGTCTTGTGGAAGACCTCCTTCTCGCCGCGGAAGTAGCTGACCTCGTCGGAGGTCGAACCGGGATTGAGAACGAGAATATTATAGTCGGCCATGTTTTCACCTACTTGAAGTTGATTTCGTACAGGTACGGCACGTTCTTTTTTTCCACCGTAAAAAACACTTTCTTTCCGCCGTCCGCGGAGAAGACCGCGTGCTCCTTGGCGCCGTCGCAGTAATCTTCCTTAGCGCAGGCGAGCAGGGTTTCGCCGTCCCCCCACGGGCCCCAGGGATAGGCGGCGGTGCGGGCCAGCACGGCCCCGGCCTCGGCGTCCATGTAGACGGAGAGATAACTCTTCAGGAATTCATTGTAGGAAACGGAAAATTCTTCGGGCACGTCCTCCAGCACCGCCGAGGCTTCGGTTACGTCCGCCGTCCAGGGGCCGGACGCGGCTTCCAGGCTGTAGTAGGAATACTTTTCCCTGGAGGCGAGGTCTTCGGGCTTCACCCGGGCCAGGGCGGCCCCGTATTCGCCCGGGGAATTCATCACGCGGCCGTAAACGTAGAGCCAGCCGTCCTCGCCCTCCAGGGCGGCGCTGCCGAACGCGGGCTCGAGGTCGTTCCAGAGACAATAGCCGCCGGCTTCCCGCATCTTCTGGTACGGGCCGCCCGGCTTCTCGGCCCGGGCCACGCCCTGCCCCACGCGGAAATAGTCGTAAAGGTCGGGGCCGTAGTTGTTCAGCACCGAATAGAAAACATAATACTTGCCGGCGGCGGCTACGCCCGCCCGGGGCCAGAACTTGCGCGCCTGGCTGTATTCTTTCATATCCCCGGAAAGCAGCGCCAGCGGCCAGCCGTTCTCATCCCGCACGAAATCAAAAGCGCCCTGCTGCGCGCGGGGAGCCGTGCTGCGCGTTACCGCGGCCGCGCCGTCCACTATCCCCCAGACGGCGGCCTGGCCGTCCGCCTTCACCTCGCCCAGCCAGATATTATTGAGCAGCCACAGCACGCCGCCCTCCGGCAGCGCCAGCGTATAATTCCCGCCCTGCCCGACGATAGCGCCGGTGGCCACGGCCTGCCCCAGCAGGGCGGTGCCGCTTGAGATCTCAAAGGGAGGAAGGAGGTTGTTTCCCAGGGCGGAAACCTGCGGCGTGAAGGCCGCCGCGGGCAGCGCCGCGGCAAAGAGCAGCCGCAGAATGAACGCCGCGTTGATCTTTATTCTTTTCACGCTGTTTTCCTGGCAGTCCGGAGCGGTTGCTGATTTGAATTATAATATAATAGAAACCATGCGGCTTGCAACAAAGCGATCCCTGTAATATATTTGTCATTGTTTTTTGGCGGCTTTCTGATAGACTATATTATGCTCCCGCGCAGAAACGCACTAAAAATCCTGGCGCTGACCGCCATTCTGCTCGGTTCCGCCATGGCCGCGCGGGCGCAGACCAGCCTTAATCCCGGCATTGACGAGTATACGGCCAGCACTCTAGCTTTTTCCTGGGGCGGGGCAGGTCCTTTTGTCGCCGCCCTCTCTACCGATATTGATTTCACGACAGTTATCGCCACTGGCGCGCTGAATGGAAACGCTACCGCCTATCAGAACCTCAGCCTGAACACAACCCACTACTTCCGGGTAAAGAAGCAGTCGGAGAGCGATGCGGCCTACACCGTCAATACGATTTCAATCTCCACCTGGGCCGCCGCTCCTTTTGCCCCATTCTTTAGCCCTTCGCTTTTTACCGCTATTTCCTCGTTTACAGCTGAGGTGGGCCTGGGCTGGGATACTGCCGGCAATCCTGACTGGACAAATTATGAAGTGCAGTATGCTACCCACTCCGGTTTTACCGGGGTCATGTCCGGCGCCAGGACGCTCCAATATAGCGGAGGGGCGATACGCGTCGGAAGCCTTAACGCCAATACCACATATTATTTCCGTGTCCGTGCGCAAGCCTTCCGCGGAGCTTATTCTTCCTATTCCGGCACGATTTCTTCACCAACGCTGGCGCTGGAATTTGAGAGCCTCTCGGAAACGGTCTACGAGACCACCGCTGCGATATCCTGGACCCCTACCGTCTTCAACGCGGGCATACAGGCCCTGAGCTCCGAAGGTTTTATCGTCTATTACTCTTCGGAAGCTTCCATGACGCCGCTGCTTTCTTATTCTTCAGCCACCGCCGACGGCGCCAACACCCATTCCACCCTCCTTTATAAGTCCCTGGAGCGGAATACTCCTTATTTTTACCGGGCCGGGGCTTTGAACTGGGCCGGGAATACGAGGCTTTCGGAAACGCGCGGCTTCATTACCCTGCCCGTAAAGCCTTCGCATCTCTCTAAACTGGCGGTGGCGGACTGGTCTGCCACGCTGGGCTGGTACGCGCTGCCCGCCGCCCCCCTGGCCGCCTCCGCCGCCGGCTACAAGCTGGAAGCGTCCACCGCCCCGGATTTCAGCGGGACCCTGCTTTCCTCGACTACTTATGTCATAGAGGAAAGCACGCTGACCATAACCCTGGACGCCAACACGACCTATTATTTCAGAACGGCGGCTTTAAACGCCCCAAACCCCGGCGCCGGCGCCAGCTATTCGGCCAGCGTAACCTCCGTCACCCTGGCCAACCCCATAGACCCGGTCCTCATCTCCCGGACGGCGGGGGCGCAGTCCATCACCGTCAGTTTCACCCCCAACGATCCCACGCCTCCGGCGCTGAGCTGCGAGGGCTACAGGCTGGAGGCTTCACCCTCCCCTTTCGGGACCGGGGGGACCGTCTTTGTGTCCAGCACCGCCGACAACCAGGCCTCACAACTGTCAGTTACCGGCCTGCCCCCGTACACCAACCATTATCTGCGCCTGGCCACCCTTAACTGGGAGGGCACGCCGAACTACACCACCGTGACGCCCATAACCACCGTTCCGGGCAGCGCCCCTTCGAACGCAAGGCTGACGAACGTCTGGCACTCCAGCGCGACGGCTACCTTCAACAAAGTCATGGACTCGGACGGCTACGTTCTGGAGGCTTCCCCGGACGAGTTCTTCACCGCTTTCTACAGCTCCGCCACTCCGGACAAACTGGTCTCGACGCTGACCATTACAGGCCTGGACACGAACAAGTTATTCCACTTCAGGCTGGGCTCGCTGTTCAGCGGCGCCACCCAGTACACCGGCACCGATCCCGCGCAAGGCAGGACCATGCCCGCCGTTATGACCGGGCTCAACCTGACCGACATCTTCTACTCCAACGCCTTCGTGGCCTGGAACCTGGTACCCTCGGCGGATCATTACAGGCTGGAGGCGGCCACCAGCACGGATTTCAGCACGGTGGTTTCCTACGCCGAAACAGCCAATCCCTCCGCCACCAGCCTGCTGCTCTGGGGGCTGGCCGCCAACACCAGCTACTATCTGCGGGCCGGGGCTTTCAACAGCGAGAACCAGGGCGTTTACGTAATGCTGCCTGCCACCTCCACGCTGGCCAACCCGCCGGTAGAAGGACCGTTCACGGTCAACCCTTCCAGCCTGACCCTCAACTGGGGTACCAACAGCAATCCCGCCGACACCCGCTACTGGGCGGAGCTCGACGACAATCCGGGGTTCTCCTCCCCTTCCTCCGCCACCGTCACGCTCAGTTCCGCCGTCTTTACCGGGCTGAACCCCAACACCTATTACTGGTCCCGCGTGACGGCGCTAAACCGCCTTGGCGGGAAAAGCCTGACCGTAAATTTCACCTCCGTTGCCACCGGCGCCAAAAACCCGGGCGGCGCGACGGCGACCGGCATACTCGCCACTACCGTCACCGTTACCTGGACTGACGGCGGGAACATCGCGGGGACCCGCTACCTGGTAAAGATCTCTTCGGACCCCGGCTTCTCCTTCGCGTTCTCCAGCGACACGCTGCGCCTCTCCGCCACTTTTTACGGGCTGGTCTCCAACGCCAGCTATTACATGAACGTAGCGGCGCGCAACCTCGAAGGGGCGCCCACCAGCCCGGCGCGGTCACTGGGCACGGCCCTCACCCGGCCCGCGGCGGCCGCGATCTTCACCGTTACCACGCAGGCTTTCACCAACTTCATGACCGACGGGCTCTCCTTTAACTGGGGGCACAACGGCAACGCCGCGCTGACGAACTACGAGGTACAGCTTTCCACGATCTCGTCTTACGACTTCTCGGTTTTCAGCGCTTCCCGCGCCGCCACCGGCGAGAGCTGCGTCTTTTCCGGCCTGCCGCTGAACACCACCTACTGGGCCCGCGTAGTGACCCATGGCCAGAACGCGCTGTACAACCCCGTTTCGGTCTCTACCGGGCCGGCGAGAACGCTTTCCGACGCGCAGATATGGGCCGAGTCGCAGTACGACAAGAATGTCTCGCTGAACACCTCCTACGGCCTCATCTCGGTTTTCCTGCCGAAAGGATCGATAGGCTCTTCAACCCAGATGACCCTTACGCCGCTGTTCCCCGGCCACGTTTTCGAACCGCCGGACTCCGCCGTCGCCGCGCTCACCCCCACCGGCGTAGGCTTGTCGATAACGCATTATCCGCCGACGGCGGTGTTCAAGGCCATCACGCTGACGCTCCCTTACAGGACGGAGGACCTCGCCGGGGTGGACAGGTCGAAACTTATCTTTGCGCTGTATGACGAAACCAACAAGATCTGGATACCCCTGCCCTCCGTTTCCGACACCGCCCACAACCTGGTAACGGCCCAGACCTGGCACTTGTCGACTTTCCAGCTGATGACGGCCGCTTCGGAAGCGGAGCTATCCCACGTGAAGATCTATCCCAACCCGTACCGTCCGAACACCGTAACCGACGTTATGCACTTCACCGGGATGACCGCCGACGCCAGGATCAAGGTCTACACTTTCCTGGGCGAACTGGTGCGGGACATAAAAGCCGACGTCAACGGCATGGCGCACTGGGACGGCCTGACCAACTCAGGGGAAAAGACGGCCAGCGGCGTCTACCTGGCTTTCATTCAGAGCAGCGACCATCGGATAAAAAAGACTTACAAGATAGCGATAGAAAGGTGAGCTCGGCTAAATCCGGCGAGCGGGAGACGGGAACAGAAATGAAGGGACCCTGGAAGAAAGCAGCCGCGCACGCGCGCCCGGCATTATTGCCGGGCCTGCTGCTTTGCGTTCTGCTGGCGCCGGGCGGAGCCGCGGCGCAGGACTACAGCGCCGGCGCGGCGGGCACCACCGGAACGCAATTCCTCAAAGTAGCCGCCGGGGCGCGCGGCGCGGCGCTGGGCGAAGCCTACTCCGCCTACGCGGACGACGCCTTCGCGCTGGACTGGAACCCGGCGGGCCTGATAAACATCTCTAATAAATCCCTGGTCTTCATGCACGCCCCTTACCTCGCGGAGTCCTACGCCGACTACATCGCCTACGGCGAGAATACCGGCGAAATGGGCGCCTGGGGCGTGGCGGCCAAACAGATGAATTTCGGGGAGATCCGCCGCACGGATTCCAGCGGCCTGGACACCGGGACTTTTACGCCTTACGACGTGGCCATGAGCGTGGGGCTGGCCTGCTATGTGACGGGCTTCAACTTCGAGCCCGAAGAACGCTTCGTGCTGGGCGCCACCGGCAAGTTCGTGCGCTCCAAGATCAGTTCCAGCGACAGCACTATTTCCGCGGATATCGGCCTGCTGACCCCCCTGATGCTCGACGGCACTTTCCGGATGGGCCTTTCGGCGCAGAACATCATGGGGTCGCTGCGTTTTGACAAGGAAGAAACGCAGCTGCCCCTTACCGTGCGGCTGGGCAACATGATGCAGCTCTATAAGCATTTTACCCTTACCGTCGACCTCGTCGCGGCGCGCGACAACCTGCCCTACCTGGCCACCGGAGGCGAAGCAAGGATCAGCGCCGACAAGGATATGGATATTTTTCTGCGCGCGGGTTTCAACACGCGCGCGGTCAGCGACCTGGGAGGAACCCACAACATCGCCCTCGGCGCGGGGCTGCGCTACAGCGATTACCGCCTGGACTACGCTTTCTCGCCTTTCGGGGACCTGGGTTCGGTGCACCGCATCTCGGTTTCAATGACCTTCAAAGAGAAGAAGCCCGCGCGCTAGCCTAGCCCCCCTCGGCCGTCCTGCTCTTGGCCGTCAGCGGGAACGACATCACGAACCACGCAGTGGAAAACACCAGCCCCAACGCCGGGTAGAAATTCGGCGCCACGGAGCCGGCCGCCTTGAGCCCGGAGATCCAGGTGGCGGTAAGCCCCTTGGCGAAGCGGTAAGTGAAAGCGTCGGCCACCTGTTTGGCGCGGTAGCGCGTATCGTAGGAGAACGGGATATAAAGCGTTTCCTTGGAAGCCCTGAAGATGGAATAATCCAGGCCCTTGAACAGCAGCAGCGCCGCGGACGCCACCCCCAGCGAGGGATAGATGAACAGCAGCAGGCAGGTGATTATGTGCACCGCCGGAATGGCCGTCAGGATGCCCCGCCGCGGGATATAGCGCAGCAGCAGCGGCGTAAGAAGGAACTGCATGGAGAACGAGAAGATGTTCACCTGCATCCAGAAATTCCCGAAGTAGGCGGTGCGCGCGTCCGTCTGCGGCATATAGTCCTGCACCATCAGCGTCCAGCGGAAATCCAGCGCCGTGGCCACCACCTGCGCCGAGAAGATGATGAAAGCGATGAACAGCACCGTCCTGTTCTCGGCGAGGATGCTCAGGTGTAAATGCCCTTTCCGGCCGCCGGCTTCCGATTCAGCCGGCTTGGGCTCCCCGGCGTTGTTGTAAGCCACCCAGAAAAGAATGACCGCGGGGAGGATGGCCGCCGCCGCTAACCCGACGAAGATCTCGGTGCCCAGGAGGACCGCGAACCGGCCCAGCAGGTAGCCTCCGGTCAGCGACCCCAGCGCGCCGAAGCCGGCCACCGGGCCGTTAAAGACCTTGCCCTCCTCGTCCTTGAGCACGCTGTTGATGAACGACCAGTATTGTTCGGATATTATCACCACATAGGATTCTTTGAATACCAGCAGCAGGAAAACCAGCCAGCGGCCGGCATACCCCAAACCCAGCCAGGCCAGGAAAAAGAAAGCCGCGCTGCCCAGCATAGACGCCGCCATGGCCCGCTTTGCGCCGAACCGGGAAAGGAGGAGCCCGTAGCCGTAGATCATGGCCGCCATCATAAAAGGCACACAGGCTATGGCGTAGGGTTTCGCCCCGGCGCCGAATTGTTCGATAAAGATGGATTCCGCCGGCGAGCGGATGAATTCATAACCGCAGAAAAGGAAGGAGGCCGACAGCCCGGCCATGAAGACGGCGCCGGCCACGTGCCGGCCCCGCTCGGTTTTAAGCGCAGCGAGAAGTGTAGACATAGTTGCGGCCCGGGCGGCCTTCAGTACTTGAACTGCCCTTTTTCGTAAATGGTGACATTCTTGCCGCTCTTCAGGGCCGCGGTCACTTTTTTATCCTCGGTGTTTATCAGGTCCCAGTGCACGGCCGAGCTGTTATAGCCCAGCTTGACTTTCTTTTCTTTGGTCAGCTTTGAAACATCGCCGGCATAGGTATCCGAATAAGAATCGCCTATGGCCACGTGGCAATTGCCGTGTTTGCCGCCGTGGTTCTCGTCGAACAGCGTGTCCGCCATGAATTTGTCTATGCGCGAAAAGCGGCGGTCGGTCAGCGAATATTCGCCCAGCTGCGCGGCGCCTATGTCGGTGGCCATGATCTTTTTCACGTACTCTTCGCCCTTTTTGGCGGAGATCTTCACCGCGCGCCCGTCCTTGAATTCCAGCCGGATGTTCTCCACGTAGTTGCCGCCGCGGAAAGCCGGCAGGTTGGCATAATACACGCCGCGGGTGCCGCGCCAGTCCGGAGAGGTGAAGATCTCGAAAGACGGGAGATTGTGGCCGCTGACACCCAGGAAGCGGCGCTGCGCCCCCAGCTTTATCTCGAAGTCCATGGACTTTGACTCGGTGCGGATAGTGTCGATGTCCAGGCCCTTGAGCCATTTTTTTATGGCATTGGAATCTTTGTAGATCTGCGCCCACTTTTTGGCCGGGTCCTTTTCGTCCAGGAAACAGGCCTTGGCTATCTGCCGGGCATATTCCTTCACCGAAAGCTTGGCCTGGCGCGCCAGTTCCTCGGTGGGGTAGGTGCACAGCGTCCAGCCGAATTTCCCGCGCTCCTCGTTCTTGTTCATAAGGTCGCGCAGCGGCTTGCGGGCTATGGCCACCTGGGATTGGCGCTTGGTATCTATGCCCTTCAGGTGCGTCAGGGAGGCCGGCGCGTGGATATAAATATTCCCGTTGAGGGCCGAATACAATTCCTTGTCGCCGGCGGCCACGAAGGCGCGCTGCTTTTCGTCGGAAAACTCGTAAAAATCGCGCTCGAGCCGCGGGTTCATCATAAAGCGGAAAATAACATTATACCCGGCCTTGACCAGCTTGCGGTGCACGACCTCACCCAGCTCCAGGCCGGGAAGTTCGCAGCGTATGAGTATGGAATCGTATTTTTTGAAGCCGGGGCGGGCGGTGGTAAGCCCCCAGATCAGCGCGTCCGCGTATTTTTCAAGCTGCACCTTGGAATACATGCCCATGCCGGCCTCCTGTCGAAACAATATCCCGCTCTCAAATTATAGTCTATTTTCGTGGACGAATGCCCACCCGCGCATAGGACCTTCGGCCCTTTAAAATAAACCTGCGTCGGCTACAATAGAGTATGGACCAAACATCTTTTTCGGCAACAAGGGAGATCGCAATGCATAAATTCACAGGCCTCATCGCCCTGCTTTTGCTTGCTTCCTCGAACCTCTGGGCCCAGCTCAATATTTACTACGTGGACGTGGGACAGGGCGACGCCATCTACATCGAGCTGCCCAACGGCCACAACGCCCTGATAGACGGCGGCCCCAACGGGACGGCGATAACAAAGTTCCTGAAAGAGAAAAATGTCACCCACATCGACAACCTGGTGCTCACCCATCCGCACAGCGACCATTACGTGGGCCTGAAGAAAGTGTTCGCGGTAACGGACGTCAAAAATTTTTACGACAGCAGGGCCGAGAACGTTAACGCCAAGGGCGACAACAACCTGCGCGAACTCGCCGCCGCCGAACCAGGGTGCAAAACGCATTTCCCCGCGCCCGGCGACAACCTGAACTGGGATTCCAGGGTGACGGTGAAAGTGCTGAATTCCTGCACCGAAGCGGTGCAAACGCACAACAACGACGAAACAAATAACTGCTCCCTGGTGCTGCGCCTTTTCTACAATGGCACCGGCCTGCTGATGATGGGAGACTCGGACGCCGTGGTGGAGAACGCCATGACGCGCATCTTCAAGTCCGGCCTGCAGTCCTACGCCCTGAAGGTCGGCCACCACGGCTCGCGCTACTCTTCCACCGCGGCTTTCCTGGGCCGGGTGCAACCCAAAGTAGCCATAGTTTCCGTGGGCCTGGATAATGTGTACGGCCATCCGCACAAAGAAGCCATCGACCGCATCCGGGCTACCGGCGCGAAGATCTTTTACACCACCAGCGGCACGCAGACGCTCTTCATCCCCGCCCCCAAGAAAGGCGTGGAGCCGGAGATCATAGGCCCCGTGCCTTACGACCCCGCCACCATGGCTATCCCGGCCGAAGTCAGAGGCGTGATCTATACGCCCCCGGTGGAAGCCCCAGTCAGCGTGAACATCGAATCGCTGAACCAGCTGAAAGAGGCGGCGGCGTCGAAATAAAGTTCTTCAGCTGAAACGAAAAGGCCGGTTAAGGAAAACCTTAACCGGCCTTTTATTTTTACCGGGCGCCAGCCTAAGGGAGCTCACGCACTTCCAGCTGCACTCTGCGGCCTAACTGCTCCTGTTCGGAAACGAATTCATTGAGCAGGAGCAGGCAGGGGGCCCGCAATTTCACGCAGCCGCTGGTATCCCGGTAGCGGAAATCGGTCAGCTCGGGCCGGCCGGCGTACTTCGGATCGGCCTGCCGCCCGGCGTCGTCCCACCTGTCGGTATGCATGGCCCAGCCGGAGCGCCCGTAAGGCCCGTAATAATAGCGCGGGCTGTGCGCCAGCTGCGCCTCCTGCCTGGCCTGTTCTTCGGGCGTGGCCGGTTTGGAGCGGGACTCCAGCACGGGTCTGCCCTCGCCCTGCGTGCCGGCCTGTGAATCTTCGGCCCAGACCATGTCCACGGGCACGGAGGGAGCTACGCTTGAATACCAATGCCGCCACACGGCGGAATAGAAAGGTTTGGGTTTGCCGTCGGGATCGGCGGTCCTGGCCAGCAGGGTCGGCTCGTCCTTAACGTCGCCGGGCTTGCCCAGGAAAACTATTTCGTAGCGGTCCGGGGTGATATTGCGCAGGTCGTAGATGCCGGGCACGGTGGCGCCGTCCTTCACTTCCATGGGCGCGTAGTAGATAGTGGTTCCCCCTATCATGCCCCTCACCCAGCCGGGTTTGGGCTCCAGGGAGGTGGCCCCGCGCCCCAGCGCCGGGCACTGGTAAACGCCGGGCTGCGTGCCGGCCTCTATCCAGAAACTCAGCACCCCGGCCCCGCCCCTGTCATGCGGCAGCAGCAGCAGCGCCCGCGAAACCTTTTCCCCTTTCGCCCCCGTTATATTATTGAGGCCTGTCCCCTTAACCACCCCCGTGCTCTCCGCGGCAAAGCCGGAGCCGGCGCCAAAAATCAGCAAAAGAGCGAACAGCTTTACAATTTTCATAACAACATGATAACTATTGACCCGCCCTCGTGCAACACCCGGACAGCTAGTAAAGACTTGGGCCGCAAATAGCCCAGTCGGGGCTGGCCGGGCGACTGGGTTATCAAAACACGTGGTCGGGCACACCGTGCCCGCCACTCCCCACTCGGCCTCCGCGCTTACGCAAGCGTCGGCCTCCGTGAGGGTTTTGCCAGCGTACCCCGCCGGACAGCCCCCAAGCACAACAGGTCATCTGGAACCAGTATGTTTTTTCAGGTTTCCGCCTAACATTGCTTAAGCGCTTAGCTGCTGCAGGAATATACGGTCCGGCCGCTAAGAACGTCCCGATTACCTTTAGTCCCCGATGATCTAATTCTTTGCGCCGGCTTTTTGCAGGATGCGCCTGATTTCAGGGAAATTTGCAGATGCTGAAAACGCCGTACTCCCTGTCCCATCCTTTGCACCGAGATCCGCTTTATGGAACACAAATCAATCAGCTCAGGGGAGCTACCTTAACCAATAGTCTGCTTACAAGTTAATGGCCTTGTTTCGTCACCGGCGTTTTTATGGTTCTTCCAGAACAATTCCAGCGTCAACGTTTAGCGGGAATTCTATCTGCTGAAAGAGGTTGTCCCGGTCTACGGTGGGATGCTGCAGGCCACCTGTATCTTCAGCCACCTCGTTGGACACGAAATCCCGCAACTCGCCTGAATCAATTTTTCCATCCCCGTTCTTATCCGCTGCTTTGCTTGTCAGGGCGTTGATCACTGCCCGCGTAAAGAAACCATTACGGATGACGGAGCTTTCATAAGAGAGTTCTCCGCCCTTTGACGAAGAAAAAACTATGGCTCCGGTCCTGCGGGAGAGGTCATTGTAAATAAACCGGTCCTTTTCATACACGTATCCACGTTCCTTGCCGTCACCGCCGCCACGCGCTTTCAGGGGCTTGCGGTAAGCGCGGGGTTTTATTCCCCTGGCATCAGCCAGGACATAAGACTGCTCGTAAATATCCTCGTCCATTTCCCCAGATTCACAGGTATCCATAAGAAAGAGTTTTCTTCGGGGTTTTATGCCGCTTAGCAAATCCTCAATAGATTCAAAATCCACCCCTGTGCCGCGAAGGTTGCTGACATCGGTCTCATAGGCGACAAAATAGTACTTGGCGTCCCCGCCCTTATCGTAACCGCCATGTCCCGCTATAGCTAGGATAACAGTATCATCGACACGGGCATCTTTAAGGAAGTCTTTTGCTTTTCTGATATTTTCAGCTGTCACCTCAGAATTCAAAAAGGTCTTTACATGTATATCTGCAAACCCAGAGCGCATCTTCGAAATAATGGCCGTCAAGTCATTTATGTCCTTGTCTGCATAATTCAGGTTCAACTCCGGGTCTTTGTATTTTGAAGCGCCAAACGCCAGATAATAGAGTTCCCCCTTTTCTTTCCCATCATATTCCACATTGACCTGCGCGCGGTATGATTCGACTCCCACTGCATTCATTACCGAAAGTTCTATTTTATTATTTCCAGGCGTCAATTCCACTTTCTCCATACCGGCGAATGTTCTAGCGCCAACCCATCTGCGGGCGGAGCCGAAAACAGGCACATCATTGACATAAATCTCATATCTTTTGAGCAGGTATTTTCCGTCGGAAAGAAAAAAAGAGACATCGACGAATTTCCCCTCCCGTTTCACGCCCGTTATCTTAGCTTCCGGCACATGAAGTTCAGAACTCAAAGCTGCTTCGGTCAGGCTGAGTTTTTTTAGACGTTTCTGGTACAGCATATTGTAATAGTCTATCCGCTCCGGAGTTCCCAGCCCCATCCGTTCAAGTATAAGGTCGGGCCTGTTGTTGCGAACAGCGAACTGGTCTATGCCGTACACTTCCAGACCTTTGACCATAGCCACCAGTTCCCCGCCGTGCGGAGAAGCGTCGAAATACCCGTCCGGAGTACTGACCAGCCACTCGTTGCCGGAAGTCAGCAACATAACGGATTCTTTTGTTCTAGTGTTCCATAACCGGACCTGATTTTCATACTTTTCCGCCATAAATTCCGGCATAGGGTCGTAAATATACGAGTATAATTCACCTGCGTCATCGTTTAAATACTTAAGCAACTCTCCTTTTGCCGACCATAATCCAGTTTTATATGCATTAGCGTTCAGCGGAAAAAAATAGAATGGCGCAATTATAAGCGTCCCATCATGCGTGAAAAAAAGCTTTTCCACACTGCCATGCATGTTTTGAAACGGGATGAACGAGGCGGTCATGGTATCGCGGTGAATATCCCAAATCCGCACTACCCCATCCAGCGCAGATGTAGCGGCTAATTTTCCATCCGGACTTATGGTGAAATTCATTATTATATTCTCATGCAGAGCGAACAGACTCGTCGGCCTGCCGTCTTCAACCCGCCATATTCCCATCACGTTAGGGGAGGCTACGCCTATAATATTTTGTCCGTCTGGGCTGAAAACAAGTTTGGCAGTTGGATCAGAACTACGGTGATTGGGCGGCTTGGGCAGGTTTGTCGCAGGTTCCAACTTCCGCAAGACGGTCCAACCTGAAGTTTCCAAAAGATAACTCCCGCCCGTAGCCTTTTTAGCGGCGAGAATTTTTCCGTCGGGACTGAAATCCAGAACCGTAAAAAAGTCAGTATAGGACACGGGCGGGACAACTCGTTTCAAACTGATCCCGGATTCATTAACGTCGATGTACAATTTATCTTTAAGATATAGTGACGCGACATCCCATATCGCCAATTCGGTCTGAAACGAAGCCAGCAAAACCGTACCGGCCGGGTTCAACGTTACGATGTCGGCACTGCGCCGCGCAGTTTCAAACCTTTTAATTTCCATCCCTGTACGCAGATCGTACCTGACCAGGCTCGTACCGGCAAAGAAAAAAAGGAAATTACCATCCGAGCTGAAGACCGGGGCCCAAGTACCTTTTATTTGCTGTCGCAATTCTCCTATTGTATTCTGCGACGTTATTGAATACAGGTCCACATTCCCCCCGCCGGTAATGACCAAGCAATCACCTTTTGGGCTGAATGCCACTCCGGAAGCGTCTTTAAATGTCTTCAATCTGTTCCCGTTTAAGTCCCAAAGCACAAAGTGTAGCTCAGGCTTCCCAAATACAAAATTGGACACCGCAATTATTTTACCTGAAGGATGCAGTGATATCCTGCCTATAAACCCCTCGTCGGCCTGAAATTGATTTATCAATTTGAATGAGATCGCATCCCAAATCCTAATCCGCCCGTCATCAGCAGCGGATATTATTTGTTTCCCGTCTTTTGTGAAAGCACAAACTCTTTGCCAAGGTTCCGACCGCAAATCGGCCATTTCCCTGAAGGTTTCCAGATTCCACACCTTAAGACCTTCCGTGGTGGCGGCAGCGACCAGTTTGCCATCTGGAGAAAAGGCGGCAGTATCCCCCGTAGCTTTTACCAGCGGTTCGCTGAACGACTTAATGCGTTCACCCTTTATATCCCATAAAGTTAAAAGCCTCTGCTCGTTCGACACAATTGCCAACATTGTCCCATCCGGGTTAAAGTGCATTTCATCAGTGGATTCGGCAGGGATATTCCCGATTATTTTGCCATCCATATTCCACAGTTTGATCAAGTGCCCGCCGGCTGTCGCAATAATCTTATCGTCGGGACTGAGTGCTATGGTCTGACGGAATTCCTCGCTCCCTGTCTGTGGAATAAGTTTAAAATCCGGAGTGGAGACCGCAATGGTATCAATAACCGTAAAAACATGCGAATAAAAACAGTTTTTGTTTCATCTCAGGTTCCCACCTAACTCCGCGTAAGCGCTTAGCTGCTGCAGGAATATACGGTCCGGCCACTAAGAACGTCCCGATCACCGTTAGTCCCCGATGATCTAATTCTTTGCGCCGGCTTTTTGCAGGATGCGCCTGATTTCAGGGAAATTTGCCGATGCTGAAAACGCCGTACTCCCTGTCCCATCCTTTGCATTGAGATCCGATTTATACGACACAAGCAGTGAAACCATATCCGCGGAACCGTAGTGCGCAGCACATATTATCGCAGGATAATTGCCGGAATTAGGATCGGCGCCGTTCTCCAAAAGTTTTTTTACCATCCGAAGATCATTATCGCAGGCCGCCCGCACCAGTGCTGTAATACCATCCGGCGCAGCCCCGTTAACATCCGCTCCTTTTGACAACAACAAGTCCACCACTTTATATGAGCTTTCCTCCCATCCTTCCGAAACATCATGGGCTGCTTTCATTAACGGAGTGAATCCGCGCCGGTCGTCCGGGTCTTGCGCATTGATATCCGCCCCATCCTTGAGCGCTTTTAGGATCGCCGCTTCATCGTAATTTTTTATCGCTCCAAAAAGAGCCGCATTGCGCATCTTTTGTGTGGGCGACGCCCCTGTTGAAACATTCGCCGTTGCATTCCGTGATGATGAAATTGCTTTGCCAGTCTGCATAGGCGCGCTATATTTTCCCAGGAGGACTTTGTATTCCGCAGTTTCATCAAGGCCGGTTAAAAGAGCTTTATACTCTTCCGGGCGGAAACAGGCGCCTTCGCATTGCTCCCCGTCTTTAATGAGCATCTCGAGATACTCAAGCGTTTTTGGCAGGTTTTTCCCGCAGTTCCAGTAATATGCCGCCATATGGTGAATATTTTTTACGCCGCTCAAGGATTTTCCGGCGGCCTCAAAATCAGATCTGGCATTCTGACACTTCCCCATCCTAAGATAACACTCGCCGCGGCTTTCGAAAATATCCGGGTCGATATGTTCTGAAGGCTGTTCTTTAAATTTAGTGTAGTAGAAAACTGCGCGGCGCCAGTCTTCAAGCGACTTGTATACACGGGCCTTTGCAAGTAAGGCCGGCGGACTATTTTTATCAAGCTTTAAAGCCGCATCAAGGTCGGCTATGGCTGCTGTATTGCTACCGCCTGCGGCAAGTATGACGGCACGATCTATGTAATTCTGAACTTTATTGGGCTCCGCACTGATAATTTCATCACAGAGTTTTACAACCGCGGCAGCCATCTCCTGAGTAAGAAGGCCCGGAGCCTTGGCTCCGGAATGACAGGCATCATTTTTGTGCGTAATATTACCCGGTTCAAGCTCAACAATTTTCAAATAGTCAACAATCGCCTGTGTGAAATAAACAAAGTGACCTTCTATCTCCAACTCAAGATTTAACTTGGCACGTATTTGATAGGGCCCGGGATCAGTCGGTTTAATAAGGATCGCCTTCCCGGCGTTTTTTACTGCGGCGAAATAGTCAAAAGTTTCAGTTCCACTTTTCGCATAGTATTCAGCAAGGGCCAGATAACAGATAAAGCAATTCTTGCGCGGCGCCGTCTCCTCCAGCACAGGAACTCCGCATGCGCGAATTAAATCCGCGTAATTACCCTTACGTATAGCCTCCACACAAGCGGGCGCCCCAATCTCTCCTCCAGTGATCTTTGAAGGTTCTTCCCTATCGTACCCAGTGGCCTCGTCCTGCCGCGGCTCAATCTGATCTTCTTGTTCGTTTATGGCATCAGCTTTTTTCTTGGACGAGCCAGGCTGCGCAGCGGCAGGTGTGCCGGCTATAATGATCTTCGCCTTTTGTGCCGGCTTCCAGAACGGCGGAAAAATGTTTGTATTTGAAAAGACTACTTTAAAATCGAGGACATATGCTCCAGGCGGGGCGTTTTTCGCGATGGCAAATTTATAATGGTCGGGGAAAACTGGACCACAATTTAGGCTGACCTAAGGTGAAAAA
>DAOPZW010000033.1:0-21867 GCA_035353595.1 Elusimicrobiales bacterium | reverse complement strand
GGTTCCTGGACCGCGTGGCCACGCACATCATGGCCTTCGAGGGCGACAGCAAGATAGCCTGGTTCGAGGGCAACTTCTCCGAATACGAGGCCGACCGCCACGCCCGCCTGGGCACCGCCGCCGACACCCCGCACCGGATAAAGTACAAAAAGCTGACGCGCCCCTGACCGGCGTCCCGCAAAAACAGGAAACCGTCCGCAAGCCGCGGACGGTTTCCCTTTTCTCGACCTGTCACCCGCTGGTGAATAACAAAATAGAAGAGGACGGCAAAAAATGATCCGGCTTATTGATCAGCCGGCGGGCTGCGGGCAGCTTTGTTCGGATTAACCGGGTTTACCTCGCCGCGGACGGAATTCCCTACGGGCGGCCGGCGGGGCAGGGGGCGGGCCAGCCGGCGCCGGTGGGGGTATAGAACGGGCCGGCCAGCGCCGTCCGGCGTATAGGGAGCGGCTGAAAAGCCGTCCTTGAGCGCGGGATCCACTTCGAACAAATAGAACACCTGCTTGATCTTCTGCAAATGGTCCTTGGTAAAAAAGGGGACAGGCTACTTTTTCGAAAAAGTAGCCTGTCCCCTTTTCACGCGCCGGCAACTGACGAATTAACTTCGCTCTCGACCCTTCCGCTGCCCGGCCGCCCGGCCGCCGCGGCGGATTTTTTCTTTTCCCGGAAAAAGCGCCGGGTTTTTGTTGTTATAGTTAAATTGGACGGAGGGTGAGCCTTTTTAAAATGTTAGCCAAGGAAAAAGGAAGGTTTTGGCAAGGAGCTCCCGATATTGCGCCGCGCTTAATTTTATAATTTACAGGCGGACGCTCACGCTGAACAGAGGAAGGCCGTCACGGGCTTGGCTTTGCCTTTGAGCGGCACCACTTTTTCCTGGGCCCGGCCGAGGATGGCCGCGGCTTCTTTATATACACCCGCCGACACCAGTACCTTGCCAGGCTCGCAGTTGGACTCCAGGCGCTGGGCCGTGTTGACCGCGTCGCCGATGAAGGTGTATTCCCGGCGGCCGGGCGAGCCCACGTTGGCGCGCACGGCGCGGCCGCCGTTGAGGCCTATGCGCACGTCGAACGGGTTGCCTTTCGCCTTCAACTCTCCGAAGAGGGCCAGTATGGCCTTTGCCGCCCCGGCCGCGCCGGCGGCCGACGGGAAACAGGCGAAGATGCAGTCGCCGATATACTTGTCCACGTCGCCGCCGTGGTCGTAGATGACCCCGGTGGCCGGGGAGAAGATCTCGTTCAAAGCCTTCACCACCTCGGCGGAGGTATGCGCCTCGGTGTAGGGCGTGAAGCCCTTCACGTCCATGAACATGAAGACGCCGTTGAATTCCGCGTCCCGCAGTTCCTTGCCTCCGGCTGAGGCCACGGCGCCCACTTCCTTCCAGACCCCGTGCGGGGTGTAGGCGTGTATCAGCTCATGCTGGCGGCGCAGCAGCTCGCCGTCCTTGTAGGACTTGCGGCTCATGTTGGCCAGGAAACTTTCCGTGGTGTCCAGCATCTCCTCGCTGCGCGCCAGCATGTCGCGCGCCCCGGAGGCTTCCGCCGCCTCGCGCGCGGCGGGGGGCGGCACGGAAGCCCGCACTTCGCCGCCGGCGTAAACCGCCATCAGCGCCACCGTGGTCACGTGGTAGCAGGAGCCGCACTGCTTCGGCGAGCAGGTCCTGCTCCACGGCACTATCTCGCCGCCCGAGTACATGCCGAACACCGGCACCGCGGGACCGAAGACCGCGCGCACGGCCTCCAGTTCGTCGTTGACGCGGCTGTGCAGGATATGCGAACGCGAGCAGCAGCTTACCATGAAGATCAGCGCCGGTTTTTTGCCGGGGTGCGCGGCGGCGCATTCCAGCGCGGCGGCGCGCGCGCCCGCTATCAGGTCGGTCCGGCTGGCCTGTATCAGCCGCACCTTTTTGCCCAGCAGGTCTTCGGACGGGAAATAAGTAATACTGCCCTTCTTAAAATCGCAGGAGACCGGCAGCTTTATAATGGTCTTGCCGGCGCCGGGCGCGGCTATCGAGAAGCCGTAGCGCTGCACCATCAGTTCGAAGAACTTCTCCTTGGCGTCGCGGCCCAGGAACTGGCGGTAGAACTCCAGCACCGGCATGCCGTTGACCTCGTAGACGGCGGGCCCGTCGGCGCGGGTGACGGTCAGTTCCTCCCCCACCGGCTCCCAGCCGTGGCCGTAGCCGAAGGCCAAGCGGCTGCCGGCCGGCAGTTCCAGCGCGGCCAGCCGCGCGCCTTTTTTAGTCAGCTCGCAGCCGCAGTACTGGTAATTGGTCCAGAAATCGGGATGGCTCAAGCCCAGGTCGTAGGCGCCGCAGGTCAGCCCGCCGAACACCGGCGCCGGCGCCAGCTTTTCCGCCACGGCGTCCACCATGCGCTGGTCGTAGCCCGTTGAGATGGAGCCGAACACCAGCGACACCGCGCGCCCCGCCGCTCCGGGCCCGCTCACGCCGCCGGCCAGGTTCAGGCCGGTTTTCCTGCAATCCTCGGAGGTTTCAGAAACGCTGAACTCCGCTTTAAGGCCGGGGCCGGACATGAGCAGCACCGCTACGCTGGCGCGCGAAACGCCGGCGTTGGTGATCTCGGCATAACAGGAACCGCCGGTGAGGATCGCGGGGTCCAGATGCCGGCACAGCGCCTTGTGCACTTTCGCCTGGTCCAGGCGTATGGAAGCGAAGGCCACCGCCAGGCCCGGCCGCGGCACGGTCTTCAGCGCCTGCTTCACCGCCGAGGCGGCTGCTTTTTCCGGGTCTTTATCCAGGCCTAATCCAATGGCTATTTTCATATTCCGTGGACATTCCTTATATTCAGCTTTCGGGAGGCGCTTGTCTATTCAGAACCAGGTGAAGGTGCCAGCCCGCCCGACGAAGATTGCCAGCTGGCTGCATGGGTTGACTTATACGATAAAATAGACCCGCCGCCGGCTGACGACTAAACTCTGTTCCCGACACTTCCGCCGCCCAGCCGTCGCGGCGGATTTTTCTTTTCCCGGAAAAAGCTACGAGTTTTTGTTATTATAGTTAAATTGGACTGAGGGGGAGCCTTTTTAAAATTTTTAGCCAGGAAAAAGGAAGTATTTTGTAAGGAGGATCCGACAAGCTGCCTTATGTTTCTACAGGCAGAAATAGTCGTATAGTCGGGTGGCGCTTTCGGCCTGGAGCCGGCAGGGCGCGATAAGGATAATTGGCCGCATGACGACGATAATCGCTTTTTTGTTTTACGCGGCGAGCCTGACTATCGTCTGGCTCTTCGCTGCGGATCTGGCTGTGGTCAGCGGTACGGTCACTTTCCTCTACGCGTTGCTGTTCGGCGCGCCGTTCTTCTGGCTGCTGGTCCGCCTCTATACGCAGCGCGACGAACCGTGGCCTTATTTAAGCCTGCCCGCAGTCGCCTTCGGGCTTTGCCTCGCTTTTATGACGCTTATCGCCTGGCCCGGCATATTCGCCGGCCTGCCGTTAAAATCCGCTGTCGGGGCTCAGCGCTCCAACCTGTACGGCGCGCGCGAAAGGCTTTCGCGGTATAGCATGTACAGCAGCACCGCGCCGGCCGCTCTCTCCGAAGTCATGCCGGAAATGCCGCTCCTGAAGCTGCCGCTGACCCCGCATGTGGCCGGCAACGAGGTGCGCGTCGCCAGTTTTACGGACATACAGGATAGCGGCAAATGGCTTTATGTGGCCGGGAGCACCGCCCCTGTATTGCTGATAGACTGCACGCACGTCGTCCTCGGCCGGCCCTGGAGTTCTCTTTAAGATATAACCGGGGCTGACCTTCCCCCGCTTACCGGACCAGTGTTAGGCTGTTAAATTCCAGGGAAGGCGGCAATGTGCTGCTGCTCGACGAGCCCAACAACGATCTGGACGCGAACACGATGCGCGC
Organism: Elusimicrobiales bacterium; assembly: GCA_035353595.1. Taxonomy (GTDB): domain Bacteria; phylum Elusimicrobiota; class Elusimicrobia; order Elusimicrobiales; family UBA9959; genus UBA9959. The sequence continues at coordinate 17,995 of DAOPZW010000033.1, read as the reverse complement.
GCCGGAAGAAGCGTTCGAAACCCTCACCGGCTGCGCCGTGATAATCAGCCACGACCGCTGGTTCCTGGACCGCGTGGCCATGCCTATCATGGCTTTCGAGGACGACAGCAAGATAGCCTGGTTCGAGGGCAACTTCTCCTAATACGAGGCCGATCGGCACGCCCGCCTGGGCACCGCCGCCGACACCCCGCACCGGAAAAAGCGCCGGGTTTTTGTTGTTATAGTTAAATTAGACGGAGGGGGAGCCTTTTTATAGATTTCGGTTAGGGGAAAAAGCGGTGTTTCCGAAAGTAGCATCCGATAATTTACCTTAGGTTTATTACAGGCTACTCCCGCTGAACAGCCCGGCGGGGGCCGGGCGGGAAAGTCCCGCGAAAAAAGTCAAAAACCGACAGCGTTTTGGTATTATAGCTGTAGCCGCTAATTATCCGCGAATTTCTCATCATGCGGAAAGGGGAAATTTATAATGTGCCTTATGTTGCCTGCAAAGTGGACTAAATGAAATTAATACGCGTATTTCTGATCGCAGGGATAGTTTTAACGCCGGCCACCGCCTTCGCCAGCAACTGTAACGGCGTGCTCGCGAACGCGATGCTGTTCCCGGTGTTGTTTTCGGGAATAGCTGCGCTCGTGCTCAGGAGCAAGATCCGCCGGCGCCCTGATGAGTCCCGGCTCCGAACGATTCTGCGGGCGATATTCTGGATGACGGCAATTCCCGGGTACATCGCGTTTTTCGATGCACTAATCGGCAAGGACCCGGTTGTGATTAACGTTTATTCAGTATTGCTGGCCGGCTTCGCGACGGCGTCCTACTTTGCTTTCAGGACCCTGGTGCAGGCTCAAGGCGAACCGGACGCCGCAGCCAAGTTGAATAAAACAGTTTTAAAGTGGGCGATCGGACTGGTTGTTTTCCCGGCCTTGATTGTTTTGTCCGGCTACTGGTTGTTCTCCTGAGCAAAACGGAGATCGCCGCGGACATACCCGGAATATCTTCCCGGATAATCCTGGATGGCGACGCTGAAAGCGTGTTCATGCACAGCTTCACGGACGCGCACAACATGGACCCGGGCCGGCTGGTCCCGATGTGCGCGCAATAGACCCGCCGCCAACTGACGAATGAATTTTGCTCCCGACTCTTCCGCCGCCCGGCCGCCCAGCCGCCGCTGCGGATTTTTTATTTTCCCGGAAAAACGCAGAATTTCTCTTATTATAGTTAAATCGGACGGAGGGGGAGCCTTTTATAAATTTCGGTTAGGAAAAAAGCGGTATTTTCAGTAAGGAGGATCCGATAATCCATCTTAGGTTCACTACAGGTCGCATTTTAGTATTATAGTTGCAGCCGCTCATTATCCGCAAAATTCTCATCAGCGGAAAGGAGAAGTTTTCAGCCCTGCTGCCGATAACCCGCATTATGTTGCCTACAGAGTTGAATTCTCCGTGCTACGAAGAATACCCGCTGAGGATCACCGGCGCCGCCTGCCTGCTGTCGCTGGCAATTTACTCGATAGGCGTCGCGATAATGTGGCGGCTCAGCGGCCTCGCCGCCGTCTTCTACGCGCTATATGTCGCCTGGTTCGAGGCGCGCCTGTTGAGCGCGCATTGCGTGGACTGTTATTACTACGGGAAGAGGTGCGCTTTCGGGAGAGGAAAGCTTAGCAGTATGTTGTTCAAGCGCGGGGAGCCGCAACGCTTCGCCGCGAAAGAAATGGTCTGGAAAGACCTGGCCCCCGACATGCTGCTGTCTTTCGTGCCGCTGATCGTCGGCATTATTCTGCTGCTCCGCGGATCGGACCTGGCGCTGTTGACCGGCGTGGTTTCACTGGCTTTTCTGATCTCCGCCGGCAACGCCTTTGTCCGCGGCTCGCTGGCCTGCAAGTACTGCAAACAGCGCGAGTCCGGCTGCCCTGCGGAAAAACTGTTTCGGAACAAGAGCGACCCCCGGGAATAATGATGCGGGAACGGGGGAGCAAGATGAGCGAACCCGGGATTAACGATACAGGAAGCAGGCCAACTCTCCGGCGCTGAACCATCTGGGCTTGCCAACAGGTTTTCCGCAGTTTCAGCCTGCTCCTAAAACTTCTGTATACGGCCGCGGCCAGGCTGGACCTCTGGCTGAAGGAAATAGCGCCGTCCGACGAAACCCGTAAATGGTTCGGCCACGACGAGGCGCGCTGGGAAGGCTTCCGCAGGAAGTACCCGGCGGAGCTGCGCGCCAACACCGCGGCCGCCGGGCAGCTGCGGGAGCTCGCCGGCAAAAAGACCGTCACGCTGCTCTACGCCGCCAAGGATCCCCAGCGCAACAACGCCGTGGTGCTATGCGACTTCCTGGCCGGGAAGCCGGCATAGCGGCAGCCAGAGCGGACAACGCCCTCCCGCCATTTGTATAATCTAAACTGATCAGCGTATGAACCACTCACTTAACATTCTTACCGATATCGGGCTCGGGATCATCTTTGCCGCCGGCGCCTCGCATGTAGCCAGGGCCCTGCGCCAGCCACTGATACTGGGCTACGTGCTGGGCGGCATGCTGCTCGGCACGCACCTGGGCTTCGGGCTCGTTACCGACGAGGCCAGCATCGAACTCATCTCGGAGATGGGCCTCATCCTCCTGCTGTTCATTATCGGCCTCGAGATCAACCTGCGCGACCTGCTGCGCATGGGCAAGGCCATGTTCACGCTGGGCTTCGTGCAGTTCGCGGTCTGCGTGCTGCTGGCGCTCGGCTTCTTCAGGGCTTTCGGCTATTCTATGGGCGGCGGGAATTTCGACCTGCTCTACCTTTCGGTAGCGCTGGCGCTGAGCTCCACGCTGATAGTGGTGAAGCTGCTGACGGACAAATTCGAGACCGGCACGGTAGCGGGCCGGCTGACCGTAGGCATCCTCGTGCTGCAGGATATCTGGGCGATCATCTTCATGGCGTTCCAGCCAAACCTGCTCAACCCGGAGCTGGGCGGCATCCTGCGCTCGTTCGGGCAGGGGCTGGTGCTCGTGGTGCTGGCCTTCCTGGTCAGCAAGCATATCCTGGCCCGGCTGCTCCACGCGGCCGGTAAATTCCCGGAGCTGGTCCTGCTCAGCTCTACGGCCTGGTGCTTCCTGGTCTGCGGCCTGGCCGAAAAGGCCGGGCTCTCCAAGGAGATGGGCGCGCTGATCGCCGGCATGAGCATCGCGGCGTTCCCTTACGGGACCGACGTCATCTCGAAGCTGACCGGCGTGCGCGACTTCTTCGTCACGCTCTTCTTCGTGGCGCTGGGCCTCAAGGTGCCGCTGCCTTCCTGGCAGGTCCTCGGGATGTCGCTGATCATCTCCGGGTTCGTGGTCTCCAGCCGCGTCCTCTCGCTGGTCCCGGCGGCCGGGCTGCTGGGGACCGGGTTCAGGACCGGGCTGCTCACCGCGGTGAACCTCTCGCAGATAAGCGAGTTCTCGCTCGTCATACTGGCGCTGGGGGCGGGCTACAAACATATCACGCCGGAGCTGCAGTCGCTCGTGCTCACCTCGATGCTCCTGATGTCCGTGCTCTCCACCTACCTGATACACTTCAACGACCGGCTGGCCAGGTGGGGGTTGGGCCTCCTCGCCAGGCTCGGCCTGAAAGAGGCCCACGAGCAGGACGCCGAGGGCGAAGCCGGCGGGGAAGTGCGCGACATAGCGATACTGGGCTGCTTCAGGGCAGGCATGGCGCTGCTCGACGCCATCGACCGCGAAGCGGTGGACCTCAAGCCGCGCGTCCTCGTGGTGGACTACAACCCGGGCATCCGCGGCCAGTTGGAAGCGCGGGGCTACAAGCTGGCCTACGGCGACCTGGCCCATCCGCAGACCCTGCACCATTTGGGCATAGAAAAAGCGGCCATAGTGATCTGCACCATCTCCGATACTTTCCTCAAGGGCATCACCAACCGGCGGCTGTTGTCCCATCTCAGGGAGATGGCGCCGGAAGCCAGGTTCATAATGACCGCGGACGACGCGGCGGAAGCGGCGAAGCTCAAAGAGGCCGGGGCGCACGACGCCGTGCAGCCCAGCGCGCTTACCGGCGCGCAGATGCTGAGGCTGGTCAGGTCCGGCCCTTCCGAATTGTCCGGCGGCTGAAACCTTTCATCCGATCCTGAGAACATTGTATTGCCGATCTTCCCCGCGAGAAACCGCTCGCGGGCAAAAAGTTCCGGAAAATAATCATGTCACCCGGCGCTTTTGCGGCGTTTGCCGGGATATTGGAACAGCCCGGGCGGGGCTGCCGCCCCGGCAGCTTATTTTCGCCGGCGGCTGTGATACTTTCTCCGGCCGGGCATATAGTATTATAGAGGCATTATGGACTTCGCGGCGCTATTCGACGAATATTTCGGCAGGATCTATGCCTACGCGAACTGCCGCGTGCGGGACGCCGCCGCCGCCGAGGACATAGCTGCCGCCGTTTTTGGCAAGGCCTTCGAGCGCCTGGCGCAGTACGACCCGGCGCGCGGCGGGCCGGCGCAGTGGCTGTTCGGCATAGCGCGCAACGAGGTCAACCTGCACCTGCGGCGCGGCGCCATACTGGGCTTCCTGCCGCTGGACGTGTTCGCGGATATTTTCCGCGACAAGGCGGCCGAGGCGCCGGCGGCGCTGGAAAAAAAGCAGGCGGAAGGCGAGCTGGCCGCGGCCCTGGCCGGCCTCAGCGCGCAGGAGCGGGACCTGATAAGCCTAAAGTTCTATTCGGAGATGAACAACAGGGAGATAGCCGCGCTGACAGGTTTGAGCGAGAGCAACGTGGGCACCATACTTTACCGCTGCATGGCGAAGCTGAGGCGGGAACTTACCGGGGAAGGTAAATGAATATGAAGGAAGATGGGAAGGAGCTTGAACTGTTCCTGGCCGGCAATGCCGGCGGGGATCCGGCCGCTGCCGCGGCGAACGCCCGCATAGCGGGGCTTTTCGCGGCCGGAGCCGCGCAGGTGCCGGAGGCCGTTAAACGCCGGGTGCTGGCGCGCGCCGCCGGTGCCGCGGCGCCCGCCTGGAGGCCGGCAGAAGCGGTCCGGGCGCTGGCCTTCGGCGCGGCGGCCCTGATGGCCTTCGTGCTGCTGGGGCCGGGGCCGGTTCGGGGGCCGGCGGAGGACCCTGACTGGCGCTCGTATGATAATTTTCCTTATTACGCCGACGAGTCCCGGATGTACCTTTCGGATCTTTCGACGGACTGGCGCAGCCCCGAAGGGCTGCAGCCGGATCCGCGCACCGGGTTGTGATACTTTCCGGGCCCGCGCATAGTAAAGGCAAGGAGGACTTATGAAAATCACGATACTGTTTTCGCTCTGGCTGGCAGCGCTGCCGGCCGCCGCCCTGGCCGCTGACGCGCCTGCCGCTGTACAGGGGCAGGCATCCTTCGGGACGGCGATAGACCAGGTGGACGCCATCGACCGGGAGACGCTCGACTTGAACGCCGCCTACTGGGCCTGGGATATAAAGAACGGCGGCCGCGGGAACTACGCCGACCTGAAGGCCAAGGGCCAGAACTGGCTGATGAAGCCTGAAACGCGCGACTTGCTGTTCGCGAAGATAAAAGAGATCCTCGACAGCGGCAAGGTGCGCACCCTCACGGCCGAAGAGCTGAACCGCCTGGAAGACGCCAGGCAGCGCATCCAGAAGGTGCTTTCACCCGGGCGGGGGGACGAGAAGCTTATCGCTTCCCTGACCACGGAGTACTGCGTAGACCTTAACGCCCGCTACTGGGGCCGCCGCGTCAGGGCCGGCGAGAAGGAAGTGCTCGGCTACGTGGATAACTGGGTCTACACCCGCCAGGTCCGGGCCGCCCTGAAGTCCGCCATAGAGAAATACGCGGCGCAGGAGACGCCGGCGCTCACCAAGGAGGAAGCGTACAAGAAGGCCGCCTGCGGCGAGAAACTGTCGCGGGACTACGACACGCAGCGGGCGGAACTGCGCGCAAAGACCGGCGGCCTCCTGAAGGGGAAACTGGAGCTGATCGACACCGTACAAAGGGAGACCCTGAAGGAAGACGCCATGTACTGGGCCTGGCGCGCGGAGGTGGTGAGGGATACCAGTTTCTCCGAACTGCAGGCGCTTTCCCAGCGGTGGATAATGATGCCCGATACCAGGACGGAGCTGTTCCGCCTGATGGAAGAGAACATAAAAGCAGGGAAGGTCAGGGCGCTGACGCCGGAGGAAAAGGCCAGGCACGATGCCGGCAAGGCGCGCGTCAGGGCCATCCTGGCAGGAAAGTAACCGCCCGCCACGGGTGGGAAGAGAGCCGCCCCGGGGCGGCTTTCTTCTTTCCGGGGGTCCGGCTCCCGCAGATCCGGCTTTTCTTCCCGACACGCCGCTATCGGGTTCGTCGCCAGGCTATAGGCGTCCGGGCGCAGAAGAAAATGCAACCTGGAAATGAAGCCTGCAGCGGTTATCCTAAATGACAAAAAACTTGTGCGCCTTCTAAATTATCTGGGCCTGCCCTCTGACTTCCCGCAGTTTCAGCCGGTTCCTGAAGCTTCTGTATACGGCCACAGCCCGCCTGACGAAGATTGCCAGCTGGATGCGCGGGTTGACTTATACGCGATACAATAGACCCGCAGCCAACTGACGAATGAACTTTGCGCCGGACTCTTCCGCCACCCGGCCGCCGCGGCGGATTTTTTCTTTTCCCGGAAAAAACGCAGAATTTCTGTTGTTATAGTTAAATTGGACGGAGGGAGGAGTCTTTCTAAAATATTTAGCCGGAGAAAAAGGAAGCTTTTTGTAAGGAGCTTCCGATAAGCTGCCTTATGTTTATTGCAGGCCAGCGTCCCCCTGCCTGCCCGGCGCGGGGAGCGTGTCGCTGCCGCGCCAGGCGAACCAGAGCGTGCCGATCACGCCGAAGGCGAAAGCGGTTTTAAGGTTGAGCTCGGGCGAGATGCGCCACAGCAGCGCGCCGCCGAAGGCGGCGAAGGCCACCAGCACGTCGCGCACCAGGTAGTAGAGGCCGAACATGGCCGCCTTGCGGCCCTCCGGCGCCAGGTCCATGATGAGCGCCTTGCGGGTGGGCTCGCCGAACTCCTTTAAGCCGCGCAGCACAAAAACCGCCGCGAGCGGCCAGAGGGAGCGCGCGTGCAGCAGGGCCAGCGGGAAGCAGGTGAAGAAGCCGAACGTGATAAGCACGAAGGGCTTTTTGCCGAAGCGGTCGGCCATGTAGGCCACGGGCAGGTACACCAGCACCGCAGTCATGTTCTCAACGGCCGAAAGCCAGCCGAAAGTGAGCTCCGAGACGGGGTGCAGTATGGTGCGGGTGGCCCAGATGACCACGAAGGAATCCGGGATGCGCTCGCAGAAACGGATGAGGATGTCGGACATGAGCAAATTGCGCAGGCCGCCGGGCATTTCCCGCCACAGGCGTAAAGGGTTGGCTTCCGCGGCCTTCTTTTCCTGCGAATCGTCTTGGATCAGCAGCTGCTGCAGTACCGCCGCGGCCAGCGCCAGCAGCAGCGCTATCACGAAGGCCGCGCGCACGCCGGGGCCTACGCCCCAGGCGGCTATGCAGGCCCCGCCCACTACGGGCCCCAGCATCTTGGGCACGCGCCGCAGCAGCGCCAGCACCGACACGCCCAGCGTGCGCCGGTTCTTAGGCACCGCTTTGGAAAGCAGGTCCATGGTGGCCGGCAGGGAGATGGCCGACCAGGAAATGAAGAAGGCCGCGCCTACGAGCACCGCCCACCAGGTCTGGACGAAGATGACGCACAGGTAGCCCAGCATCGACAGGGCGTTGAAGAACAGCAGCGCGCGCTTGGTGCCCAGGCGGTCGCTCAGGTAGCCGCCGGGAAAAGAGTAGAGCGCGGAAAGCAGGTCGTCCATGCCGGCCAGCAGGCCGATGGCCAGCACGGCCGTGGAGGCCTGCGCCAGCTGCTGCAAGTACAGCGGCAGGAAGCGTTCCGCCATGTGTTCGCCCATGCCCACCAGCACTATCATGCCGGCCAGGCCCAGCAGGCTGCGGCCCCGGGGCTTGCCGGCGGGTTCGTTATTGGCGGGAGTTTTGCCGGTGCCGGTGTTCATGAAATAGATTGTAGTAAACAAGGCGGGTATACGTCAGAACGCGGCTTCCGACCTGCCCGGCGGGCGTTAAGCCGTGCCGGGCAGGAGGCAGCGCGTCCTTGCGCTGCAGTTTGAGCGCGTCGTCCAGGCCGCGCAGGGCGGTAATGGCGCCCAGGTCCCAGCTGCGTCCGCTGCTGGTTTCGAAAGCTGCCAGGGAAACCGGCCTGGTGAACCTGCGGAAAAAAGTTAATGAGCTAAAAAATAAAGCCCGCTCCAGGGGCGCCTGCATAGCCGGGGTTTTTGAGGTCTTCCCGCTTATCTGCGCCAAATGCAACCTGGAAATGAAGCCTGCAGCGGTTATCCTTAATGACAAGGAACTTGTGCGCCTTCTAAATCACCTGGGCCTGCCCTCTGACTCCCCGCAGTTTCAGCCGGTTCCTGAAGCTTCTGTGTACGGCCACAGCCCACCTGACGAAGATTGCCAGCTGGATGCGCGGGTTGACTTATACGATACAATAGACCCGCTAGCCCCGCCGCCAACTGACGACTGAACTTCGCTCCCGACTCTTCCGCCGCCCGCCCGCCGCCCGGCCGCCGCGGCGGATTTTTTCCCGGGAAAAAAACGCCGGGTTTTTGTTATTATATTTAAAGCGGACGGAGGGGGTTTTTCTAAAATATTTAGCCAGAGAAAAAGGAAGTTTTTTGTCAGGTTTCCATTGCACATCGGTTCACGGAGGAACTTTATGAACGGCACAGGCAAGATCCCTCATGTTTGGCGCTTTTTCCGCGCCGGCGGCACGGACCAGGTGCTTCTGGACCGGGCCGAAGACCTGAAAGCCCTGGGTGAACTGGACCAGAAGCTGTGGGTCACCCTGGCCTGCCCGGTATCGGGCCTGGAATTTGACGAGAAAACGCTGCGCATGCTCGACTCCGACGGCGACGGGCGCATCCGCGTGCCGGAGGTCCTGGCGGCCATAAGATGGCTTTCGGGCTGTCTTAAAGATATCGGCTCCATCAGGGCCGGCGCGGACTCGCTGCCGCTTTCGGAGATCGACGACTCCGGCGAAGAGGGCAAAAGGCTGCTCGAGCTGGCCCGGCAGATACTGCAGACCAACGGCAAGGCGGGCGCGGATTCCATCTCGGTTTCCGATATGGCGCACATGCAAGCTTTCGTGGCGGCTTCGCGCTTCAACGGCGACGGAGTAATAACGCTCGAGTCCGCCGCCGAGGACAGCGCGACCCGCGGGCTGATAGAGGAGATAGGCTCCTGCATGGGCACCGTTGCCGACTGCGGCGGCAAGCCGGGCATAGACAAGGCCCGCATAGAGCGATTTTTCAAGGAAGCCGACGAATTGACCGCCTGGCGCGCCGGGGGCAAGGCCGGCGCCGGCCCGCTGGGTGACAGGACGGCCGACGCGCACGCCGCCTGCCAGGCCGTGCGCGCGAAAGTGGACGATTTTTTCGCGCGGTGCCGCACCGCCGCCTTCGACGGGCGCTCCGCGGCGGCGCTGAACCGCTCGGAGGCGGAATACGCGCCGCTGGCCGCCCTGACCCTTTCGGCCGGGGTGCCGGAACTGGCAGGCTTCCCGCTGGCGCGCGTAGAGGCCGGCCGGGCGCTGCCGCTGGACGGGGGGGTGAACCCTGCCTGGGCGGACGCCGTGGCGCGCCTGGACAAAGAAGCCGTAAAACCGCTGCTCGGCGCGCGCTCCGCGCTGACCGAAGCCGACTGGCATAAGCTGCTGGAACATTTTGGCGCGCAGGAGGAATGGCTGAAGTCAAAGCCCCGCACCAGAACGGAGGCGCTGGGCGCGGAGCGCCTCGCCGAGATACTTTCCGGCGGCGGGCGCGCCACGCTGGCCGAGTTCGTGGAAAAAGACCTGGCGGAAAAACCGAAGTTCGATTCCATCTTCGCGCTCGAACGGCTGGTGCGCTACCACCGGGACCTGCAGCGCCTGCTGGAGAACTTCGTTTCTTTCGCCGATTTCTACGGCCGCAAGCGCAAGGCCGTGTTCCAGGCCGGCACGCTTTATATAGACGGAAGGAGCTGCGAGCTCTGCGTGCGCGTGGCCGACGCGGGCAAGCACGCCGTTCTGGCCGCTTTGAGCCAGACCTGCCTGCTGTATTGCGACTGCATCCGGCGCGGCGCCGCGGAAAAGATCACCATAGCCGTCGCCATGACCGGCGGAGATTCGGATAACCTCATGGTCGGCCGCAACGGGATGTTCTACGACCGCGACGGTTGGGACTGGGACGCCACGGTGGTGAAGATCATAGAACAGCCCATAAGCATCCGCCAGGCATTCTGGTCGCCCTATAAAAAGGCGATACGCCTGGTAGAGACCCAGCTGGCTAAATTCGCCAGCGAACGGGAAAAGACCGCTGAAACCGCCCTGGCCGCCGGCGCGGTTAAATCGGACAAGGCGGCGCCTTTCGATGTAGGAAAATTCGCCGGCATCTTCGCCGCCGTCGGCCTGGCTATGGGCGCGCTGGGCGCCGCTTTCGGCGCCGTGGTGGCGGCCGTGAGCCGGCTGCCCTGGTGGCAGCTGCCGCTGGCCGCGGCCGGCGCGGTGCTGCTGATCTCCGGCCCTTCAATGATAATAGCCGCGCTGAAACTGCGCCAGCGGAACATCGGCCCCATACTGGACGCCAATGGCTGGGCGATAAACACGCTGGTCCGCATAAACATCCCGTTCGGTGAAGCGCTTACCAGGATAGCGGCGCTGCCGCCCAACTCCAAACGCGGACTGGAGGACCCTTACGCGGAAAAGAACAACACTCCGCAGTGGCTGGCGCTCGCCGTGTTCCTGCTGCTGGCCGCGGTCGCCTGGTTCCTGGTCCGCCGGCTGCGCGGCGCCTGAGCCGGGCGTTACAGCCGGGAGCGCGCCGCCGCTCCGCCTGCACTGGGCGTGTATGCTTGCCGGCCCTGAATTTTTTTTGATACGATAATTTGATCTGAACAGCATCACGTAAGACGTAGCGGAGGATAAAACGCAACATCTAATGTCAGGCAAGCCGGGCAGCCGGGCAGGTTCCGTACGCGTTCTCCGGGTGTGGGTGTTTTACGCGCTTGCGGTCCTGTTTTTCTGCCTCTTCGGCGGTTCTTCCCTCCTCAATGCCCAAACCCTGACGCGCTCGGTTTTTGATTCGGGCGGCGGCTCCAGGTCCGGAGGCACTGTTTCCTTATCCGACAGCCTCGGCCAGCCGGTCCCGCTGTCGTCTTCCGAAGCCGCCCTCGCCGCCGGCGCGGCGGCAAGCGTGGAAGAGGGCTTTTTCGGCGGCCTGGGCGCGGGCATCCGCCCCACGGTGATAGTTTCACCCGGCTTCATCGTAAAATATTACCTGGACTGGATCGTGGGCGTGGATGTCTCTACCCCGGCGGCGGTGGTTTTCAGCAAGGACATGCTCGCCTCGTCGCTGGCCTCCGCCGCGCGCGTAACGCTTATCCGCAACGACCAGGCGGCGGATACAAATATTGCCGTAGCCGTTTCCACCTCCTACGCTCCCGCAACAAGGGAGCTCAGCCTGGCGGCTGCCCCGCCGGCCGCCAACTGGGATTACAATTACACTTACCAGGTGGTAATAGACACCACCGCCGTAGACACCGAGGGCATTCCCCTGGAGAGCTCCGCCACTTTCGTTTTCCAGACGCGGCTGAAACCGGGCGCGGATTTTGTGGTTAAAGCGCCGCCGGACCCGGCCTATCCGGGCCAGGCGGACCAGACTACGCTGGTCTTGTCCCCCGGGGCGATCCCCGGCGAGGGCCACATAGAAATAACCACTACCAGCGCCGCCGGCGTAACGGCGGCCAACGCCAAATTCGCCAGGGACCATAACGAGGGCAAGATCCACGAGGTTCGGGCGGTGGATTATTATGACGCGAACAATGTTAAGACTTCCATTACTTTCTCGCCCAACCAGGCCATGCTTTATCTTAAGTTCAAGGACCTGAACAGCGACCAGGTAATTGACGGCGGCTCGCCCGCGTCGGCGCTGGTTCCCAACGCCAAATTATACGTGCTGGACGAAACGGCCGATCTGTGGGTGCAGTTGCCCGACGCGGAAGTGTCCATTTCCAGCTCCGCGGTCTATTACTCCATCCCGCACCTCAGCTATTTCGCCATAGGTACTTCCATCGGCTCCGTGCTCAACACCATCTCTGTGTATCCTTCACCGTTCCGGCCGCACGGCCCCAATGCCGGCCTGGGCGCGGGCCAGACCGGCACGGACGCCGGGGGCATAACTTTCGCGAACCTGCCGGCCGGCAGCAAAGTGGAGGTTTACACGGTCCGCGGCGAGCGCGTGTGGAAAGGCGAAGAGCCCGGCGGCACCGGCAAGCTGGTGTGGGATACGCGGACGCAGAACGGCAGCAAAGCGGCCAGCGGAGTTTATCTTTACATGGTCAGGACCGCGGCGGGCAGGAAAATAGACAAGCTGTCTATAATCAGGTAAGTGATGAACCGATATCTTAAATTTTTGGCGCCGGTAATAATGTGCCTGGCCGTTCAGGGCGCGGCCGCTGAGGCGGGCACAACCGCTTTCGATTTCCTGCGCCTGGACAACGGCGCGCGGGAGACGGGCATGGGTGGGGCGGCGGCAGCGGCCGGCGACGCGGCCCAGGGCGTTTTCTACAACCCGGCGCTCATCGGCGGGCTCGCGCAGGATAACCGGCTTTCCTTCCATCATTCCTCCTGGCTGGAGGGGATAACCTACCAGAATTTCGTCTACTCGCACCGGTTCCCGGACAAAACGAATTATTTCGGCTTCAGGTACCAGAACCTTAATTACGGAACGCTCAGCGGCTCCGACGCCGCCGGCGGCGTAACAACGGACTATTCAGCCGGCAGTCACCTGGCGGGCCTTACCTACGGCAGGGCCTTGCCGGGCGGCGTTAACGCCGGCTTAACGCTAAAAGAGGCCTGGGAGAAAATAGGCGACGCCCGCGCCAACGCGCTGCTGCTGGACGCGGGCTTCACCCTGCGCACCGGCTGGTACCGGGCGGTGTGGGGTGCGGCGATAAGGAATATAGGCCAGAAGATAAGGTTCGACAGCGCGCGCGAAGACGCGCCGCAGGCCCTGGCCCTGGGCCTGGCGGTTAGCCCGTGGGGCGATTGGCTTATGCTCAGCGCGGACAGCGAGCTTACGCGGGAGCATGGCGCGGGCTTTAAGTTCGGCGCGGAAGCCGGTTACCACAAACTTATCTATGTGCGCGGCGGCTGGGACAGTTTTATAGATTCCGGAGCGGGGTTAAGGTTCGGTGTGGGCCTGGCGCTGAAAGATATCTCTGTGGATTATGCGTTCCTGCCCTTGAGCGACCTGGGCGATACGCACCACTTTACTGTAACTTGGGCGTTCGGCGCGCCGCAGCCCAAAAAGGAACAGCCGAAGTCCGGACCGGCGCCGGCCCCCGCGGTGATCGTCGTTTCTACACCCGAAGTTGTTGCGGCTATACCCGAAGTGGCGGCGTCCACGCCCGAAATTACTATCTCCACTCCGGAAGTAAGCGTATCCACTCCCGAAGTGGTTCTCTCCACCCCTGAAATTAATATTTCCACGCCCGAGATCGTGCTGTCCACCATGGAAGTTGTCAGTTCAACGCCGGAAGTGCAGCTTTCCACGCCCGAGGCGCCGGCTCCGCAGTCCGCCGCCGCCGTGCTTCAGGCGGAAACGCGCATCCAGGACCTGGCGGCGCCGGGCTCTATCACGCCCGGCATCCTTGAGTCCGTAAGGGGCGCGGCGGGGGACCCTTCGTGCCCGTGGGATAAAGTCGGCACTCTCTGCATGCGGCTGGCGATGGATTTTGAGTACGACAGCGCCGAGCTGAAAGGCGACTTCCGCAGCCAGATCAAGGAGATCGCCGACTTCCTGAAAGCCAATAGCGCGGCGGTCATCGAGCTGCAGGGCCACACCGACGCCAATGGCGACGACGCATACAATATGGAGCTTTCAGAAAAGCGGGCCCAGGCCGTGATGCAATACCTGACCGGCAAGGAAGGCATAAAAAAAGAGCAGATCACCGCGAAGGGCTTCGGAAAGAGCGTGCCCGTAGCCGCCAACGACACCGACGAAGGCAGGCAAAGGAACCGCCGTGTTATGGCCGTACTGGGCTGGTCCGCTCCGTCCCAGAACGCCGTGCCGCAGTAGAGGGCTGAAAAATTTACAGGCTAAAGCAGCTTCGACTGATTTGAAAGAAAAATGGAGAGTTTATGAAACCGCATAAAAATATTTTAACCTGGCTCCTTGCCCTTACCTTCTTCACCGCAGCCGCGGCTTACGCGGCCGCGCCGCAGAAGATAAACTACCAGGGCTACTACCGCGAAAGCGGCGTGCCGTACAGCGGCACCCGGACGATGAGCTTCAAGCTAACCGACGCGGCGGGAGCGGCGAATTACTGGAACTCCGGGAATCTTTCCGTAGCCGTTTCCACCGGGATTTTCCATGTGGCGCTTGAGCCGGTGGCGGTGGACTGGGGAAATATCACGCCGTATCTTGAAGTTACCATAAACAGCCAGACGCTTTCTCCCAGGGAAGCTATCACTTCGGTGGCCTACGCCCTGTACGCCTCCTCGGCGCAGACCGTGATAGACGGCGCTATCACTGACGCCAAGCTGGCGACCGGGATCTCCGCTTCAAAGCTGGCGGGTACCATCGGCAATGCGCGGCTGGATAATTCCTCCGTAACCTTGCAGGGCAATGACTTCAACGGCAACAGCCAGCTGGTGCAGTTGACCGCACTCGGCAAGCTGCCCGCGGTGGATGGCTCCCTGCTGACCAATATGTCTGGCATTTCAGCCACCGACAGTACAAAAGTGGCGAAAACCGGCGATACCATGACGGGGCAGCTTACTTTAAGCAATTCTTCCACCTTTACCGTAACAGGCGGCGCGTTCTCGGTGGGCGGCTCAATTCTGGCGGTTGCCGACGGCAACGTCGGCATCGGGGCGGCGAGTCCGGCGACGAAATTGACCGTGTCTTCCAACGTCGCAGGGTTGGCGGCTCCGCGGACCGGAACCATGGCGCATATCGGCAATGCGGACGGCACGCCTACATTATTTAATCTTGATTCCGTAGCGGCGGCAAATGGAATTGACTTCAGGCGCGCCGATGGAACGGCGGGGTCAAGAACGGCGATGCTGGTTGATGAACTTATCGGGTCACTGGGTGCCATCGGTTATGGGGCCACGCAATATTCCGGCGCTCCAAGGTCATCTATCAGGCAAGTCGCCGCTGAGAACTGGACCGACTCCGCTCAGGGAACTTATATGTCTTTTTGGACGACACCTAAATTGTCGGCAACCACGGCAGAAGTGATGCGGGTTGATTCCACCGGCTATGTCGGCATCGGGACTACGAACCCCGGCGCGAAGCTGGAAGTTAACGGCCAGGTTAAGATAACGGGCGGTAACCCGGCAGCGGGCAAGGTCCTTACCTCCAACGCCGTGGGACTTGCCTCGTGGGAGACCGCTTCAGGCGACGCCTCCCTGGCGGCCGACCAGACCTTCACCGGCTTTAATACTTTCAAGAACGTCGCGCTTTCTAACGACGCGGACAGAAGCATAGCGGTTCAAGAAGTTCCCACCAATATAGCGGGAAAAAAATTGACCATAAGCGCCGGCAACGGGCATGGTACCTACCCCGGGGACAATGCAGCGTCCGGAGGCGATCTGGTGCTTCAGGCGGGACGCGGCTATGTCAACGACTACGCAGGCGTCCACGGCGGGGATCTTTATCTGCGCTCCGGTACTAACGGGCTGGCGGCTTACCCGGGCTACGCCAACGGCGGGGATCTTATCTTTCAGACAGGCGGCGCAACCAATTCATTTGTTGAGAGAATGAGAATAACTGACTCAGGCAAGATAGGCATAGAGACCGCGAACCCGGCCGAGAAACTTGAGGTTTCCAACGGGAACATCAAGACGAATTACGGGGTCATCGCCGCTACGCTCACGCTTACGAACGGCGCCGGCGCCGGGAAGGTGCTCACCTCCGACGGCAGCGGAAACGCTTCCTGGGCGGCCGCCTCCGGAGGCGGGGATGCGAGCCTTGCGGCCGACCAGACGTTCACCGGCACGAACGTTTTCGGCAAAGTGAGGATCAATACAACGCAATCCGTAAACGGTGCCATGCTGGTTATTAACAACGACAGCGGGAATCCGCAAATGTATCCGAATATAGAGTTTCGCAACGCGGATGAGAGGGCGGGTTATATCTACGCCATTGCGGACGGGCTCAACATTACCGACAAAAGAATAACGCTGCAAACCATTCAGGCAAGCGGCGGCTGGCTTGATACGCTGTCTTTGAAAAACGGCAGGGTCGGCATAAGAACCGCAAACCCGTCCGAAACGCTTGAGGTTTCCAACGGGAACATCAAGACGAATTACGGGGTCATCGCCGCTACGCTCACGCTTACGAACGGCGCCGGCGCCGGGAAGGTGCTCACCTCCGACGGCGCCGGCGCGGCCTCCTGGCAGACGCCCGCGGCGGGAGGGGACGCCACTCTTTCCACAGTTCAGACTTTCTCCGCCGCAAAGACTTTCAGCGCTGTTACGAATATGGGCGACATCGTGTTTTCCACTTCAGCGGACAGAAGTCTGACCGTGCAGACCAGCCCTAACCATGTAGATGGCAAGTCTTTGACGATAAAGGCCGGCGACGGTGATACTTTAAGCACCTACGCCCAGCGCGGCGGCGATCTTATTCTGCAGGCGGGACGCGGCTATGTCAACGACTACGCAGGCGTCCACGGCGGGAATCTTTATCTGCGTTCAGGCACGAACGCGCTGGCGGCTTACCCGGGCTACGCCAACGGCGGGGATCTTATCTTTCAGACAGGCGGCGCAACCAATTCATTTGTTGAGAGAATGAGAATAACTGACTCAGGCAAGATAGGCATAGAGACCGCGAACCCGGCCGAGAAACTTGAGGTTTCCAACGGGAACATCAAGACGAATTACGGGATAATTGCCGCGACCATTACGCTGACCAGCGGCGCGGGCGCCGGCAAGGTCCTGACCTCGGACGCGGCCGGGAATGCTTCCTGGGCGGCGGCTGCCGGCGGCGGCCTTTCTGGCTATGAGAGGGTAACAAGCGCAAGCGGTCTCAGTCCGCGTACGGCAACCTGTCCTGCCGGGAAAAAGGTTGTGGGCGGCGGCTGCAAATCAACGGATGTAAATATGTATTACATCGCGTCGTATCCGGACACGGATACTTCCTACACCTGCGTAGATTATAATTCCGGTATTAGCTTTCAAGCCTTTGCTATCTGCGTCACCGCAAATTGAAGGATTCATAGAGCTGCAAATAAAGAACCCCCGGGAAGCCGGGGGTTTTTATTTGAGTTCCTGAACTCTTAGTTCCAGGATACGGGGGAGAGTTCCGCGGCCTTGACCTGGATGGTATCCTGCGTCAGGGTCTTTTCCCGGGCGGTGAGGTCCTTGAAGTTCCCGTTGCCGTCCGGCGAGTAACTCCAGATGCCGCTGTCGGTGCTGAACATGTTGGAGACGGTCCACTGCAGGTCGGCCTGCAGCGCGGCCGCGGTGTTCCAGGTCAGGTGGAAAGCGGGGGGAAGGACGCTGGGTAGGCTGATTCCGCCGCCCAATAAGAACCTGATCCGGTATTATGGCGCCCAGGCGCCGCGGCGGATTTTTCCCCCCGGAAACAGCGCCGGGTTTTTGTTATTATAGTTAAACCGGACGGAGGGGGAGCCTTTTTAAATTTTTAGCCACGGAAAAAGTAAGTTTTTTTGTAAGGAGCTTCCGATAAGCTGCCTTATGTTTACTGATATGAACGAGCTGGTCAAGCCCGTTACCTCTTAACCCTCCTTCTTATCGGCCCGTCCCTTGAAAGCCATGGTCCGGAAGGCGAGGCGTATTCCGACGGTGGATCGACCTGGCCGACCAGCCCGGTGAAGCTCATGAATTCGCCGGCCGTGCTGAACCGCCTGAAATCCTGCGCCTCGGTCGCCAGGGTCAAAGCGCTCAGCGTGTCTATCCCTTTCAGCGCCCGCCTACGGTTATAACC
>DAOPZW010000032.1:0-21882 GCA_035353595.1 Elusimicrobiales bacterium | reverse complement strand
GGCTGGCGAAACGCAAAAATTCCTTCTATACTATTTAAGACAATTTAAGCGGTGCGAATTATGCTGACTAAAGATCCGCTGGGCATACTGGTACTCTCCGTAGGGGTTTCCCTTACCGGAGCCTTCGCGCTGGCCCTGCATACCGGCGTGAGCATGCGCGAGAGCAATGCCATCCATTACGAATCCAGCTTCCGCGGCACGGCCGGGACGGCTTCCACTTTTTTCTCCGACCTGGAGCGCGGCGGCAAAGTTCTGAAGACCAGGGCTGCGGAATTTTTCAGCAGCGCTTTCAGCGCCGAAGCCCCGGCCCAGCAGACCGCGGCGGCCGCCCCCTCCGGCCTTAACTGGAGCGAGGGAGAAGAGCCGGATGCGGAAGACCCCGAGGAGACCGCGCCCAGCGGCGATTCTTACGTCCGGAATTACGAGGAACAGTTCGGAGGGAGTTTCGTCCCCCCTCCCGGCGGCGACGGCGGCGGTGAATCTTTTTCCGGCGGCGGAGAGAGCGCCTCCGAGCAGCCCGTGGTCCGCCGCGCAAAGCGCTCCGCTGGTCCGGGCCAGGAGGCAGGCGCCGCCTTGGCCCCCGACGAGCCCAAAGCGCTGCCGAAGGGGCAGGATGTGCGCGCCCGCGGCAATGACGCCGGGCTGGGCAAACTGCGCCACAGCTACGCTTCCCTTTCCAATGATCCATCACGGTCACCCGACGTCCAGGCTGCGGGCGGCGGCGCGGCGGCCCGTTTCTCCGGCTCGGGGTCGGGGAGTTCCGGCCGGGCTTCCTGGGCGCAGAGCGGCGGCGGCGGAAATATGGACGGGGCGATGAACGGCCTGCGGTCCGGGGCGCAGAGCAGCTATAATTCGCAGATGAAAGCCGGAGCCCCCGCCGCGGCGGCGGCGGCCTCGGCGGCCGGGGCCGCAGCGCCCGCCGCTTCCAAGGCGAAGGAAACTTCCGCCACCGGCGGCTCCGAGGAAGCTTCGGAGAAAGAATCGGAGAAAACCGAGCCCGGTTCTGAGACGGAAAAGGTCCAGAAAGACTACACTTTTAGAGCCAAAGTTCCCGCTCCGGCCGCGGAAGAGACGGATCTGCTGAAATCCATAGTTTCCGAAAAGCTCAACGGCGCCTCGCTTAAGTATATTTCCGACGAAGAAGTCGCCGGCGACCCCGATCCGTCGCTGCTCAAGTCCGGCTCCGTAGCCGGCGGTGGCGACAACAAAAGCGTGGAAACGCCGGACCCGGCAAAGTACTCGGAACTGACGCCGGCGCGCAAGCAGGAACTGAAGAAGGCGATACACGTCTTTCTGAAAAAAGTCGAGAATAAACCCGCGTATGGCGCGATGACCGATCTGTATTCCACCTCCTGCAGCCTTACCCGCGAGATCTGCGCCGAGCACGGGCTGACGGAGAATTACCTGACGATGACCACCGCCCGGCGCGCGAAACTAGTGCTGGGCGTAAAATATGTAAGCGAGCGGTGGCGCCTCTATACCCTGGAGTTCACGCCTCCGCCGGGTTTCAGGGATGCGCCCCGGGGCCTGACGGCCGCGGCGGCGCTGCAAGCTCAAAGCCTGGCCGGCGAAGCAGCCGGCCCGCTCTCCCCCCGCCGGCCGGACACCGCGGTCAGCCTGGCGGAGATAAGGCCTGAGCTGAAAGGCGGGCGCGAGATCGGCGCCGCGGCGGTCTTATGCCTTTGGAACGCGCCGGGGTTTTATGCGCCGGTTCCGCGCGGGCCGGCGCCGCTGGACGCCCTGCTTCTTTGCCGCTAGCGGGCGCAACTGCGGAGAAAAAGAAGAACCGCCGGGAAAGCCCGGCGGTTCTTCTTTGCCGCGAAGGGTGCGGACGGGCGCTGCGCCATGCCGGCGGGCGCCCCTCCCGTCAGGCGGGAGGATTAGCGGAGGCCTTGAGCTTTTCAACTTCCAGCTTTATCTGCTCGTCGAGGATCTTCGCGAAGAGCAGCGTATCGTCGGCGCCCAGCGCCCTATTGTCGAGAGAGCCGGCATAGGGCTTGAATTCCGGGGCTTTGCCGCCGTGATCGAGGCCCGCCTTGGCCAGGATCTTCAGCGCCGTGTCCGGTATCACCGGGTAGAGCAGGATGGCCACGTTTATTATCGCCCGCGAGGCCACGTTCAGCACCGTGCCGCAGCGCGCCAGGTCCGTCTTGCGCAGCTTCCAGGGGGCGGTGTCGTTGACGTACTTGTTGGCCGCTATGGCCAGCGCCATGGTCTGTGTCAGCGCCTGTCGGACCTTGTAGGAATAATAGTCTTTGCCCACCTCGTCGAACACCGGGCCAAAACTGTCCAGCAGCGCCTTGTCTTCCGGCTGCAGTTCCCCCGCCGCCGGTATCTTCCCGTCGAAATTTTTCTTCATGAACGAGAAGCAGCGGTTCACCAGGTTGCCCAGCGTGTCGGCCAGCTCGTTGTTGCGGCCCTGGAAATCTTCCCAGGTGAACTGCGAATCCGAGGTTTCCGGCCCGTTGGAAGCTATGGCGTAGCGCAGCGCGTCCACGCCGTATTTCGAGAAGAAATCCTCGGTGTCTATGTACCAGCCGTCGGACTTGGAGAACTGTTTGCCTTCCAGGTTATAGAATTCGTTGCCGGGCACGTTGTCCGGGATGATATACGGCTTGTCCTGTCCCAGCAGCATGGCGGGCCAGACGATGGTGTGGAAGATGATATTGTCCTTGCCGATGAAGTGCACCAGCTTCGTTTCCTTGTTCAGCCACCAGTCTTTCCAGGCTTCGGGCTTGCCGGCGAGCCGCGCCCACTCCATGGTGGCCGAAATGTAGCCGATGGGCGCGTCGAACCAGACATACAGCACTTTGCCTTTGGCCTCGTCGAGCGGCACGGGCACTCCCCAGGAAATGTCGCGGGTTATCGCGCGTTCCACCAGGCCCTCTTCGATAAGCGAAAGCGCTTTGTTCTTAACGTTGGGCTTCCAGTCCTTCTTCGTTTCCAGCCATTCCTTGAGCCGGGGTGCGAAAGCCTTGAGGTCCAGGAAATACTGCGTGGTCTGGCGTATCTCCGGCGTCTTGCCGCATACTTTGCAGGCGGGCTTCACTATCTTGGAAGGGTCCAGCCATTCGCCGCACTTGGTGCACTCGTCGCCGCGCACATTATCCGCGCCGCACTTGGGGCAGGTGCCGGAAACGTAGCGGTCCGCCAGGAAGCGGTTGCAGGTGGCGCAGTAGAACTGCGCCTCCACCGCCGGCTTTATATGCCCTTTCTTGTGCAGCTCCAGGAAAAATTCCTGCGCGAGCACCGCGTGTTCCGGGATGGTGGTCCTGGAAAAATGGTCGAAGCGGATATTGAGCTTGTCGAAGAAAGCCTTTATGAGGTTATGGTTCCTGTCTACGTACTCTTTGTACCCGACGCCGGCCTTCTCGGCGTTGATGGTGATGGCCACTCCGTACTCGTCGGTGCCGCAGATGTAAATAACTTCTTCCCCTTTCTGGTGCAGGAAGCGGTTGAAAATATCCGCCGGCAGGTAAGCCCCGGCTATATGCCCGAAATGTATGGGCCCGTTGGCATAGGGCAGCGCGCTGGTAATAAGGTATTTCGCCATGTTGTTGTCCTTAAAATAAACAATTACGGTATTCTGTTCATATATTCTACCAATTACGCGGGAGGTCCGGTCGGGGCGGCCGCGGGGTACCCCGGCGAACCCGGGCAGAGGAAACCCTTGCGTCGGTTTCCCCCGCCTTGGGAAATTATGGCGGGGCGCCACGCATAAACCGCATAGCGGTTTTGCGCGGCCCCGGCTCGGCGGTTTTGCTTACGCAAAAAACCGCCTCCGCCCTTGCGGACCGGACGCGAGGCATAATTATGCCTCGCTCTAAAAGCCGGTCCTCACCTTTCCGCAACGGGTTCACGGAGCACTCCCCCGGCCGCCCTGCTTCTAATAACGCTACTGCGGGCTAGAGGTTTTTGGCGAAGAAGGCTGACAGGCGGGTTTCGTATTCGCGGCCGGCCGTGCCGTGGTTCTCGCCGTGACCGGAGCCTTTGATCAGCCACAGTTCGGCGGCGGGAGCGGCCGCTTTTATCCGCCGCGAGTTTTCCGGCGGCATCTGGGTATCGGAGTCGCCGTGTATCAGCAGCACCGGGGTGGTCAGCGCGGCAGCGGCCCGCGCCGGGTTTACGGCGCCGAAGTTAACGCCCATCAGCAGCAGGCTCCAGGCTTTCATTCCCGCTATCAGCGGCTTGCGCCAGAACCCGTAGTCCCTGAAAATATGGTCAAGCTCCCCCGCCAGGTCAGCGTAAGGAGCGTCCGCCGCGCGGGCTTTTACGGCGGGGTTCTTTGAAAGCAGCGCCGCCGCCCCGCCCATGGAAAACCCGAACAGCCCTATGCTGCCGCCGGGGACCCTGCTTTCAAGGAATCCCACGGCGGCGTCGATGTCGCGCGTCTCGCGCGCGCCGCCGGTGGAAAAGAAGCCCCCGCTGCGGCCGGTGGCCCTGAAATCGAAATACAGCAGGTTGAAGTCGCGGGCCAGGAAGCCGGTCAGGCCCAGGACGTCGCCCTTATCCATGGGGTAGCCGTGGCAGACTATCACGGTTTTTTTTGAAGCCGGGCGCGGTATGAACCAGGCGTCCAGGCTGATGCCGTCCGAAGTTGTCAGCTTCGATCTTTCAGGCTTCAGTCCCAGGCTTTCGGGCTGCTGCCCGGAGATATAGCGCCGGGGATGCGCGTAGATCCAGAAAAATACGAAAGCCAGGGCCGCAAAGGCCAGCGCAGGGTAGAACAACGCGCGCCAGAAGATCCGGAAGGCCAGAGTGTCCATCACGGGGTCTGCTGCATGGGCACGAAGCGCACGCCGCAGACTACGCGCTGCGTCAGGCCCGCGGCGGTTTTGGTCACAAGCGTAAGGTTCTCCCCCACCGGGAGCACCAGCCGCCCGCCTTCCCTGAGCTGCGTCGTCAGTTCCTGCGGTACGGCGGCGGGCGCGCAGGTCACTATTATGGCGTCGTAAGGGGCGGCTTCTTTCCAGCCCTCGGACCCGTCGCCGGTCTTGAATTTAATGTTGCGGTATCCCAGTTTTTCCAGCTTCGCGCGCGCCTGCGCTGCCAGGTCCGGAAAGAACTCCACCGTGAAAACTTCGCCGGCCAGTTCCGCCAGCACCGCCGTCTGGTAGCCGGAGCCCGTGCCTATTTCCAGCACCCGCTCGCCGCCTTTCAGCTCCAGCAGCTCGCTCATCAGGGCCACGATATAGGGCTGGGAAATGGTCTGCTCGCGGTCTATGGGCAGCGGGTAGTCCTCGTAGGCCCGGCTTAACATGTCTTCGGTCACAAAGCAGTGGCGGCATACTTTCGCCATGGCGGCCAACACCCTCTCATCCTTCACGCCGCGGGCTTCTATCTGGTCTTTTATCATCTGCCTGCGGATGAAGCCCAGGTAGGCCTCGTATTTCGGCCCCAGCAGGTCCTTGAACATTTCTACCAGACTCCCTTCTGTACCATGAAGCAGGCGGCGATGGTTTTTATGCCGTAGGCCGCCGCCTTTTCAATGGCCGCCGGCGATTCCGAGCCGGGCTGCAGCCAGATGGTCTTTACTCCGAGCTTATTGCATTCTTCCACCACTTGTTCCGTGACGGCCGGCGGCACCACGGTAATGACCAGGTCCGGCCGGGTCTCGATCTCCGACAGGCTTTTGTAGATATTGTTGCCCAGCACGAACCCGCCTTTCGGGTTCACGCCCTTTACGGGGTAGCCGGCCTTGAGCAGGTCGCGGAAGATCCTGTGCCCGTATTTCGAGGCGTCGTCGGAAACGCCCACCACCGCGATAGAGCCGTATTCTTTAACGTTCATAAAATTTATTCCGGCAGCTGTCCGAAATCGCTCCGCAGCCGCTCTTCCCATTGCCTTAAGCGCGGGAAGTGGAAGATCTCCAGTCCGATGGAGAACACGGTCAGCAGATAAAAGTCCGTATAATTGCCGGTCAGGATCAGCAGGACAAGCCCCGCTATGGCCGGCATTTCGCAGATGGCCGCCCGCGTTACGGCCAGCAGCGTAAGCAGCGCCGCCGTTTCGCGCGGGGTTTCTTTCTTTTTGTCCAGCGCGCTGTCGGCCAGTTTCAGCGCCGCTATGGCCGACACGCCGATAAGGTAAAACACGTACTTCAGCACGTAAGCCGCCGGCGCCGGCACCAGGGGCTTATGGCCGGTATAGCGCAGGATCTCCGCCACCACGGTATAGAAGAAGATCGCCGTGATAATGCCGCAGGCGGTTATCGCCGCGCCGATATAGCGTTTCTTAAGTTCGCTTTTGTTCATGGTCCCCTCAGTACTTGTAAAACTCCGTGCCGTCGGGATCCTTGTGGGCGCAGTCCAGCAGCAGCAGGCCGTAGTTCGCCGAGCCGGGCGCGGAAAAATACAGCCAGCCGCCGCTGTCGGACACGGCTTTGCTGAGATCCTTGTCGTATTTTTTTGAATCTATGACCTTGACGTCCGCCGTCTGCCCGTGTTCCGGCAGGGAAAGGACCGGGATCGCTCCATCCAGCGCGGCGAGGTTTTCCGGGTAAGCGCCGCCCTTCGCCGCGTAGTGGATCTGCAGCCTGACGCGCAGGTCCTGCAGCGTTTTCTTCGCGGCTTCCGTGCGCGCCCGATTCTCGCGGTCCTTCTCTTTGGCCGCGGCGGCTTTCAGGATCTCATCGCCCAGCGTATCTTTAACGCGGCCGTTGAACTTCTTTATCTCGGCCGCCAGCGCGTCGAGCTTTGCGGGAGGCACTTCGGTCCCGTGCTCCAGCAGCAGGAAGAGGTTCCTGACGGTTTCGGTTATTTCCAGGTCGTACTTGCCGGGCTGCGCCGGCGCGGCGGCTGGCGCGGGCTCCTGCGCGGAGGCGGCCGCAACGGCAAGCAGCAGGACCAGGACCAGGTTCTTCATAATTTCCAGTTCTCCAGCCCGGGTATGAACTTGTAATCCGTCAGGTCGAACTGGATGGGCGTGACGGAAATATACCCGGCGTGGACGGCGTTGAGGTCGCTGGCCAGGTCCTTGTCCTCGGGCTTGAAATCCCCGGTCATCCAGTAATAGGTCTGGCCGTGCGGGTCCGTGCGCTTGTCGAACCAGTCGTTGAAGGCGGTCTTGCTCTGGTTGGTCACCCTTACGCCTTTCAGCTTTGCCGCGGGGATATTGGGCAGGTTCACGTTGAGCAGCGTGCCGGGCGGCAGGCGGCGCTTTTTCATGCCGGAGGCGAGCTTTACCGCGTAGGCGGCGGCGGCGGAGAAGTCCGGGTTGACGAAGGTGTCCAGGGAAATAGCTATCGACGGGATCCCCAGCAGCGCGCCCTCGGTGGCGCCGGAAACGGTGCCGGAATAAAGTATGTTGTAGCCGATGTTGCCGCCCAGGTTGATGCCCGAGACCACCAGGTCGGGCTGCCGCTTCATGATGGCTTTTATGCCCAGTTTCACGCAGTCCGCCGGCGTGCCGCTGGTGGCGTAGCCGAAAAATTTGCCGCTGCGTTTTGCCTGTACCACGCGCAGGGGGTCGGTTATGGTTATGGCGTGCCCTACCGCGCTGCGCTGCGTGTCCGGGGCCACTACGGTGACATTCCCCACTTTCTTCAGCGCGCAGGCCAGCGCGTAGATCCCTTCCGCGTAAATCCCGTCGTCGTTGGTGATAAGTATTTCCATAGGGTAGATTATACATAACCCTGCGGCGCTCCGGCGCCGGAGCCGGCAGCGCGGCAGCGGCTTACCTGCCTTTGCCGGACAGGATCACGCTGAGGTTATTGCGGGCGGCCGCGAAACCGGGCGCGAGCTTCAGCGCGGCGCGGTAATGCTCCTCGGCCTCGCCGGTTTTGCCCCGCTTTAGCAGGAGCCCGCCCAGGTTATAATGGGCCAGCGCCGAGCCGGGGTCCAGCCGCAGCGCCGCTCTGTACTGTTCCTCCGCGGCGTCCGCGCTGCCCCGCGCGGCCAGCACTACGCCCAAATTGTAATGTGTTTCCGCGCGGTCCGGGTTGAGCTTCAGCGCGGACAGGTAATGCTCCGCGGCCTGGTCCCCGTCGCCCTGCCGGGCCAGGATCCCGGCGAGCCGGTAATGCGCGTCCTCCAGGCCGGGGTTGCCGGCCAGCGCGGCGCGGTAATGCTCCGCGGCCTCGCCGCGGCGCTGCTGCGCGTCCAGGACCAGCCCCAGGTTGTAATGGGCCAGCGCATAGTAGGGATCCAGTTTCAGCGCGGCGCGGTAATGCTCTTGCGCCGCTCCGGGTTTTCCCTGCGCTGCCATAATGCGGCCCAGGCTGTAATAGCCCTGCGCGAAAACGGGATTGCTGCGCACCGCGGCGCGGTAATGGTCCGCCGCCTCGTCGAGCCTGCCCTGCGCGGCCTGGAAAACTCCCAGGTTGTAATGCGCGAAGGCCAGGTCCGGGTTTACCTCCAGGGCGTGCCGCCACAGGGTTTCCGAGTCGCGCCAGTAGCCCTGCTGGCGCCAGGCCAGGCCGCCCAGCCCGGCCAGCGCCAGGCAGGCCAGCAGCGCGCCGGTCTTCCCGGCGCGTTGCCCCGCCCGCCGGGCGGCCAGCAAGGCCCCTCCCGCCAGCAGGGCGAAGCCCAGGCAGGGGAGATAAGTATAGCGGTCGGCGGCGGATTGCGAGCCCAGCTTCACTATGCCTGAAACCGGGCTGAGCGTGATCAGGTAAAAAAGCCAGGCGCCCAGGAAAGCGGGGCTGCGCCGGCCCAGGGCCACGGCGGCCGCGGTGAGGGCGGCCAGCGCCCCGGCTCCCAGCGCCGGCTGCCAGCCGGCCAGGCCGCCGGCCAATTTATATTCAGGCACCAGGCCCAGCGGTAAGATGGTCTTAGCCAGGTACAGTCCGGCCGAGAAAAAGACCTGTGCGGCGCGGGCTGAAAATCCGAAGGTTTGATACGAAGCTACCGCGCCGCTGCCGGCCTGCCCTATATAACCAGCCGCCCCGAAAACCGCCGCCAGGATAAAATACGGGATCTTCTCCGGCCAGACGGGCCTGGCTTGCGCGGAGAACCAGCGCCTTATGTCCGGAGAAAGCCGCTTGAGGGCGAAAATGTCCAGCAGGATAAGCGCGGCCGGCAGCGTGATCGCTATGCCCTTGGACAGCAGCGCGCATAGGAAGGTGGCCAGCGGCAGCAGGTGGCGGCGCCAGGCCCCGGCCCGTTCGCCTCCGGCCGCGCGGGGCGGTATGTACCAGAGGAGGGTCAGCAGGTAGAAAAAGCCGGAAAGCACGTCGCGCCGCTCGGTAACCCAGGCTACGGATTCCACGCGCAAAGGGTGCAGCGCGAAGAACAGCGCCGCGCAGCCGGCGGCCAGGTAGTGCTCCGTCCTGCTTTCCCGGTCCGCCGGCGGGCAGGACAGGAGGTAGAGCTTCAGGCATAATACGCAGAACAGCGCCGCGTTGGCGCTGTGTAAAACCACGTTCGTGAGATGATAACCGAAAGGGTCCATGCCCCAGGCCAGGTAGTCCGCGCCGTAAGTCAGCCAGCTCAGCGGCTGATAGGGGCCCAGGTGGAAGGTAGTGAACATCCATTTCAGCTGCCGCCAGCCCAGTCCCCGGTAGTTCTGATTTTCCACTATATTCTGCAGATCGTCCCAGTTCACAAAACCGTTCTTCAGGGACGGCAGGAAAACCAGGAAAGTAACCGCCGCCGCGAGCAGCGGCGTGAATGCGGCAAATCGCTCTTTCCTGGTCAAAGGAACGCTCATTTCTTTTTAAGCTCCGACAGGATGCGCAGGTTATCCCGCGCTTCGCCCAGGCCCGGGTTCAGCGCGAGCGCCGCGCGGTATTGTTCCGCGGCCGCGTCCAGCGCGCCCTGCGCGGCCAGGACCACGCCCAGGTTATAATGGGCCAGCGCATAATCCGGTTTCAGGCGCAGCGCCGCGCGGTAATGTTCTGCGGCCGCGGCCAGTTCCCCCCTGGCGGACAGCAGGCTGCCCAAATTGCCGTGCGCCTCGGCGTAGGCCGGGTCGCAGCGCAGCGCTGCGCGGTATTCTTCCGCGGCCTCTCCGGAACGCCCGCCGGCGGCCAGCAGAACGCCCAGATTATAACGGGCCGGCGCGTAAGCCGGGTCCAGTTTTATTGCGGCGCGGTATTGTTCTTCGGCGGCTGCGGCATCGCCTTGTTTAGCCGTTACCACGCCGAGGTTGAACAGGGCGAAAGCGTAAGCCGGTTTTATCTGCAGCGCCGCGCGGTAATGCGCCGCGGCGTCCGCGAACCTGCCCTGGGCTGCCAGCATGCTGCCCAGGTTGGCGTGCGCCTCTTCATAGCGCGGGTTTATCCTCAACGCGGCGGTATAGTGCTCCGCCGCCTCGGCGTTGCGCCCCTGCGCGGCCAGCAGGCCGCCCAGGTTATAATGCGCGAAAGCGTAATCCGGGTTGAGCTGCAGCGCTTTGCGGAAATGCTCCGCCGCGGCGGCGGGTTTGCCCTGCGCGGCCAGCACGCTGCCGAAATTATTCTGGGCGAAATCCTGCTCCGGGTCCAGCGCGAGGGTGTGGGTCCACAGCGCCTCCGAATTCAGCCAGACGCCCTCCTGCCGCCAGGTAAGACGGGCGCAGCCGGCTATAACCAGGCAAGCCAGGAGAGAACAGCCATACCTCACCCGGCTGCTTGCGGCCCGCCGGGCCGCCAGCAGGCCCGCTCCGGCCAGCGCGGCGAAGCCCAGGCAGGGGAAATACGCGTAACGGTCCGCGGCCGACTGCAAGTTAACTTTAAAGAGCCCGGCCACCGGCCAGATGGTTGCCAGGTAGAATGCCCAGGCGGCCGCAGCTGCCGGCCAGCGCCTGCGCGCCGCGAACGCGCCGGCGGTGACAGCCGCCAGCGCGGCGCCCGCGGCCAGTGCCGCCGGGCTGAGCAGGCCGAAGCCGTGCGGCAGCTGGTAGAACGGCGACAGTTTCAGCGGCGCCAGGGTTTTGAAAGGATAAAAAACGAGCGCGTACAGGGTTTGGGCCGCGCGGGAACTGAAGCCGAAATCCTTATAGGGCAGCAGCGACCCTACCCGGGCCTCCCCGATAAAGGCGACAATGCCGAAGAGCAGCGACAGCGCGAAGTACGGGGTTTTTTCCAGCCAGACCCCGCGGTTCTCCGGCGTCCGCCAGCGGCGCGGATCCGCCGGCAGCCGGCCCAGCGGGTAAATATCCAGCAGCAGCAGGACCAGCGGCAGGGTTACCGCCGTGGCTTTGGACAGCAGCGCCGGCAGGAAAGCCAGTAGCGGCAGCAAATGCAGCGAAAAAAATGAAGTCCTGCCCGCGCCGGGGGCGCGCGGCGCCGTGTACAGCAGGACAGCCAGCAGGCAGAACAGGGTGCAAAGCAGGTCGTGCCGTCCCGACAGCCAGGCCACGGATTCCACGCGCAGCGGGTGCAGCGCGAAAAAAAGAGCCGCGCCCGCCGCCGCCAGTTCAAGCTCCGTCCTTGTTCCTTCCGGGGGAACCTTTGCGGCCCGGGCCAGCAGCCTGAAACATAACAAATAGAACAGCAGCGCGTTGGCGCAGTGTATGAGCACGCTGGTAAGATGATAGCCGGACGGGTTCATCCCCCAGGCCAGGTAATCAAAACCGAAGCTGAGATTGGCCAGCGGCGTGTACGGCCCCAGCCCGAACGAGGTGAACATCCACCGCAGCCGCTCCCGGTCGAGCCCCCGGTATTTCAGGTTCTCCACCAGGTTCAGCGTGTCGTCCCAGTTCACAAAGCCGTTGCGCAGCGCCGGCAGAAAAACAAGGAAAGTGACGGCTGAAACCAATAGCGGGATCAGCCAGCCGCTGCGCTCTTTATCCGGTGAAAGAAGGGGCATTTGCTTTTATAGGCGCACAGCGCCTGGTTTATTCTAGTATATCCGGCGGTACAGGGTAAAAAGAAGTCTTCCGGTTGTAAAATCCCGCTATTACCTGCTAGTATATAGCGCGGACGTTTAAGGCCCCCCGCTGAAAGCCGAATTTCATGAACTACACTTTATTCGAAAGCGCTAAAGTCCTGCTGCTCGCGGCGGGCGGCATGGGCTGTGGCGTCTTCCTCCTGTATAAAAGTTTAAAAACCATCGCGCTTGAGCGCTGGATCTCCGGCACGGTGCGGTCCGCCGCCGGGTCCGCGGCCCCGGGCCGCGTGGAATTAGGCGGTACCGCCGCGCCTTCAGTTTCACTACTGGACCCGGTTTATAATCTGCCCTGCGCCTACTACCGGGTGGAAGTGAACGAAGCCGAGGTCGGGGCGGGCAAGGCGGGCCGCGGCCTGCGCGGGCTGCTGAACAACCGCGACCGCCGTGCCAACGTCTTTGGAGCGCCGGTCGTTTTATACAGCGCCGACAGCAGCGGCACGCCGCTGCTGGTGGAGGACGGGACGGGCGCGGTCCCCGTTTACCCGCAGGGCGCGCGGTTCCTGCTCAAGAACACCGTCGACGTTTTTGAAAAGCGGCAGGGTGATTCCTTCGCGTTCGCCGACCCTTCCGTAGCGCAATTCCTCAACGGGATCCCGCGGGAGCGCGGCGTCCACCTCCGGGCGGTCATCATCCGCGGGGGCGACCCCCTCTGGGTATGGGGCTGCGCCGGGGAGGCAAAGGAACCGCTCACGCTGTCAGAGCAGATGGCTCCCGTCAAGAACCTGGCCGGGGAGGCCATAGCGCGCCTGCTCAGGGCGGATACCGAAAAAATGAAAGCGCTGGACGCCGATAAAGACGGCGAGCTCGACGCCGCGGAATGGGAGGCCGGGCTGAAAGAGACGCTGGCCGGGGAGCAGGAAAAACAGAAACAATGGCAGCGCCGTCTGCAGACCGAGTTCCGCGCCGCCGTGCGAGAAAAGCCCGGCTGCCCCCTGGTAATTGCCGACGGCCCGCGGCGCCGCACCGCCGGCGTCATCAAGCTCAGGTGGCTGTTTCTGCTGCTGCGCGGCCCGCTGGTTTTTGCGCTGGGCCTTCTCTACCTGTTGTACCGGACCAATGTGCTGGGCGGGCTTTACGAGGACGGCTGGGGCCCCGTTCCCAGGGACGCCTCGCGGGCCTCCGCTCTTTACGGGGCGAACTGTCTGCGCGGCGATGCTGACGCTTGCGCTCTTTTGAGCCGGCTGAAAGTGCGCACCATCATCGAGATAAAAGCTCAGGCCCAGGCCGCCGCATTTTTCAGGGCCGCGGCCGCCGGCGGCGCGAAAAAGGAATTCAGCCTCCCCGGGCAGGACGCGCCCGAAAAAAGAGCCGAGCCCGACCGTATCCGGATCAAAGTCCCCCCCAGCGAAGCGGCGCTGGCCCGGCAGGCCTGCGACGGCGGCGACATGGGCAAATGCCTGCTGCTGGGAGCGATGTATTACGCCGGCAGGGGCGTGGCGCAGGAATATGACAAGGCGGCGGTCCTGGTGAAACAGGCCTGCGACGGCGGGGAAATGAAAGGCTGTACCATGCTGGGCTCGATGTACATGGACGGCCGCGGCCTGCCCATGGATATTAAACTTACGGCGTTCTACCTGAAGAAGGCCTGTTCCGGCGGGGACGGGTACGGCTGCGGTATCCTGGGCGCGCTGTATTCCGACGGGCTCGGCGTGAAACAGGACCACTCGCGCGCGGCGGTGCTGTATAAGAAGGCCTGCGACGGCGGCGTCGCGCAGGGGTGCACCTCTCTGGGCAAGGCTTATGCTTCGGGGCTCGGCGTCAGGCTCGACGAGGCCTCCGCGGCCGCTTTGTACAAGAGGGGCTGCGCCGCCGGCAACGTGCAGGGCTGTACCGAGCTGAGGAATATGGGACTGCTGCGCCGACTGGCCCCGACCGTCGAGGTAAAATAAAGATTCCCGCCGGACGGGTTATTTTTTCCTCGGGGGGCGGGTCTTCAGGGTCTGATGCACCAGCGAAACCAGCACTTCCCTTTTGATGGGTTTTTCTATGAATTCCCGGACATTGGCTTCCCGCCGGATCATTTCGGCGGTGGAATAATCCAGCGAGCGGCCGGTGATGATGATTATCGGTATGCCGGCGGTCTCTTCCTGCTGGAGTTCGCGCAGGATCTCGAACCCGCCGAACTTCGGGAGCATCAGGTCTAAAAGGATAATATCGGGCCGGCTGGCGCGGATCTTGGCCAGCGCGTCCTCCCCGTCCACGGCCGTTTCGGCCCTGAAGCCCTCTTTGCGGACTATTATTTCCAGCAGTTCCCTGACGCCTTTGTCGTCGTCGACCACCATCACGAGTTTGCCAGCGGGATCTGTAAAACTGTCCATGTTCTTTACCTCTGGCTGGCTTCAGGCGACTTCTGAAAACATAATACAAAAAAACGCTTGCTGGAAATTATTCTGTTTTCTTTACCTGCCAGGGCCTGGCACCGGGCTGCC
The DNA here is from genome assembly GCA_035353595.1 of Elusimicrobiales bacterium. Lineage (GTDB taxonomy): Bacteria > Elusimicrobiota > Elusimicrobia > Elusimicrobiales > UBA9959 > UBA9959. Next base: position 7,643 of record DAOPZW010000032.1, on the reverse strand, counting down.
CGCCGGTTCCCGGGCTGTTCAGCGCGTCAGCGGCAATGCTTCGTATTTTCTCTATTTCCAAAGGCTTGGTAATGTAGCCTGCCGCGCCGGTCTCAAGGGCCTTCAGCACCGTGCCGAGGTCGTCAACCCCGGTAAGCATCCAGACGACCGGGCACTGCCCTGTCTCTTTTATCAGCTTCAGCACCGCCACGCCGTCCGGCCCCGGCATATTGAAATCCAGGAACACGAGGTCGGGGCGCTCTTTTTTAACCAGCTCGACGGCGCTGAGCCCTTCGGGCGCGGTAAGAACGTCGTATTGGCCCTCAAGCGCCTTTTGAAGCAGGAAACGTATCTTTTCTTCGTCGTCAACGATTAATATTTTTTTTGGCATGTATTCCCGGCGCCGGCCGCTCCCAGGCGCTATTCAAAGAGTATTTCCCAGTCTACCGAATCGCTGCGCTCCAGCAGTTTTATGCCCAGGCCGGCCAGTTCGCGTTTGACACTGTCGGCCTTTTCATAATTTTTACCCGCTTTTGCCGTCCGCAGTTCTTCGATCCTGCCGGCGACGAGCGCGGTGTCGATGTTCTTTTCCGCCAGGAACCTGGCCTTCAGCGCGGAAATATATTCCTCCGGGTCCTCTTCAAAGAGCCGCAGCACCTGCGTTATGTTCCGGAAACCGCGGCGGAACAGGCCGAAGACGGCGGCTTTTTCTTCGGCTGTGTGGTTCTTTGAGCCGGCTAGTTTGTTCAGTTCTTTAAAAACATCGGCTAACTCCGAGATCACTTTCGGCGTGTTGAAGTTGTCGTCCATGAACTCCGAAAAGTTCTTTTCCAGGTCGCGCACTTTCGGCGGCGCGGCGTCGGGCGCGCCCGGGCCCCGGGGCCCGGTAAAAGCGTTTATTTTCGCAAGCGTGCTGTAGAAATAATAAAGCCGTTTGCGCGCGTTGGTGAAAAGTTCCCTGGAGAAGTCAATATTGGAGCCGTAGTTCTGCACCAGGATGGCGTAGCGCAATTCCTCCGGGAAATAAATTTTCAGGGCGTCCTTGATCGTCATGAAATTGCCGGTGCTCTTGCTCATTTTGCTGCCGTTGAGCATCACCAGGCCGTTGTGCAGCCAGTACTTGGCGAACGCTTTGCCGCTGTGCGCTTCGCTCTGGGCGATCTCGTTCTCGTGGTGCGGGAAGATCAGGTCTATGCCCCCGCCGTGGATGTCGATGGTGTCGCCGAGGAACTTGTGGGCCATGGCGGAGCATTCTATGTGCCAGCCCGGCCGCCCGCGGCCCCACGGGGATTCCCAGTACGGCTCCCCCTCTTTATGCGGTTTCCACAGGCAGAAATCCGCGTTGTCTTTTTTATTGGGAGAATCCTCGGCGTTGATCAGTTCTTCTTTTTTCCTGTTGGAGAGTTTGCCGTAGTCCTTGAATTTCGAGATCGCGAAAAACACTTCCCCGTTATTGACGTAGGCATACCCGCCGTCGACCAGCCTGCCGATCATGGCGATAATGGCGTCCATGCACTCGGTGACTTTCGGCTCATGGGTGGCGGCCCTTACCTTCAGCCGGCGCAGGTCTTCCGAGTTTTCTTTTATGTAGTGCCGGCTTATCTGCGAACTTTCCCGGCCTTCGTCGTTGGCGCGCCGGATTATTTTGTCGTCCACGTCCGTGAAATTCCTGACATAGGTCACCTCGAACTTCAAATATTCGAAGTAGTTCCTGATAATGTCGTAAACCACCGCCTGCCGGGCGTGGCCGATATGGATCTCGTCGTACGGGGTTATGCCGCAGGCGTAAATTTTAACGCTGCCTTCTTTTAGCGGCACGAAATTCAGCTTTGTCCTGGCCAATGTGCTGTAGAGTTTAACCATAATATACGCCTTAGGTCATTATATTATAGGACAACCGGAAAATGTCTTCAAACTTTTTCCATGCAGGGCCGCGCCCGCGCCCGGCCCGGGGCTAATGCCTGTAAATAAAGTCATCGCTGACTTAGGTCCATTTTTGTAAGCCCCATGGAATTTCGTCCTTTGCCCCGGGCGTAATTCGCGAAACCGCCCTGGTCCGTATTTTACCACTAAAGCCGGGCGCTTTTGAGCTTTTTCCCGGACTGCCGGATCCCCCGCCCCGCTCTTTAAAGAACAATGAAAAACATCTTGGATTTATGTAGAATCAGCGTATGACCAAACAACTCATCCGGTTCGCGCTGCCGGCCCTGCTGGCTGGCTGCGCCGGTCCTGTTTTCGCTTTCCACCCGATGATGACGGAGGATACCCGCTTCCTGGACCGCGACGGGCGGCAGGTGGAGGTCGGTTTCGAGCACTCGGCTTCAAATGAGGGAACCAACAGTTATTCCAACACGCTCACCGGCGAAATATCCTATGGCTTGTTCAAGAAGGTCACGCTGCTGCTCAGCGCGCCCTGGCAGGGCTGGCGCTCTAACGGGATCTCCGAAAGCGGGCCCGGCGACGTGTCCATGGAAGCCAAGTTCAACACCGGCCGCAAGCATGGCTGGCGCCTGGCGCTGAAGCCAGGTTTCTCCATGCCGGCCGGCAACGAGGCTAAAAGCCTGGGGGCGGGCAACGGCAAAGTCTGGCTTTACGGCATAGCCGGCAGGACCGAAGGCCCTTGGGAATATTACCTGAACGCGGGCTTCCTGCTCAACAGGAACAGCCTGGGCGAGAACGAGAATATCCTTAAAGCTTCGGCCGCGGCCGCTTACCTGGTGCTGCCGGCAACGCGTATCCTGGCCGACCTCGCCGTCGAGACCAACGCGGACAAACAGTCTTCCACGCCCCCGGTGAATTCCCTGTTCGGGCTGGCCTGGTCGCCTTACCCTACGCTGGACATCGACGCCGGGGCTAAGTTCGGCCTCAACGCCCCTGCCAGGTCCTGGGGGCTTCTTTTCGGGTTCACGCTGCGCCTGTAAGCGCCGGCGCCATATATAAGGAGAGCATAATGAAAACAGCGATCATGATCATAGCGGCGGTCCTCTGGGCCGGCGGCGCGCCCGTTCCCCTTTGCGCGCAGGAAGAACCGGCCGCCCCGCCGCAGGAAACCGTCGCAGCGCAGGCCGACGCGCCCGCGGCGCCGGCCAGGCCCGCGGCGAAGAAGAAGCGCCGGAAGAAGGCCGTGAAGGCGGAGCCGGCGGCACAGCCGGCCGCGGTGCCTGAAGCTTCACAACCTCCGGCCGCCACGGAGACAGCCGCCGCGCCTGCTTTGCCGGTGGAAGCCCCGCAAACCGAGAACGTCGAGCCCGCCGCGCCCGCGCCCGCCGCGCCAGCCGCCGATATCCCGGCCGCCAAGCCTGAAGCCGCGCGCCCCCCCGCCTGCCCGCACTGCTTCCAGCCGCTGCCGGAGGTCTATAAGGGCATTTTCGCCGAGATCGAGCCCTGGATGGCGAATATGGAAGCCGGGGCCGCGGACCTGAACGCCGCGCTTTCCGCCATACAGAAACAGATAGACGCGAAAGACGCCGCCCTGGAGCAGGCACGGCTGGGCACCGATAAAAAAGCGGTCAAAGCGGCCGTGAAAGCCCTCAACCAGGAACGCAAACAATTATTAAAGGAATATTCCGCTAAGAGCGACGAAAAGGCTGAATATTACAAGGAGTTCGCCGGCGAAGCCGAGAAAAAAATATCCGGGTACGCCAAGCTGGTGCAGGGAAAGCTCAGGGAGACGCTGGCGGCCGCTGCCCAGGAATAGCAACAGGCTGCCCTGCCGCGGGAACAGCGATCAGCCCGCGCTATTTCTTTGAAAGGCTCTGGTAGCTCTTTTTGTCGGCTTGCGCTTTTTCGCTTTGCCCGCTCTCTTGATAGGCGAAGCTGCGCAGCAGGTAGGTGCCGGCGTCCCCGGGGTCCAGCGCGAGGGCTTTGGAATAATCCGCGATCGCCTGTTCATACTCGCCAATTTTCGAATAGGCGCTGCCGCGCAGCGAATACGCCGCGGCTTTCGAAGGGTCGAGTTCTATAACCTTGGAATAATTAACTATCGCCTCGTCATAATTCCCTTTCCCGGCGTTCTCGAAGCCGCGGGCGGCGTACCCTCGCAGCTCCGCATTTCCATCGGGCTCGCGCAGCGGCTCGCCGGCGGTTACCGGGGAGGGCAGCTCGGCCGGGGCGCCGGCCGGCGCGCCGGGCGGCTTTGCCGCGGGCGGCAAGCCCGCAAGACCGGCGGAGATCTCTTTGGGCGGCGGGCCGAACCGGACGCGCGAGATGAACTCGTACCCGAGGCGGCCGGGCTTCGTTTCAACGGTGGCTACCGTTACGCCCGGCTCTATGCCGGGGTAGTCCGCTTCGGGTATTTCCCACCTTATCTGGTTGCCGTCGTGCCAGGATTCTATATACGCCAGGTATGTAAAGTAACTGCGGTTGCGGCTTTTATTCCACTCCGCGTATTTGCGCAGCACCCGGGCTATGTGGACTACAGGCCGGCTGGTATCCAGGCGCTCGTTGATCCAGGCTTCCGTCACATAGCCGGTCAGAATGAACAAAGGGACCGCGAGCATTACTATTTTTACGATCACGCTGCTGAACCAGGGTTTGCCTTTCAGCGCCTGCACTACCCCAACGAGAAAGAGCGCCAGCGCCGTTAAACTGTAGCCGAGGGAATTCCTGAACAGCTGCCCCGAATACAGCGGTTTTAGTATATACAGCAGGTAGAGCACCGGCGGCAAGGTCAGCAAAGCCGCGGTGTGCAGCTGCTCCACCCGCCGCTGGGTCAGGAAGCCCTCTTCAACCATGGGAGCCGTGTAAGGCCGGGGCTCGTCCGGCCGCGCGGTGTGCAGCGTGTAACCGTCATAATCTTTCATTGCCATAATATGCAGTTGCGCGCGGTCCGCCGGCCGGCCGCGCGGACGGCCGCGGTCACGGTTCCCGCCAGCTTGTACAGGCTGGAAGCGGGGCAGCGCTCTCCGACGCGCTTTCCCAGGCGTTCGGCGGTTTCAATGATGCAGCGCGGCTCGGGGACGATCATGTTTTTCAGGGCGCGGAACGCCGCCCTGTCCTAAAATAACATTTTTGCGGGCGGTTGAACCAGCGCGCTCCCGGCGCTGCCATAGGGCGGGCCGGTCGATTTTATCTATAATAACTGAGGCTGGGGATTTCATGGATTTAAAGCGCTTCCCCGGCGCCCGGCCTTTCCGCGCGGCCCGCGGCTGAACAAGACAGTGATAAGAAAGGAGCACGCTAAAGTGACCACCCCCCTTAACCCCTCTAAACAGCCGGCTTCCATAACGCTGCTGGCGCCGCTCTCCGGCCTGCTGGTGCCCATCGAAACGGTGCCCGACGCGGTTTTCGCCAGGAAGATAGTCGGCGACGGCGTCTCCATCGACCCAGTCTCGCAGCAGCTGCTGGCGCCCTGCGCAGGCGAAGTCCTTACCGTGCACCCCCACGCCCTTACCCTGCGGGCGGGCGGCGGGGTGGAAGTGCTGCTGCACATAGGCATAGATACGGTGCACATGAAGGGCGAAGGTTTTACCCCCCGCGTCAAAGCCGGCGACCTGGTAAAGGCGGGGCAGACCCTTATCGATTTCAGCGCCGACGAGGTGGCTTTAAAAGCGCGCAGCCTGCTGACGCAGCTGGTGATCACCACGCCGGAGCGCGTGGCCGGGCTGAAAAAGAATTCCGGCAGCGTGAACGCCGGCCAGGACCCCGTGCTGACCATAGACCTGGCCGTCCCCGCTGCCGGCGGCGCGGCGCCCGAGGCCGGCGAAGCGCTGGTTTCCGACGGGGCCGTAATTCCTAACACTTCCGGCCTGCACGCCCGGCCGGCCGCCACGCTGGCCCGGCTGGCGCGCGGCTACCAGTGCGACCTGCGCCTGCGCAAGGGCGCCGCGCTGGCCAATATACGCAGCGTGTCGGCCATAATGGGCCTGGACATACGCAAGGGCGACAAAGTTTACCTGGTGGCCCGCGGGGCCGACGCCAAAGCGGCTATCGCCGCCCTGTTGCCCGCACTGGAACAGGGGCTGGGCGAAGAGGCCGCGGCCGCCCCCGCCGTAAAACCGCCGGCCCGGCCGGCACCGGCCAGGCCCGCCGCGGCGGGCGATCCTGGTCAGCTTACCGGTATCGGCGCCTCCGCCGGCCTGGCGGCCGGCAAAGCTTTCCTGCTGCGCGCCGCCGACGCCAGCGTGCCTGAATTCGGCGGCACGCCGGAGCAGGAGCGCAGCGCCCTGCAGGCGGCCCTTGCGGCCGCCCGCCTGCAGCTCTGCGCGCTGCAGGACCGCCTCACCGCCGCGGGCGAAACCGGCCAGGCGGGAATTTTCGGCGCCCACCTGGAACTGCTCTCCGACCCCGACCTGCTGGAACTGGCTGACAGCGCCATCGCCAAAGGCCGCAGCGCGGCTTACGCCTGGAAAGAAGCTTTCACCGCCCACGCCGCGCGCCTGGCCGGCATGCCCAATGAACTGCTGGCCGCGCGCGCCGCCGACCTGCGGGACGTCGGCCGCCGCACGCTGGCGCTGCTTACGGGCGGGGCGCAGCCCGACCTGGCCGCCGCGCCCGCGGGCTCCATCCTGCTGGCTGAAGAGCTCACCCCTTCGGACATCGCCGCCCTGGACCGCGCCCGCGTGCTGGGCTGCGCCACCGTCGGAGGCGGCGCCACCGCGCATATCGCCATCCTCGCGCAATCCTTCGGCCTGCCTTTGGTGGTGGCCCTGGAGCCGCGCCTGCTGCAGGTAGCGGCCGGGTCCGAACTGATACTCGACGGGACAAAAGGCATTCTCCGCCTTAACCCTTCCGCCGCCGAGCTGGCCGGCGCGGCGGCCCGCCTGGCCGCCGAAACCGGGCGCAAGGCCGCGGAGGCGCAGGCCGCCGGCCAGCCCGCCGTAACCCTCGACGGGCACAAGGTGCAGGTCTTCGCCAATATCGGCAGCGCGGATGCCGCGCCCGCCGCGGTAAAGCTGGGCGCCGAAGGCGTGGGCCTGCTGCGCTCGGAATTCCTGTTCCTCGACAGGGCGGAGGCGCCCTCCGAAGACGAGCAGGCCGAAGCCTACGGCGCCGCCGCCGCGGCCCTCGGCAAAGAGCGCCCCTTCGTCATCCGCACGCTGGATGTGGGCGGCGACAAACAGGCGCCGTACCTGGACCTTCCGAAAGAAGAGAACCCTTTCCTGGGCGAGCGCGGCATACGCGTAAGCCTGGACCGCCCGGAACTGCTCAGGACGCAGGCGCGGGCCATCCTGCGCGCCGCCGCCGCCGGGGACGTGCGGATAATGTTCCCGATGATCACCGGCATAGAAGAGTACCGCGCCGCCCGGGCTATAGTGCTGGCGGAGGCCAGGCAATTGGGTCTCGCGCCGGTGCCCGTAGGGATAATGATAGAGGTGCCGGCGGCGGCGGTGCTGGCGGAAGTGTTCGCCCGCGAGGCGGATTTCTTCTCCATAGGCACCAATGACCTTACGCAATATACGCTGGCCATGGACCGGGGCCACCCCAAGCTGGCCGGCAAAGCCGACGCGCTGCATCCCGCGGTGCTGCGCCTGATAAGCATGGTAGCGGAGGCCGCGCATACGCACGGCAAGCACGTGGCCGTCTGCGGCGGGCTGGCCGGCGACCCGCTGGGCTTTCCGCTGCTGCTCGGCCTCGGCGTTACCGAGCTCAGCGTCAGCGCGCCCGCCGTGCCGGCCGTGAAAGCGGCCGTGCGCGCCCTTAAACTTGAAGACTGCCGCGCGCTG
>DAOPZW010000031.1:0-22156 GCA_035353595.1 Elusimicrobiales bacterium | reverse complement strand
AATTCGACCGGGCGGTCAAAACCGACGCGGACGCGGTTACGGTGCGCCTTAAAAAACCTTTCGCGCCTTTCCTTTCCATAATGGCGCGCTGGTCCTACGTTACCAACAAAAAATGGTGCCTGGCCAACGGGGAATGGGACGGCACCTACGAGAACCTGCCGGCCTTCAATAACCGGCCCCGGGAAAGTTCGGGTCTCTTCAAGACCATGAACGGCACGGGCCCTTTCATGCTGGAGCGCTGGGACCGCAACGCCAAACAGATCTACCTGGCGGCTTTCCCCGGCTATTGGAGCAGCCCCGCGAAAATAAAGCACGTGATAATGCGCTCCGCGCCAGACTTCACCGTGCGGCGCGCGCTGCTGGAAGCCGGCGACGCCGACATTATAGACCTGCCGCGCCCTTATCAGGCGCAGGCGGCGGCCCTGCCCGGCGTACGCCTGGAAGACAACCTGCCGCGTCTCATGACGGACCCCGTCTTCTTTTTCACGCTTAAGCTCAACCCCTCCGGCAACCCGTATATAGGTTCGGGCAAACTGGACGAGACCGGCATTCCCCCTGACTTCTTCGCCGGCGCCGACATCCGCAAGGCTTTCGCATATTCTTTCGATTATGCGGGTTACCTGAAAGAGGGCTTTAAAGGCACCGCAGCGCGCGCCCGCGGCACCATCCCCCCGGGTCTGCTGGGCTACAATCCCGCCGCGCCGGTCTATGAATACAACCGCACCCGCGCCGTGGAATACTTCCGCAAAGCCTACGGCGGCGAAGTCTGGAACAAGGGCTTCCGCTTCACGCTCACGTACAAGAACGGCGGCGAGGAAAGCCGGCTGGCCTGCGAAATGCTGAAGCGCAACGTCGAGGCCATGAACCTGCGCTTCCATATCGACCTGGCCGGCGTAGACTGGCCCGTCTACATCGAGAACACGCTCAGCCGCAAAATGCCGCTGTTCACCCGCGGCTGGACCGGCGACTATCCCGATCCCCACAACTTCGTTTTCCCGTTCTACCACTCCAAAGGCCGCTACGCGGGGTTCCAGGGCTACGCCAATCCCGGGCTGGACAAACTTATCGACGACGCCGTTTCCAAGACCTCCGTGGCCGAGCGACAGGAGCTGTATTTCAAGATCCAGAAAATAGCCTATGACGAGGCCATCCAGCTCTACACGGTGCACCCCAAAGGCCTTTACGCCCTGCGCGACAATGTGACGGGGTTTTACGACAACGCGGTGTTCATGGGGATCTATTTCTACCCGCTGGGCAAACAGTAAAGGACCGCCGGGAAAAGAATAAGCCGCGGACCGCCGCGGCTTATTCATTTACTCCGGGAGAAGGTTACAGGTCGGTTATGTCCTGGAAGATAACGCCGGCGCCTATTACCTTGCCGTCCACGCCTTTTATGTTTATGGAGCTGTAGCCGATAAGCTTTTTTTTGCCGTTCACCGCGCAGGTGAATTCCTGCCGGCGCACGGTCTTATTCTGTTTGAGCACGTCGCCGATAGCGCCCACCACGTCGGGGCACAGCTGGAAGAGTTCCACTACGGGCCTGTTCAGGTATTCCTGGCCCACTTCAAAGATCTCCGACGCTTTGAGGTTGAAGAAAATAACGCGCCCATCCAGGTCGGAGCCGATGAACCCGCCGGAGAGGTTGTTTATGGTGCTCTCGCCTTTAAGGTTGAGCTGCTTGATGGTCGCCTCCAGCTTGCGGATATAGACATCGCGCCCCACCAGCGCGCCCAGCACGGCGGCGACCTTGAAATCCTCTTCGGTAAAAGCCCCGGCTATGGAATTGATGAATTCCACCACGCCCATCAGCACGCCGTTGGCTATAACCGGGGCGGCGATGACCGTCCTGGTCTTGAACCCGCTGCCCTGGTCCACCTTCTTGGTGAAGAACGGGCTGTTCTCGGCGTCGTTTATAAGGATGGGCTTGCGCGACTCGGCGCAGGCGCCCACCACGCCCTGGTAGCCGAAGCAAAGCCCCACCAGGTCCGCGCCCACGGGCCCTATGCTTTTTTTGAAAGTGAGGCGGCGCTTGGCGTCGTCGGCCTCGAAGAAACTGGCGGCGTGGCAGCTTAAAAGACCGGCGCCTTTGCGCACCAGGTATTCCCACAGGGCGTCCTCATCCTGCGGGTTTTCCAGGGCGAGGTCTTCGGAGAATTTAAGAAGCAGGTCAAGGGTGTCTGGCATTTTTCACCTTCTTCGGCTGGCTTTCGGATTGCCGCCGCGGCTGCTCTCTTTCGGCCGGGCCTGCGCCCGGGCGGCCGGGGCTTTGTTCGCCGGCGGCTCGGGTTTCTTCTCCGCCAGGGCGCGGCGCGCGGCGGACTGCTCGCGTTCCGTCTGGGCTTGCGGCGGCACTTTAAAGAAGTCAAGGATCCCCTCGGCCAGCGTAACCGCCAGCCGCTCCTGGAACGCGGGGCTGTTGAGCATTTCCTCCTGGTTGGGGAAAATCATGTAGGCGCTCTCGGTGAGGACGGCCGGCATCCAGGTGCCGCGGGCCACCAGGTAATCGCCGTAGCGCAGGCCCTCGTCCGGCAAAGGGATGTTCTTAACGTAAGCTTTGTGGATGGCCGCGCCCAGGTCCCGGCTGTGGCGGTGGTAATAATAAACCTGGAAACCGCGCGGCTGGGCGAAAGGATCTTCGCCGTCGCCGATGGCGTTATTGTGCAGGCTCAGAAAAATGTCTCCCCCGAGCTCTTTCGCTATTTTGGGGCGGTCGGCCAGCGGCACGTTCTCGTCGCCGTTGCGGGTCAGCTGCACGGAAGCGCCGAGGGTCAGCAGCTTCTCCTTCAGCTTCCGCGCTACGGCCATGTTCACCTGGAATTCGTAAGTGGCCTTGGGGCCGATGGCCCCGTCATAAGGCGTGGTATATTTCGGGGAATGCCCGGGGTCCAGCACCACGGAAAGGCCCGCCAGCGGCCTGGGCCAGGTAAGGGCCGGGACCGGCTTGCGGCGCAGTTCCACCAGCAGCGTCTTGCCGGAATAGGAAATGTTATACCCCCACACGCCCTCGGGGCCGGTTTCGAAATCTATCTCGGCCTTAGCGGTGCCGGCCTGTCGGAAAACCACATTTTTGACAAAAGTGTCGGATGAATCATAAACCACCCAGTTGGTATGCAGGTTGGTGTAATAGAGCGTCAGGCGCAGGCCGCCGGGCGTCTCCTCCGCGGTGTAAGGCACGCGGTCATAAAGCGTCACCGAGGCCTGCGAACCGGCCTCCGTCCTCTTCAGGCGTATCGCGCCGGTTTCCGTGAACGGGGGCACGGGGAACTGCCACGCCGCCGGAACCTGCACCTTCGAGTCGTCCACCCAGCCGGTTTCGCCCGGGGCCAGCGCCACGCGCCGCATGCCGCTCATGCGCCCGTTGGTGACAAGTTTCACGCCCTTCTGAAGGAACATCATATAGCCGCCGTCGGGGGCGTTGCGCAGGATGACGGTGTCGGTAGAGGTTTCCACCAGGGTTTCCGCCTTCACCACTTTCACGCGGCCCCTGGATTCCGTTTCGGCGTCGCTCCTGAACCAGCCCGTTAAAAACCGGGTAGACACAAGGCCGTCGGCCGCGGCGTCGGTTTCCTTTACTTTGTACGCGCCGAAATAACGCCCGGAGCCGGCCGGCGCCTCCAGCATGGGCTCGTCTGAGATCATCCCCGCAATTGAAAAAACGGCCTGCATGCCAGGCGCGCCGGAAGCCTGGATCTTCACATATTCGCCCGGCAGCACCTCGATATTGGAGCCGACGGAATTAAGGGCCAGCCGCACTTCGTCGTCGTCCGTCTTGGGGCGGGAGAGGCCTTTTACTTTTATCAGGCGGTACGCGGCGGTCCCGTCGGACAGCGAGCCGCTGAAAATGAATTCCCCGGGGGCTATGGGCAGGTAGGCGATAAACCCGCCGTTGCTGTGCACGGGTATCGTTTCCCCGTTTATGGCGAAGGCGGCGGTAGCCGGGGAAACATTGCCGAAAACGAAGGTTTTGGGAACGTCGGGAATGGAGGCGCCCTGCGCCGGGTAAACGAAATTTATCTCGCCGGCGGCCAGCGAACCGCTGGCCGGCAGCAACAGCAGAGACAGCGCCAATAAAGTATAAAAGGACATAGATCAGCCAGTTTCCGGCGCCGGCGCTTTTAATTTAAGCGCAACAGAAAGTTAACAGCGCTGGACTACAATTATAATATATTTACCGCTATGAAACGACCCGCTCTCATACTGACGCTGCTGCTCTTCCCGGCGGCGGCCGCTTTCCCCGCGGACTTCACCGCTTTCCGGCCTGGCGCCAGGGCGAACGCCATGGGGACCGCCTTTTCAACGGTAACGGAAGACCCCTACGCCATTTTTTACAATCCCGCCAACCTCACCACCCTGACGAACCTGGAGGCCCGCCTCGAAACGGGGCGCAGGCTGGCCCCGGGAGCCAACAGGGGCGAAACTTCGCTGGTGTACGCGCGCCCCCTGCCGGACAGGAAGAACACCGTAGTAGGGCTGGGGTATTACGCCGCCCGCTCGCGCCGGACTTTTTCGATGGACGAGGTAACGGCGGTTTTCGGCGACCGCGCGGTCATAAAATATTTTCAGCAGCCGGTCTTTTACGGCGGCGGGGTCAAGCTGGTGAACCTGCGCCGCGCCGGCAAAAGCCACTGGGGCATCGGCGCCGAGGGCGGCGTGCAGCTGGGCAGCGATTCCGGCCTTAAAACCGCGCTGACGCTGTCCGACGCCCTGTTCGGCCTGGGAAAGGCCGACGCCACGGTGACGCTGGGGAATTCCTATATTTTCGGCAAGACCACGGTGCTGGCCGACCTGCGCGCGCGCGGCGCCTATTCCGAATTTTTCTTCGGCGCCGAACACCCGCTGTTCAACGGGCTGGTGCTGGCCCGCGCCGGCAAAGGCGTCTCGGCCGGCGGCGGATCATACCTTGCAATGGGCGCCGGCGTCAACGTGCTGCCGTGGTTCATCGATCTGACCTTCTCCATCCCGGCCAAGGGTTATAATATGAGCGCCGGCTACTACGGGGTGAATGTCGGCTACCGTTTCGGGGCGCCGGCTTTCAGCGAAAAGCTGGTGGGCGACGCCGCGCGCCAGCTGGAAGCGCTGAAGACCCAGGCCGCCGAGATGCGCATACAGCGGGCGAACCTGGAAAGCGCGATAGCCGCCTACCGCGTGAACAAGGGCGTCCTGGAAACGGACCTCACGCTGATGCAGGGACGCGCCAGGGACATGGAGCAGAACCTCAAGGACCTGCAGCTGCGCACGCTGGAGACCCTGTACGCCAACGAGCATCTCAAGCCCGTGAAGAGGGCCGCGTTCGCCGCGCCGCCGCCGGTGAAATGGCCCAGGCAGCACAAGGTGGCGGCCGGAGAGACGCTGCGCTCCATCGCTTCGCAATACTACGGCAACCCGAATTTATGGGAGCGGGTCTACAACGCTAACGAGAAGTTCGTTATCAAGGGCCTGCCGGCGGAGGGAGCGATCTTCACGATACCGCCCCCCCCGCCGCCGGGCAAGTGACGGGGATTTTCAGCCTGCGGGCACAAAGATCATGTTCAACACCATACAAGTCATCTGCGCGTCAGAAAAGAACCGCCTGCTGCTGCGGGGCCTCTTCAAGAACCTCGGGGCCGACGCCGTGTTCTCGCTGGATCTGAACGACGCGCTGGCCATCTTCGAGAAGGCGCGGCCCGCGGCCGTTTTTGTCGTGGACGGCGAAGAGCCGCCGGTAGAAATACAGCTGCGGGAAATAAAACGCGTGGCCCCCTTTATCCCCGTGGTCCCGCTGCTGAAGCGCCGGGACGCGACGCGGGCCGTGGAACTTATGAAAGCCGGGGCCTTCGACTGCGCGCAAAGCCCGTGGACCGAGGAAGCGCTGCGCCCGCTCTACAAAAGATCGCTGAACATCAGCGGCACCGCCCTGGAACTGGATTCGACAGGACTGCGCGCCCGGCGCAGGGCGCTGGCGGTCCTGCTGGCCGCGGCCTGCGCGCTGACCGGGTTCTCCGGCGGCCTTTACTACGGCTTCCGGAAGTATTTTGTCCGCCCGGCCGTGCAGGAATCTTTCGCGCTGCCCTATTCCCACCCCACCGGTATAGTGGTAAAAAAGGATTCGGTGCTGATCAGCGACTGGCACACCCAGGCCATTTACGAGCATGACATCCTGGATTTCAAGATCCTGAAAGTGGTGAGCCTGCCGGAAACCACGCCGGTGGCCATGGCCGCCGGCCAGGATTCTTTCTGGCTGGCCGGGACCGACGGCGTTATAGAGAAGCGCCTGCCCGACGCGCGCTACACCACGGTTTCAAAAAGCGCGCCGCTCGCGCCCATCGCGGACGGAGCCTGTTTCGACGGCCTTTACTTCTGGACCGCGGACTCGCGCTCCGGGCGGATAGTCAAGCGCCTGCCCGCCGACGCCCTGGCGGAGCTGAAAACTTTTGCTTACCCCGGAGAAAAGCTGGGCGCTTTCGCCTGCGACGCCCGCTTCCTGTGGGCGGTGGACCCCGTACTGAAAGCCCTGGTAAAAATGTCGTTGGACGACCCCGAACGCATTATTTCCCGGACCGGGCTGGCGGCCTACGCGTCCAAAACCCTTACCATCTCCGCGCTGGCGGCCCGCGAAGGAAAGATCTGGTTTACCGGTGAAGATAAAGGCCGGGGCTTCGTATTTTATAAAGATGAACCCAAATAGGGCCTCCGCTTATATCCCCGCGGTGATCAAAACCTCCCTGGACCTGCCTCCGCTCTGGGGCAGGCTTACGCGCCTTTCTCCGACGGAGGCTGAACTGGCCAGCCAGTTCGAGCTGCAGGCGGGCCGCGTGGTTACGCTTTCCTTCGAACTGCGCGGGGCTTTCGAAGACCTGCGCGCGCGCATCGCCGCTGTCGCGCGCGACAGCGACGGTTACTTCAATTATTCCCTGGTTTTCCTGGACCCGGCCCAGTCGGCCCTGCTCACGGCGGCCCTCAGCCGCTAGCTCCGGCCGTTTTCCCGGTTAATAGGAAATAGGCTACAATCAATATATGGTAATAACACGCGTAAAACTTATCATTACGGGCGTATTGGTTTTTATCGCGGCCGGGGGCGTTTTGACCTGGTTCCAGTACAGAAAGATCACCAACTATATTTCGGAGCAGGTCAGCGGCCAGGCCGCGAAAAAACTGGGCCGCCAGATAAAATTCTCTAAAGTTTCTTTTTCCTTCCTCGAAGGGGTGACGGTAGAGGACGCCTGCGTATCGCGCCGGCCGGACTTTTCGAAAGGCAATTTTTTCTGCGCGGCCAGGGTCCTCATCCGCCCGAAAGCTACAGCGCTGCTCAAGAACAAGGTTTACTTTTCTAAAGTAGTGCTTGAAAGGCCCGTTTTAAAGGTGCGCGAAGAGAACGGCGCCTGGGATTTCGCGGACCTGATGGCGCTGATCCCCGAAACGGACAAGGGGCTGTACCTTACCTGGAACGCCAGCGAACTTGTCATGAAAGACGCCGTGCTGGAAGCGGACCTCAAGACTTCCGGGGTCTCGCTCTCGCTCGAGAACGCGTCGCTGACGCTCAAACATTATTCCGCGTTCGGCGGCAACTACGGCCTGGAAACGGCGGGACTCGTGCGGTATTTTAAGAGCGCGGAGAAAGGCAAACTGCTAAGCGCGGAAGTCAGCATAGACGCCGAAGCTAACTTCGACTACGGCGGCCTGGCCTCCACCAAGGGAAAGTTCACGGCGGCCGACGCCACCTACGGCGCCATCGCGCTGGAAAAGCTCGCGGCGGACTGGTCTTTATTCAACCTGCGCAAAACGCTGGCAGAAAAGAATTATTCCATAAACCTCACCGCGGAAAAGCTGCTGGTGCCCGGCCTGGAGAACTCGGTAAAGGACAGCGTCTCAAAAGGGCTGGCCATGTTCGCCGCCGCCATGGGCAAGCCGGAGCCGAAGATAGACGACATCGAAATGTCTTCGCTGAAGGTTTCCTTCAAGCTGGATGATTCCGTGCTTTCGATCGGCGATATCGCCCTGCGCACCAATTTCATGAACCTCGATTCCGGCATTTCGATAAACGGGCCCGCGGGCACCGCCGACGCCTCGCTGGAGGCCGAGATCGGCGCCAACAAGCTGAAGATGTCCGCCTCGGGCCCCATGACGAACCCCGAAATCAAACCGCTGCTGGCCTCCACGCTGGCCGCTAAATTCAAGCAGTCCCTGGCCGAGATAGAAGCCGCCCTGCTGCAGCTCTTCCCGGTCACGCTCAAAGGAGAAACCAATGTCTAAGAAGGTCATCGTCATCGGTTCCGGGCCCGGCGGGTATCCCGCGGCGCTGCGGCTCAAAGAGCTCGGCGCGGAAGTTTCGATAGTCGAATCCTGGGATTTCGGCGGCACCTGCCTCAACCGCGGCTGCATTCCTTCCAAAGCTTTCCTCGACACCGGCCACCGCGTCCACGCTTTCGAGGGCCTGCGCAAGCTCCTGAAGGAAGATTGCGGCGTAAATTTCTCGCCCGCCATGCTGGACTGGGAAAAGGTCAAGGCGCGGCGCGCCGAAGTCATTTCAAAACTGCGTACCTCGCTGGAAAAACTTTTCCAGGCAAAAAAAATAGAGGTTATCCGCGGCAGGGCCGCTTTTTCCGGCCCGGGAGAAATAACGGTCACCGGCCCCGGCGGCGCCGTAAAAAAAGCCTTCGACGCCGCGGTGCTGGCCGCCGGCACCAGGCCCAGTTTTCCCCCTCTTTTCAGGGATTTCCACGAACAGCTGACGGACTCGGACCGCGTGTTCGACCTGCCGGCGCTGCCCCGGTCGCTGCTCATCGTGGGCGGCGGAGTGATAGGCCTGGAGTTCGCCTGTTTCTTCAACGCCATGGGCGTAGAGGTGGCGGTGCTGGAGATCCTGCCGGATATCCTGGCCGGAGAGGACCCTCAGGTCACCCGGGCGGTGCGCTCTTCCTTTGAAAAGCGCGGGATCAAGTTCCACCTGGGCAAAAAAGCCGGCAACATAATTATCGACGGCGGGATGAAGACCGTCGAGCTGGAGGACGGGACCAGGCTGCAGGCGGAAGAGATCCTGGTGGGCGCGGGCCGCGCCGCGGACCTGACCGGCATGGGGCTTGAAACCCTGGGACTGGCCTGGGACAGGCGCGGCGTTAAAGTGAACGAATTCATGCAGACCGCCCTGCCGCAGGTGTACGCCGTGGGCGACGTCAACGGCATTTCGCTGCTGGCGCATTCGGCCAGCCGCCAGGGCGAAATAGCCGCCGAGAACATAATGGGCGCGCGGCACACCTTCGACGCGGACATAGTGCCCAAATGCGTATATTCCTGGCCCGAGGTGGGCACCGTGGGCATGAACAAGGCCCAGGCCGAGGCGAAAGGCCTGGCCGTAAAAACTTCCCGCTCCTATTTTCTGGGCATAGGCAAAGCCGTAGCCACGGACGAGACGGAAGGCTTCGTGCAGCTGGTCTTCAACGCCGCCGACGAAACCGTGCTGGGGGCGCAGATAGTGGGCGCCGCCGCCACCGAACTGGTACATGTGCTGGCGCTGGCTGTAAAACTGAAGATGAAGCGCGCCGGGCTTAAAGAAATAATTTACGCGCACCCGACCATGGCGGAAGCCATCCATGAAGCGCTGAACAAATAGGACCTCCGGGCTGCGAGGGGCCGTTCTCAGCGGCGGCCCGGCGTCAACAGCGGCAGCGCGGGAATCAGACGCAGGTTTTATGCCGATAAAGATCTTATCCTGGAACGTCAACGGGTACCGGGCCATTCTGAAAAAAGGCTTCGGCGATTTTTTGCTGTCCGCGAAGCCCGACATCCTGGGCCTCCAGGAAGTGAAGGCTTGCCCGGACCAGCTCGCGCCCGGGGACGCGGACTTCGCCGGCTACGGGTCGGCCTGGAACTGCGCCGAGCGCAAAGGCTACAGCGGCGTGGCGGCTTTCTACCGCCGGGAGCCGCTTTCCGTAACCAAAGGCTTCGGCACCGCGCGCTTCGACGGCGAGGGGCGGGTGATAACGCTGGAGTACAAGGACCTTTACCTGCTGAACGTGTATTTTCCCAACGGCGGGCAGGGCCCGGAGCGGCTGGCCTATAAGCTCGATTTTTACGAAGCTTTCCTTTTGCACATAGAGACGCTGCGCAAAACAGGCAAAGCCGTGGTTTTCTGCGGCGACGTGAACACCGCCCACAAGGAAATAGACCTGGCCCGTCCCAAAGAGAACGCCGAAAACTCGGGGTTCATGCCCGTCGAGCGCGCCTGGCTGGACAAAATAACCGGCCTCGGGTGGGTGGACACCTTCCGCACCCTGCACCCCGGGCCGGACCAGTACACCTGGTGGGACTATAAAACCCGCGCCCGCGAAAGGAACGTAGGCTGGCGCATAGATTATTTTTTTATCAACAAAGAGAAAGCGCCCCGGCTTACCGACGCCTTCATCCTGCCCGAAGTACAGGGCTCCGACCATTGCCCCATAGGCATAGTCCTGGACTTGTGAAGGCCGGCATGAGGACCGGAACCCATAAAAAACTTTTTCCGGCCGCCGCCGCCGCGCTGCTGGGCGCGTCGGTTTCTTTGTGCGTTCCCGTTTCCGCCGGCGAAGCCGGAGTAATTTCCGGCGCTTTCCTCCGCTTCGATCCCAGCCCCCGCGCCACCGCCATGGGAGAAGCCAACACCGCCATAACGCAGGACGCCTACTCCGCCTGGTGGAACCCGGCGGGGCTGGCCGGCATCGAGGTGCCGGAGGCGGCGGCCACTTACGCCGCCTCGTTCGCCGACGTTACCAACCAGTTCGCGGCCGTCGCCTACCCCATCCGCTACGGTTCTACCGTCGGGCTGAGCATCAACCGCCAAAGCCTCAAGCCTTTCCAGGGCTATTACGCCGACGGCTACCCGGTGCCCGGCGAACTGCTGGCCTCCGATTCCGCCATAGCGGCTTCTTACGCGCGGACGCTGCTCAAAGACGAGATCGAACGCCCGGTGTTCAACGTGGGCGCAAGCTTTAAAAGCGTTTCCGAAACGCTCGACACCGCGGCCGGCGCCTCGATGGCCTTCGACGTGGGCGCCATCTACAACCTGCGCCCGGCGAAATACTGGATGAGCAATGTGCCCAGGCCGGAGCTGCGCGTGGCCCTGGCCCTGCGGAACCTGGGCGGCGGGCTGAAATTCGACACCCAGGTCTTCCCCCTGCCGCAGTCCACCACGCTGGGACTGGCCCTGATCACCCGCCCCGTTCCGGCGCACACCTTAACGCTGGTCCTGGACCTGACCTCGTCCAATTATGACAAGTTCTCTTTCAACGCCGGCGCCGAGTATTTCCTGTTCCAGCTGTTCTCCCTGCGCGGCGGCTACGTTTCCGGCCAGGAACTGGGCTCGGGCCCGCGCCTGGGCTTCGGCTACCGCCTTTCCTACCTGGACGTGGATTACGCCGTGGCGCCCTTCGGCCTGCTCGGCACGACGCAGAAATTCGGCGTCACCTTCCGCTACGGCACCTCCAGGGCGAAGCAGCCGCTGACCGGCGCCACCGCCCGCAGCGCCACCGGCAAGCTCAAGGCCAGCAAAGAAAAACTGGAAGCGCTTAAAATTTACGCCAACGATTACCTGGAAATGGCCGGCAGGAACATAGCGGCCCGCGAATATAACCTTGCGGCGGAGAACGTGCAGAAAGCCTTCAACCTCGAGCCCGCCCTTGCGGATGGGCCCTGGGGCGAAAAAGTCGCCAGGCTCAACACCCTTATCGGCATGCTGCAGCTGAAGGAGACCCCGGTCCGCGAAAAGATCCTGCAGAAGAACAACGAGCAGTCCGACACGGCCGCCGAGGCCATGGCCGCCTACGTCGAGGGAAAGGAGCAGAAGGCCTTCCTGCTGGCGCACGCCGCCGTGGGCGCCGACCCCCACGGGCCCACGCTGTTCGAGGAACTGCTCAACGGCCTGTCCGGACTGACGCGCGACCCCATCCGCCGCGACGACCTGCTGCCCAAAGTGGCGCTGATCAAGGAAAAGCTCAAGCGGGCCGCCAAGAGCTTCTACATCCAGCAGTTCGACGCGGCGGTAAAGGAATGCGAGGAAGTCGTACAGCTCGACGAAAAGAACCCGCTGGGCTGGACGCGGCTCGGCTCCGCCTACTACATGTCCGGCGACAAGGCGAAAGCCCGCAAGGCCTATGAGAAAGTAATGGAGCTGACCCCCGACGACGCGCTGACCCGCAAGTTCATGGATTCGCAGGGCTGGAAACTGCCGGCCCAAAAGCAGGAAGGCGGCCCGGCAGGCGCGGTCACGCCTTAGGATAGCCGACTGAAATTATCTCCAGGCCGAGCTCCCCGCCCTTGCGCTCAAGCCGGACCAGAGCCCCCGCCTTTTTCCCCAGCAGGGCGGCGGCCAGGGGCGAAGCCCAGTTCAGCTTGCCGGCTGCGGCGTCGGCCTCGTCCTCCCCGACTATCGAGTAATACCGCTCGCAGCCGGACTGGTCCCTGACGGTTATCCGCGCGCCGAAGCGCACGTCGTCCGCCGCCAGGCCGCGGTTGTCCACCAGCCGGGCGCTTTTAACCTGCCCCTCGTAATAAGCCAGGTCGATCTCGGCCTGCTGCAGCTGCAGGCCGCGGGGCTCTTCCTCGTGCTTGCCCGCGATCAGTTTCGCGCGCAGGGCCGCCAGTTCCGCCGCGCGCGCCTTCAGGCTTTCCAGCCCGGCGGCGGTGACATAGTTGGGCCTGCCGCTGGACTGCCTTTTTACGGGGTCCTCCGGCACGGCGCTGTCTTCTTTTACAAAAGCTCTGCTCATAAAGTTGCGTCCCTCCGCGGCTTCGGCTATAATATCAAAAAATCGGATGCAGAACTCATCATTGCCGCTGAACCGGCCCAAGGCCACGCTGCGCCCCGCTAGGGCCCTTTTCCGCCTGCTGCTGCGCACCGCCCTCTGGACGGCGGTCATCCTCGCCTGCGGCCTGTATTGTTTTAAAGAAGTGGCGCTCCCCGGCTTCAGCCGGCCGCGCTCCGCGCAACAAAGCATTAATGCGGCGGTTCCGCTCCCCGCCGCTGAAAGCCGCACCCGGCCCGCGGCGGGGCGCTTCAGAACGGCCGCCACCGATCCGCTGGCGCTCATAAAACCCGCCGCGCTCCCGGCGGAGTCCGGCGAGGAGGGCGCAGCCCGGCGGCCGGCGCGCCCCGCTGCCGCGGGGATACCGCGCATGAAAACCATGGGCTTCGGAGAATCCGGAGGAGGCTTCGCGCCCATGAGAACCGCTGCGGCGGGCGCCGCCCGGCCCGCGCGCGCCCGCGCCGCAGCAGCAGCGGACAGCGGCGGAGAAGAAGGCGTAATTCTTCCGGCGGCCGCGCTTTCCGGAAAGATCGGAATGAAAGGGTCTGCGCCTGTATCGGCCGCGGCGGAAAAGCGTTACTCGGGCGCGGACAAGGAAGCAGAAGCGCTGCGCGCCGCGGTGCGCGCGAGAACCGAAGCCTCGGAGGCGCTGAAAAAGCGGCTGAGGAACGAGCAGCTGATACTCGCGGGCTGGATCCTGCTGGCCGCAACGGGACTGATGCTTACCGCTTCCCGCCTGATCCGGGCCTGGCGGCAGCTGGACAAGCCGGAAGGGAAGCACTGGACGCTGAAATGACCCGCGGAGCCGCGCGAAAACCGGCGTATTTTTATCCGGTTTAACGGCGTCTCTTTTGAGAAGTACTTCCAGTTATTGTAAAATGATATTAAGCTCAGAATCCCGCGGTTGAGGAATACCCACAATATCTATGAACGACAACAACACCCCCATTGAAGAGAACGAAGAAAGTTTCAAGGCTATGTTCGAGGAGACCTACAAAGAACCCTCCCGCATGGAGCCCGGCCAGAAGATAGAGGCCGACATCGTGAAGATAACCGCCGAATACGCCTTCCTCCAGGTAGGCGGCAAAGGCGAGGGCTACCTCGACCGCAAAGAGCTGGTGGACGCCGAAGGGAACCTGCTGGTGAAAGAAGGCGACAGGGTGCGCGCCTATTTCCTCTACTCGCAGAACGGCGAAATGCATTTTACGACCAAGATCGGCACCGGGCCCGCGGCCCGCGCCCAGCTGGCCGACGCGGCCCGCAACCACATAGCGGTGGAAGGCACCGTATCCCGGGAAATGAAGGGCGGCTTCGAGATCACCCTCAACGGCGGGGCGCGCGCTTTCTGCCCCTTCTCGCAGATGGGCCCGCGCCGCGGCGAGAACACCGCGGACTATATCGGCTCGGCGCTGGCTTTCTACGTGCTGGAATGCACGGACCGCAACGTGGTGCTTTCCCGCAGGGAAATAATGGAAGCCGACCGCAAGCTCAGGATACAGGAACTGAAGAATTCGCTGGCCGAAGGGCAGAAGGTAAAGGGCTCGGTGACCTCCATACAGAACTTCGGGGCTTTCGTGGACATCGGCGGCATGGAGGGCCTGCTGCCCGTTTCTGAAATGGCCTGGCACCGCACCGAAAAAGTGAGCGACATCCTTTCGGTGGGACAGCCCGTGGAAGTGGTCATAAAAAGGCTGGACTGGGACAACGAGAAAATTTCTTTAAGCCTGAAAGACACGCTGCCCAACCCCTGGGACAGCGCCGCGGAGAAATTCCCGGCCGGCTCCTACCATACCGGCACGGTTTCGCGGCTGGCGCCTTTCGGCGCGTTCATCACGCTGGCGCCCGGCGTGGACGGGCTCATCCATATCTCGCGCCTCGGCGGCGAGCGCCGCATCCAGCACCCGGAAGAGGTGCTGAAAACGGGGCAGACCATAGAAGTGCGCATCGAAGCGGTCAACCGCGAGAACAACAGGATCTCGCTGGTTCCCGCCGACGTCAGCCGCGAGGCGGACGAAGCGGAAGCGACTTTGAAGCAGTACCAGCAGCAGGGGCCCTCGGAAGAAGCCCCGCTGGGCTCGATGGGCGAAATGCTGAAACTGCAGCTGGCGAAGAAGGCTAAACAGCAGGGCAAGTAAGCCGCCGCCGGCTGCGCGCCGTTGCCGGACGCCGAGGATACAACTATGGGAAAACCCGCTGACGCGCAATTGCTGACCGACCAGGACCTCTACCTCTTCAACGAGGGCAACCACGTGCGGCTTTACAAGAAGCTCGGCGCGCACCTCATCACCCGCAACGGGACGGAGGGCACGCACTTCGCCGTCTGGGCGCCCAACGCCTCCTCTGTAACCGTGATAGGGGACTTCAACGGCTGGAACAAGACCGCCAACCCGCTGACGCAGCGCGGTCATTCCGGCATCTGGGAAGGCTTCGTCGCGGGCGTTAAACAGGGCAATAATTACAAATACCAGGTAACCTCAAAATACAACGGCTTCAGCGCGGAGAAGGCCGACCCTTACGCTTTCGCTTCCGAAACTCCCCCCAAGACCGCGTCCGTGGTCTGGCAGCCGGCTTATGAATGGGGCGACGCCGAGTGGATGAAGAACAGGGGCCGGGCCAACGGCCTTAAGAGCCCGGTCTCCATCTACGAGGTGCATTTAGGCTCGTGGATGCGCGTACCCGAAGAGGGCAACCGCTCGCTGAGCTACGCCGAACTGGCGGACAAGCTTACGGACTATGTGCGGCAGATGGGCTTTACCCACATAGAACTGATGCCCATTACGGAACACCCTTTCTACGGCTCCTGGGGCTACCAGACCACCGGCTATTTTTCCCCCACCGGCCGCTACGGCAAACCGGAAGACCTGATGCTCATGATCGACCGGCTGCACCAGAACGGCATAGGCGTGATAATGGACTGGGTGCCGGCGCATTTCCCCACCGACGCGCACGGGCTGGAATTCTTCGACGGCACGCATCTCTACGAACACGCCGACCCCAGGCAGGGCTTCCACCCCGACTGGAAAAGCTCCATCTTTAATTTCGGCCGCAAAGAGGTAAAAAGCTTCCTGCTCTCCAGCGCGCTGTACTGGCTGGACAAATACCACGCCGACGGCCTGCGCGTGGACGCGGTGGCCTCGATGCTGTACCTGGACTATTCCCGGAAAAAGGGCGAGTGGATCCCCAACCGCCACGGCGGCAACGAGAACCTGGAAGCCATAGCTTTCCTGAAGCAGTTCAACCACGTGGTCTACGAGAATTACCCCGACGTGCAGACCTACGCGGAAGAGTCCACGGCCTGGCCGATGGTCTCCCGCCCCACCTACCTGGGCGGCCTGGGCTTCGGCCTGAAGTGGGATATGGGCTGGATGCACGACACGCTCAATTACCTGGCCAGGGACCCGGTGTTCCGCAAATACCACCACACGGCGCTGAATTTCCGCATGCTCTACGCTTTCGGCGAGAACTACGTGCTGCCGCTGTCCCACGACGAGGTGGCGCACGGCAAGGGCTCGCTGCTGAAAAAGATGTCCGGCACGGACTGGCAGAAGTTCGCCAACCTCCGGCTGCTGTTCGGCAGCATGTTCGCCCAGCCGGGCCAGAAACTTGTTTTCATGGGCGGCGAGTTCGCCCAGTGGAAGGAGTGGAACCACGACGCCAGCCTTGACTGGCACGAGACCGGGCACGCCCCCCATTCCGGCATGCAGAACTGGGTGCGCGACCTGAACCGGCTTTACCGCTCGGAACCGGCCCTGCACGAGCTGAACTGCAGCAATTCCGGCTTCGAGTGGGTGGACGCCAACGACTCCCAGCAGAGCACGCTGGCTTACCTGAGGAAGGCGCAGGATTCGGACGAGGTCATACTTGCCGTGTGCAATTTCACGCCGGTAACGCGCCTGAACTACAAGGTGGGCGTGCCGCAGGGCGGCTTCTGGAAAGAACTGCTCAACAGCGACGCCTCCGGCTACTGGGGCGGCGGGCTGGGCAACATGGGCGGGACCGAGGCGAAGGAAGAGCCCTACCACGGGCGGGCTTACTCGCTGGATATAACGCTGCCGCCGCTGTCCATAATATTTTTCAAGCCGGCGTAAGCCCTAGAAAAAACTTAACAGCAGCTTCACATTGAACCAGCTGACCGCCAGGCCTATGCCCGCCAGCAGCAGCAGGTCCCCGCGCCCGTTGGCGTAGCGGCCCATTACTTTTTCCGATGAGGTCAGGTAGACCTGCAGGAAAATGGTGAAAGGCAGCTGCACGCTGAGCAGCATCTGTGAAACGATCAGCCCCCTGAACGGGTTGGAAACAAAGAATATCATCCCCAGCGCGGCCAACAGCGAGATCAGCATGCCGGTCCGGCTGTGGAGGTCTTCCAGGTTCAGCGGCTCGCCGTAGAGGCCGGCGAAAATGGAGCCGCCGGCCATGCCGGATGTTACGCTGGAGGCTATGCCCGAGAACAACAGCGCCAGGGCGAACACCAGCGAAGAAAGTTTGCCCAGCAGGGGCGTGAGCATTTCCCCGGCCTGCCGCAGTTCGCTCACCGGCGCGCCCAGCCGGTAGAAGGTGGCGGCGGCCATTATGATCATGGCGCTGTTTATGGCCCAGCCCGCCAGCATGGACAGCAGGGTGTCGGCGAATTCGTACCGGAGCTGCTTGCGTATAACTTTCTCGTCTTCCAGGTTCCACTGGCGGCTCTGTATTATTTCGGAATGCAGGAACAGGTTATGCGGCATGACCACGGCGCCCAGCACGCTCATGGCGACGAGCATGGAGCCGGGGGGCAGCGCCGGCGTGACCAGGCCCGCCGCCGCCGCGCCCCAGTCCACCGGCGCTATTTTAAGTTCATAAATGAACGAGATCCCTATCAGCGAGACGAAGCCGATGATCCATTTCTCAAGCCTGCGGTAGGTATTGCTGAGCAGCAAAAACAGCACCAGGGCGGTCACCAGGGCCGCGCCGAGCTTGACCGGGACCCCGAACAGCATCTGCAGCGCCAGCGCGCCGCCGAGGATTTCCGCCAGCGAGGTGGAAACCGACGCGCCCATGGCCGACCAGAGCAGCGGCCCGGACAGCGCCCGGGGCAGGTGCTTGCGGGCGGCCTCGCTGAGACACAGGCCGGTGGCTATGCCCAAATGCGCCACGTTGTGCTGCAGGATTATAAGCATCAGCGTGGACAGCGTCACCATCCACAGCAGCGCATAGCCGTAAGACGAGCCGGCGGCCAGGTTCGCCGCCCAGTTGCCGGGGTCGATAAAGCCGACGGTCACGACCAGGCCGGGACCGATATACTTTAATATTTCAAGAGCCCCGAAGACACGGGGATGCCCTTTTTCCTTCAGCCCGGCCAGGATTTTAAGCATAGTAGCGGTTGTCGCTTTGCAATAATATAATACAAAAAGCGATGTAAACCAAGCGCTGATTTGCCCGACCCTCGGGATATTTGTTATAAAATTATATCCGCATAAATTTACAGGAGGCACTATGTCCACCGCTACCACCATCCGCCGCACAGCTTTAAACGAAACCATGAGGAAGTACGGCGGCAAGATGGTGGACTTCCACGGTTGGGAAATGCCCATCCAGTTCGCCGGCATCCTCAAAGAGCACGAAGCCGTGCGCAAGTCCGCCGGCCTCTTCGACGTTTCCCACATGGGCCAGGTGTTCGTCACCGGCGCCGACGCCTTCAAACTGCTGCAGAAAATAAACACCAACGACCTGCGCAAGGCCACCCCCGGAAAAGGCGTGTATTCCCATGTCACCAACGAGAACGCCGGCCTGGTGGACGACATCATAGCTTTCTGCCTGGCCGCCGACCGCTACCTGGTGATAGTGAACGCCACCACCTCCACCAAGGACTACGAATGGTTCAAGGCGCAGGCGGTTAAGATGCATGTGAAGGTGGAGAACAGGAGCGAAGATTTTTCGATGATCGCCGTACAGGGCCCCAATGTGCCCAAGATGTTCGAGACCTTCGCCCCGGAAGCGCTGAAACTGCCCCGCTTCGGCATTGTGGAGAAGGACATCATGGGCGAGCACTGCTATGTGAGCCGCACCGGCTACACCGGCGAGGACGGCTTTGAAGTGACGGCGCCCCATTCCATAATAAACAAGCTTTGGGAACATTTCATGGAACTGGGCAAGCCCTACGGCATTGTGCCCTGCGGCCTGGGCGCGCGCGACACGCTGCGCCTGGAATCAGGCTACCTGCTGTACGGGGCCGACGTGGACGATTTTCACACCACCTACGAAACCGGCTACGGCTGGGTGGTGGCGCTGGACAAGGGAGATTTCAACGGGCGCGCCATCCTGGCCGAGCAGAAAGCCAACGGCGTGAAGCGCCGCCTCACGGGCCTGACGCTTACCGGCGGCGTGCCGCGCACCGGCTGTAAAATATTCATGGACGGCAAACAGGTGGGCGAGCTGGCCAGCGCCACCTATTCCCCCACCCTCAAAAAAGGCATAGGCGTAGGCTACATCGTTCCACCGGACCTGAAGCCCGGCGCGCCGCTGGAAGTGGAGATACACGGGCGTCGCGTAAAGGCCGAAGTGGCGAGAGTTCCTTTCTTCAAAGGCACGGCCTTCAATAAAGGAATAGGCGCCGCATAAGGAAACGCAGGAGCGGAAAAATTTTGATTTAAATTACGGAGGAGAAAAAAATGCCCAAACCCGAAGAAGCCAGATACACCAAGACCCACGAGTGGGTACACCCCGGCGCCGAAGCCGCGGTAGGTATTTCCGACCACGCCCAGCACGAAATGGGCGACGTCGTGTTCGTGGAACTGCCGAAAGTGGGCCAGAAGCTGGAGAAAGAGAAGCCCTGCGCGGTGGTGGAATCCGTAAAATCAGCTTTCGACATCTACGCCCCCGTGTCCGGAGAAGTAACCGCCGTCAACGACGCGGTTACCGGCGAGCCCGCCCTGCTCAACCAGTCCCCCCTGGAAGGCGGCTGGCTGTTCAAGATGAAGCCGTCCAACCCCGCCGAGGCCGAAGCCCTGATGGACTGGACCGCTTACCAGGAATTCATCAAGCAAGCGGCGCATTAACAGCGCGGCCGCGGGTCGGGGCCGGGGTCCGGGAGCCGGGGAATTAAAGCCGGATCCGCGGCTCCCGGTTCCCGGCTCCGGCTTTACCGTTCGTAATCCCTGGTCCCCGGCAAGCACAGTCCGGCCGACGTTGCGCCGCCCCTCTACCGAATTAAGGAGTCCTTAAATGTATATCCCCCATACAAAGACCGATAAAGAGGAGATGCTTAAAGCCATAGGCGCCGCCTCCTTTGAAGAACTGGTAAAACAGGTCCCGGCCAAGTTCCTCTGGCCCAGGTTCAACCTGCCGGCCGAAAGCCTCGACGAGAGCCAGGCCGCGGCCCGCCTGGCCGGGCTGGCAAAGAACAATTGCCGCCCGCTGAGTTTCCTGGGCGCCGGCGCCTACGAGCGCTACACCCCCGCCGCGGTGAAGGCCATCACCTCCCGCACCGAGTTCCTGACGGCCTACACGCCCTACCAGCCCGAAGCCAGCCAGGGCACGCTGCAGGCCATCTACGAGTTCCAGAGCACGGTAAGCGCGCTGTACGGCATGGACTGCGCCAACGCCTCGATGTACGACGGGGCCAGTTCCTTCGCCGAGGCCGTGCGCGCCGCGGTGCGCGTGACCGGCCGCAAAAAGATCGTCTACTCCGCCGGCGTTAACCCGCAGTACATGGACACGCTCAAAACCTATTTCGCCCACTCGCCCGAATACAGCTATGTGAAAGTTCCGATGAAAGACGGCGTGATGGACAAGGCCGCCCTGCCCGGGCTCCTGGAAGGCGCGGCCTGCCTGGCCGTGCAGACCCCCAACTTCCTCGGCCTTATAGAGGACATGGCCGGCGTAGCCGACCTGACAAAAAAAGCCGGCGCGCTGCTGGTAGCCGCGGCCGACCCGGTCAGCCTCGGCCTGCTCACTCCCCCCGGCGACTATGGCGCGGATTTCGCCGTGGGCGAAGGCCAGAGCCTCGGCCTGCCGCTGTCCTACGGCGGCCCCTACCTGGGACTGTTCTCCTGCAAAAAAGAGCAAGTGCGCCAGATGCCTGGCCGCATAACCGGCCTGACCAAAGACAAAGACGGAAAGCGCGGTTTCGTGCTGACGCTGCAGGCCCGCGAACAGCATATCCGCCGCGACAAGGCCGCCTCCAATATCTGTTCCAACGAGGCGCTGTGCGCGCTGGCCGCCACGGTTTACTCGGCGCTCTACGGGCCCGAGGGCCTGAAGGAACTGGCCGAAGCCAATGCCGGCGCCGCCGCTTACGCCGCCGAGCGCCTCTCGGCCATAAAGGGCTGCTCGCTCAAGTTCAAGGGCCCCTTCTTCAACGAATTCGTCCTCGCCGTACCCGGCAAGGCCGCGGCCCTGCGTGAAAAAGCGCTGGGCCGGGGAGTGGACATCGGCCTGCCGCTGGCGCCGCTGTACCCGGAGCTCGGTGAAACCCTGCTGGTCTGCGCCACCGAGACCAAGACGGAAGCCGACATCTTAAAACTCGAAGCGGCCATAAAGGAGGCCATATGAACTGCGCTCCCGCTATCGACAACCGCCTCAGCATCGAAAAGTCCGACGCCGGCCGCCGCGGCCTGTGGTGCAAGAACCCGCTGCGCGCCAGGGCCGCTATCCCGGCGCACCTGCGCCGCAAAGCCGTCCCCCGCCTGCCGGAGCTGTCAGAGTTCGACGTGGTGCGCCATTACACGCGCCTGTCGCGCCTGAACTTCTCGGTGGACACGCATTTCTACCCGCTGGGCTCCTGCACGATGAAGTACAACCCGCGCTTCAACGAGGAAGCCGCCGCGCTGGAAGGCTTCGCCGCGCTGCACCCGCTGGCGCACGACACCTGCGCCAGGGCACGCTGGAACTGATCCACGACCTGTCCGCCAGGCTGATCGAACTCTGCGGCATGGACGCCATCACGCTGCAGCCCGCCGCCGGCGCGCACAGCGAGTTCACCGGCCTGCTGCTGGCCAAGGCCTACTTCGAGGCCAAAGGCGAGACCCGCAACGAGATCATCGTCCCCGACTCCGCGCACGGCACCAACCCCGCCACCGCGTCGATGATGGGCTTCACCACCGTCAACATAGCCTCCGGGCCCGACGGCCGCCTGGACGTGGAAGAGCTGAAGAAGCATCTCGGCCCGAAGACGGCCGTGCTGATGCTGACCATGCCCAACACGCTCGGCATCTTCGAGAGCAACATCGAAGCCGTGGTAAAGGCGGTGCACGACGCCGGCGCGCTGTTCTACATGGACGGGGCCAACCTGAACGCGCTAATCGGCATGGTAAAGCCCGGCGACTTCGGCGCGGACCTGATGCACCTGAACTTCCACAAGACCTTCTCCACGCCGCACGGCGGCGGCGGCCCCGGCGCCGGCGCGATAGTCTGCCGCAAACACCTGG
>DAOPZW010000030.1:0-22497 GCA_035353595.1 Elusimicrobiales bacterium | reverse complement strand
GGGGCTCGAGGATCTCGGCGACGTTCTCCGCCGCCTCTTTCTCTATCAGCATGGCGCCGAGGACGGCCATTTCCGCCTCTAGCGAATTAGGAGGAACCTTGTTATAGGCCATATCTCACGCCCCCTGCCGCAGCAGTTAACGATCTGTAGGGCCGGGCCGGAAACCGGCCCGGATGGTTGAAGGAAAGGACTTACTTGCTCTGCGCGGAAACCGCCACTTTTATTTTAGCGGTGATACCCTGCTTGAGCACTATCTCGACGTCAAAAGTTCCCACGGCCTTGATGGAAGCCGGCAGGCGGATCATTTCTTTATCCACTTTTATGTCGGCCGCGGCCAGGTTCTTTATGATGTCGCTCTTCGCGACGGAGCCGAACATGATCCCGTCTTCGGAAACGGCCCGGGAGAAGGAAAGCGTTATCGCGTCCAGGCGCTTGGCCAGCCCTTTGTGCGCGTCATTTTCCGAAGCGATGCGCTTGGTGCGCTTCGCTTCGCTGTTCTTCCAGGCGCGCATGGCGCCCTCGGTGGCGATCTCCACGAGCCCGCGGGGCACGAGGAAATTGCGGGCAAAACCGGGCTTAACATCTTTTACTTCGCCGGTCTGGCCGAGATTCATTACGTCTTTTTTAAGTATAACTTTCATGATTTCTCCCCAGGCTCAATTATAAGGCATGAGGGAAAGATTGCGGTTAATCTTTACGGCTCTCATGATCTGGCGCTGATGCTTGGCGCAGGCGCCGGTGATGCGCCTGGAAAGCATTTTACCCGTATCGGTGCAGAAGGTTTTTATGATCTGCTGCTGCTTGTAGTCCACCAGGTCGATGTGCTCGGCGCACAGGCGGCAGACTTTGCGGCGCGGCGCGAAGCGGCCGCGGCCGCCGGGGCCTGAAGGGCGCCGGGGACCGTAAGAGGGGGGGCCGGACGGTGCGGGCCTGGGGGCGGCAACCTCCTGCGGCTTCGGGGGTATCTGTTCTTTGTTCTCCATGTTTTTATGCTCCTGAATTAAACTTTAAAACGGTACTTCATCCATGCCTGAAACGTCATGCTTCACTTCGCTCTCCGCCGGTTCCACGGCGTCCGGCGCTTCCGGGGCCGGGCTGCCGCCCTCCGCCTCGGCGGGGGTGTGGGACAGGAACTGTACGCGGCGCGCATTCACCTTCATCATCCTGCGCTTCTGTCCCGTTTTGTCTATATACTCGGTGCCGGCCAGCCGGCCTTCAACGTGGACGGCGCTGCCTTTCTTGAGCTTCTCTTTGCAGCGCTCGGCCACCTGGCCCCAGACGATGACCGGCACAAAAACCGTATCGTCCTTCCATTCCCCGGTAGCCAGGTCCTTGTAGCGGCGGTTCACCGCCACGTCGAAAGAACTCATGCCCTGGCCTTTCTGGGTAAAGCGCAATTCCGGGTCCCTGGTAAGCCGTCCGGCGATAAGAACCAGGTTCTGCTCCGGAATTCTTATATCCATTTGTTTCCCGCGAATGCCCGGATCAGGCTTTCTTAACCGGCTGCTCTGCGCCAACCTTAATAAGCATGGAGCGCAGCACGTGTTCCTGAAGGCTGAAGCTGCGCTTCATATTCTTCAGGCTGTCGGCAGTGGCTTTTACTTTCATATAGATGTAAAAACCGTCGCGGTTCTTCTTTACGGCGTGGGCGAATTTCTTCCTGCCCAGTTTGTCCTCGGCGAGGACTTCGGCCTTCTCTTCCGTCAGGATTTTCTTTGACTTCTCGATAACTTCACCGATCTCGGCATCGGAAATCTGCGGATTGATAATTAACATTAACTCATAGGTATTCATAGTAGGATAAGCATAGCAAATCAGGAGCGTTTTTTCAATATCAACACCTGTTTGGCGCAAGTCCCGGTAAAAGGCCTGCCGTCAAACCCCCCCAGGCGCGACACTATCTTAAACCCGTTATAGTGCACCAGGGCTTCCAGTTCGGCCGGGTAAAAACAACGCAGGTTAAGCCTTTTCGTCACCGTTTTGCCGTCTTTTTCGCGCCTGTAATGCCACCGTATGCGCGAAACCTGGACCGCGCGGTCATAGGAATACTGCTCATTTACCAGCACTTGGCCGCCGCCGGCCGGGTCCGGGTAATAGGCTACAGGCAGCAGTTCCTTTGTGTCCCTTATAAGGTAGTGGGGGTCCGGGTTGAAAACGTCAAAGATAAAGCGCCCGCCCGGGGCCAAATGCGCGCTCACACAAGCGAACAGGCCCTCAATGTCAGTGCGGGACAGCATATGCTGCAGCGAATTGAAGGGAATAAATATAAGACTGAACAGCCGGCCCAGCCTGAACCGGCGGGCGTCGCCTTTAATGAAATTGACATTCAGGCCGGCAGCCGCGGCTTTGGCGCGGGCGCGCTCCAGCATAGGCTCCGCCTGGTCCAGCCCCGTTATATCTATGCCGGCTTTGCGCAGCGGGAGGGTCAGCCGCCCGGTGCCGCAGGCCAGTTCCAGCACGGGCCCCCCGGCTTTCCTGGCCTGGGCCAGGTAAAAGGCCTGGTCGTCCTGATAAGGAGTATTGAAGGCGTCGTAATGCAGGCCGTCCCAGTAAACGTCGCCTACAGGTTTTTTCAGCCCGGCAAGCCTTTTTTTGCCCTTCATATACGGATATTTTACCTTTTTTGCGCTGCCGGAACCCGGCCCTTCATAAAAATAATATAATTTACTGAATGGAAGAGCCCTCCGGACTCCCGGAAAACATCAAGTGCCCTTACTGCGGAGCCGACAACGCCGCCGACAGCGAATTTTGCGGGGCTTGTTATAAGAATCTCCATATCCCGGGCGAAGTCCGCGCCGCCGCAAAGATAAAAAAACTGCTCAGCCCCGCCCCCCCGCCGGCCGCGGCCGCCGAAGCCCCCTCGCAGCGCCCCGCGCTGCGCCTGTGGGCCAGGCTGGCCGTCCTTGCCGGGCTCGCGGTATTCTATACACAGTGGTACAAGCATAAGAATTATTTTTCCCCGCTGGATTATGTGAACCTGGCCTTCCACGAAGCCGGCCATGTGCTGCTGGGCTTCCTGCCCGAATTCATAGTGGTGCTGGCCGGGACCCTCTTCCAGCTGCTGATGCCCGCCGTCTGCCTGGCGCATTTAATGCGCCGCGGCGCGAACCTGGGCTGGCAGCTTTGCCTTTTCTGGCTGGGCGAAAGCCTGCTGAACATAAGCATTTACGCCGGAGACGCGCTGAAACAGGAATTGCCGCTGGTAGGCGGCGGCGGGCATGACTGGACCTACCTGCTCACCGAAACGGGCCTTATCACGCACCCGCAGGGCGTGGAGAGAGCCATCTTCCTGGCCGGCTCCGCCGTGATCTTCTGGAGCTTCTACCTTATAGGCAAAGACGCCCTCAACAGAGAAAGCATAGAACTGGGCGACAGCCTATGAAGATAATTCTGGCGGCTGTTCTTATCTTTTTACTGCCTGCGGCGGCAGCCGCCCAGTCCGGGCCCGCGGCCGCGGGCAGGCCGCCCAAGCCGCGGGCCTCTGTCTCCACCTCTTACAGTTATATTTCCGCGCAGGACCTGCCGGCGCGCCGGGCGGCCCTGCGCGGAGAAACGGCGCTGGGCAGCGCCGCCGGGCTGGAGCTGCGGGCCGGGGGCGAACTGGCCAGCCTGCGCACCGGGGACGGCGGCTATTTCCCCCGGGCGCTTTACAAAGCTGCGCTGAACCTGACGGCGGAAGACAAAGACACGCGCCTGGCGGTTCAACTCAATTCCAACTCGGACCATCCGTTCCACTCCGCCGCCGAAACCGACCTCGGTTTCAATTTCGCCCGAACCTTCAGCGAGCGCGGGGCCCACGCCTGGCTCTTCGGGCTGAACTATTCCACCCGGCGCACTTTCGCGCGCGCGCTGCCGCTGCCTTTCATAACTTACCGCTACGTTACGAAAGACTTGTACTTTCTTTTCCCGTTCCTGGCGCGGTGGCAGGCTTCCCGCGAGATATCGATTTCCGCCTCCTACCAGCCCGTGAAGTATTTCCGGCTCGGCGGCGCCTGGCGCCCCGTACCCTTCTTCAACTTAACCCTTGAAGGCGGCACCGGGTTGGAGCAGTACCTGCCGGCGGGGCGGCCGCGCAAGGGCGAAGCACTTTATTACGAAACCTCTTCTGTTTCCCTGAAGCCTGAATTATCCCTCTCACGCCGCCTGCGCCTGGGCGCCGAGCTGGGCTGGCAGTTCAGCGGCGTGTATTTCACCGGCAAGGCCTACGACGACCACCACGCAAAAACCGCCATCGGCGCCGGCCCCTCGGCCGGCCTGTCCGCCGCCTATAATTTTTAACCGCCCGGCTCCTCCCTCCTGAAATCCGCCCTGAATGCCGCCCCGGCCCGGCGCGGATGAAACATTTTCCCCGGCCGCGTGTCATATCTTGCGTAGGGCAGGAAAACTGGCGCAAGGAGAAAACTATGATCAGGAAATTAACGGACGCGGCAGGCAAGGCGGCGGCGCGGCGGCAGAACGGGGAAAAGAATCCCCGAACCGGAGTGAAAGATATAAAATATAAATACGTTTTTACCATAGAGCACGGGAAGGGGATCTGCGCCGTCTGTTTCGGCTGAACGTAAAGCATGGAAAATGAAGAAAGCCTGTTAAAAAGGATAGCCGCCGGGGAGAAGGAATTCTTCGGCGAGCTGGTGCTGAAGCATCAGGACTTCATTTTCAACGTGGTCAAAAATTACGTGCGGTTCGAGGAAGAAGCCCGGGACATCACCCAGGACGTGTTCCTGAAAGCCTACGAAAACATAGAGAAGTTCCGCGGCGACGCCAAATTCTCCTCCTGGCTGTACCGCATAGCCTATAATCTCAGCATCAACTGGTCCGAAAGGAAAAAAGGGCGCGAGACGCAGCTCGACGACGAGTTAGCCGCGACCCTGGCGGAAGAACCCAGCGCCGCCGACGAAGCCTTCGACCGGGAACTGGTCCTGGCCCGGATAAATGAGATCATCGAGGAGATCCCACTCAAGTATAAAGTGGTGATAAAGCTCTATTACTTCGAGGAAAAGTCCTACCAGGAGATAGCCGACACCCTGGCCATCCCGATAAACACGGTTAAGATACAGCTGCTGCGGGCCAAGGAAAAGATCCGGGAAAAACTGGATCCGTAAAATCGCGTGAAACATTTTTGCGGGCTGTGTGTCATATCTAGTGACGGGCGAGAAAAAAGGAGCGGATCATGATCAGGAAACTTTCAGAGTTAGTCTTTCTTTCAATACTGGTAGTGGGGCTGGTGTACCTGCTTAACCAGGTGGGGCCGATGGGCGGCGACGCCAAAACGGCGCTGAAATACCTGTGGATGGGCCTGCTGGGCATAACCTCCCTGGCTATAGTGTCCGGCACAATACTGGGACTGGCGGCCATAATGCTGGGCATACCTTTCATAAAGAGCCTGGCCGGCGCGGATGGCGGCGCCTGGGCACGGCGCAAGGAAAAAGGCGCCGGCTTCATCGGCGAAGCCGTGGGCGGCGCGCTCAAAGGCGCTTTCGGGTCTCTGGGCGAACTCAAGGGCCTGTCCCCCAGGAAAGTAGAGCTCTCGGCGGACAACTACGCTTTTGACGCCTTCAAGATAAAAACGCTCTCCGGAGACATTTCCGTAGCCGGCCACGACCAGCCCGGCGCCAGGGCAGAACTGGAGATCCTGGAAAAGGAAGAAGGCGACACCGAAGCGTTCTTCGAGGACGGCGAAATACAACTCCGCACCAAAAGCGGCAAGAAGAGCCTGATCGGCGACGCCAAAGTCTGGCTGCCCGGCAAACTTTCCCGCCTTAGCGTTGAAAGCGTCAACGGCGATATCGAGATCAGCGACTTCGCCACCGACGGCGCGGCCGCCTTCAAGGGCGTGAACGGCGACATCTCCGTGACCGGCCTGAAGAACGGCAGCGAAGTTTCCGTAAAAACGGTCAGCGGGGACGTGGAGATAAAAGAATCGCAGTTCAAGGCCCTCACCGCGCAGAGCATCAGCGGCGACGTGCGCATAAAAGAAAGCGCCGCAGAAAGCGCCACGCTCAAAACCGTCAGCGGCGACATAGACTACGCCGGCAGCGCCATCAAAGACCCTACCGTAAAAACGGTCAGCGGCTCGGTAAAGTCTTAACCTTGAGGGGACGCTGATGGCACAGCCTGTCATCAGCGTCCCGTCCTTCCCTTCTTTCCCCGGCTTCCCCCGCCCTCCCCGCGATAATCAATCCCGCCGCTAAATTACTATAATCCCCTTAATGCGATACGACGGGGATACATTTCCTGCGGGCCGTTTCTGGCCCGCGGCTTTGATCGCGCTGGCGGCTTTCCTGGCCTTCGGGCTTACGCTGCGCGGCGGCTTCATGTGGGACGACCACCGCATGATAGAACAGAACCCGCGCCTGGCCGTAACGGCCGCCAATGTAGCGCACGCTTTCGCGTCCGACCCCTTCAACCAGGAACTGAACTACTACCGCCCGCTGCAGACGCTCAGCAATATGGCGGATTTCGCGGTATGGGGCCTGCGCCCTTTCGGCTACCACTTCACCAGCCTGGCGTTCCACGCGGCGGGAGCGGCGCTGTTCTTTTACCTGGCCCTGGCGCTGGGCTTCCCGCGCCCGGCCGCTTTCTGGAGCGCCGTGCTGCTGGCCGTGCACCCGGCGGCCGTGGAGCAGCTGCTGATAATCGCCGGCCGCGCGGAGCTGGCTTCCGGCGCCTGCACGCTGGCGGCCATACTGCTGTTCCTTGAACGCAGGCACGCGCTGTCATTCCTGTTTTTCATCGCCGCCTGCGGCTTCAAGGAGAACGGCGTAATTACCCCGGCGCTGACAGCCCTGTGCCTGTGGTACCTGCGGCGCGAACGCGCGGACTACCTGAAACTCCTGCCCTTTTTCATCTTCATACCGCTGTACCTTTTCCTGCGCCACGCGGCCCTGGGGCAGGGCGCGTACGAACGCGGGCTGGCCCCGCTGCTGTACGGGCTGTGCCTGAAAGTTCCGCAGGCGATCTTCGTATACCTGAAAACGGCGGCGCTGCCTTTCGACCTGCACTCGCACCGCATGCAGCCCGGAGCGGGGCTATATTCCTGGGCGGCGCTGGCGGGCGCCGCAGCGGCGGCCGCGCTGATCTGGCGGCGGGGCGGCAGGGTGGGCGTTTTCCTGCTGCTCTGGTATGTCCTTAACCTGGCCCCGAAAACGCCCCTGCTGGCCACCAATGACCTGATGCTGGACCACTGGGTTTACCTGGCCAATGCCGCGCTGTTCCTGGGAGCCGCCGCGGCGGCGCAGCGGCTAACCCGCCCCGGCGCGCGTTTCCTGTTGCCGCTGGCGGCGGCCGCAATATTCGCGGTCTCCTCGGCGGCGACAACTTTAATACGTGACACCGACCTGAAGAATTACGAATACTCGGCGCGCAGTTCGGTTTCAAAGCCCATGCTCTACAACCTGGCGCGCGAATATTTTTTAATGGGCCGGGCTACGGAAAGCCGCGCGCTGCTGGAAAAAATATCGGCGGCCGATCCGGCCAACGCGCTGTACCTCAACGGCCTGGCGCTGGCCCGCTGGCGGACCGGGGATATCCCCGGCGCGCTGGCCGCCATAGACGCCGCGCTGGCCAAAAAGCCCGGCGACGCGGAAACTCTTTTCAACAAATATTCCATACTGGCCGGCACGGGCAGGGCCAAAGACGCCGCGGCCGCGCAGCAGCAGCTGCTGACCCTGCACCCGGACCACATTCCGACCCTGCTCATAGCCGCGCGCTCGGCGGCGGCCGCCGGCCGCGCAGCCGAAGCCGCCGTTTTTTTCGAGCGCGCGCTGGGCGCCAACCCCTACGACGCGCAAGCCCTGAACGATTCCGGCATCCTGCTGGCCAGGGCAGGAAAATACAGCGAGGCCGGGCTCCTCTTCAAGCGCGCGCTCAAAGTTTCCCCCGGCCTCGACAGCGCCCGCCAGAACCTGGCGCGGCTCGAAAAACTTAAAACAAAATAAATTATCCTGCGGTTTAAACTGCTACCTTAACCACTATTTTAGTGACCGCGCAGGCGGCGCCGGCGGCCAGTTTGGGGGCGTGGGCGTCGGCGGGGTAGAAGATGGCGAGTTCGCCGGCGGCCAGGATCAAGGAAGACCAGTCGCCCGCGACCACGGTGCCGAAGCAAAAATCCTTCTCCTCGTTATAGGCCTCGGTCACCGTCAGCAGCGGCAGCGGGGCGCAGCCTATGGCTTCCATTCCCTGCGCGATAAACTGCACGTCGATGTATTTTCTGTGCGCTTCGAATTTAGGAGCTTCGGGCGCGGCGGCGGTGGTATAGCGCTGCACCAGCGCAAAGAGCTTTTCGCCGTCTATTTCATATTTCCCGTCGGCCAGCGCGGCCGGATCGCCGCGACGCAGCCAGTCCAAAGCTTTATTAATACCCGGCTCTAAGCCGGGACGGCCGGCCAAGTCTTTGAGCGCTGCGACTATCATTTTACGCCGGTCCTTTCGGCGCGGTGGCGCACGGCCTCAAGGCGCTCCAGGTCGCCGATGTCGCACCAGAACTGGGCCTTATCTTCGAACCCTCTTATTTTTTCGCCCGCGGCGGCCAGCCGCACATAGGCCGCGGTAATGGAGAACACCCCGGTCTCGGTAAGCTTGGGGAAGATCCCCGGAGAGATCACATGTATGCCGCTGAAAGCCAGCGCCCGCTGGCCCTTTACGCTTTTCCCCTGGTCCCGCCCTCTCAGGTTCATGCCGGCGTCGAACATAAGGCAGCGTTTCGAGAAGCGGTCGCGCACGGCCAGCGTGGCCAGCGCGCCGGAGGCGAGGTGGTCCTTATACAGCGCGCCCAGGTCCATCTCGGAGTAAACATCCGCGTTATAGGCGAAGAAAGGTTCTTTGCCCGCGAAAAAAGCCGCGGCCTTCTTAAGCCCGCCGCCGGTCTCCAGCGGGAATTCTTCCTCGTGGGAAAGCTCCACCTTCAGGCCGAAATTTTTCTTCGCGCGCAGGTAGTCCGCTATCTTCTCGTGGAAATGGTGGGTGTTCACCACGAATTCCTTCACCCCCGCTTTGGAGAGCCTGCGCAGCACCGCCTCCAGCATGGTGACGCCGCCCAGGTCCACCAGCGCCTTGGGCACGGTATTGGTTATCGGGCGCAGGCGGGTGCCCAGGCCGGCCGCGAATACCATAGCTTTCATTTGTTGCCTCCGGCCGCCAGCTCGCGGTGGGAAAGTTCCACGCGGGCCCCGTATTTTTTCTTTATGCGCGCCGCCAGCGCCTCGGCGCAGTACACCGAGCGATGCCGCCCGCCGGTGCAGCCGAAATTCACCATCAGCGAAGTGAAATTGCGCTCCAGGTAATTATCCACGCTGGCGTCGGTCAGCGCGAATACATGGCTGAGGAAATCCGTGACCGCCGCCTCTTTTTCCAGGAACTCCGCCACCGGCTTGTCGCGCCCCGTCAGCTGGGCGTATTGCTCGTAGCGGCCGGGATTGGGCAGCGCGCGGCAGTCGAAAATAAAGCCGCCGCCGTGGCCGCGCTCGTCCATGGGCACGCCGTTCTTGTACGAGAAGCTGCCTATGCGCACGGTCAGGCCCAGCCTGGTCTTGCCGAACTGGCGCAGGTAGGAAGAAGCCGCTATGCGCTTGAAGCACTGCATCAGCTCTGGCAGTTTTACCGGCAGCTCGGCGTTCCTGAGCAGCCATTCTATATTGCGCACCGCGAACGGGACGCTGAGCAGGAAATGCGTTTTCCTCTCGTAAAAGCCGCGCAGCCCGTAGGCGCCCATGGCCTGCATGATGCGCACAAAAATAAAGCCGTGGTAATGGCGCATGAAGGCCGCCGGGTCCAGGCCCGCGGCGCCGACATAATGATCGCGCAGCTCGATGCGCGTCTCGGGCGACAGGTCCGCCTTGCCGTCGTAGAGCAGCGAAGCCACGTCGTAATGCCGGGCGCCGCGCCTGCCGCCCTGGTAATCTATGAACCAGGGTTCGCCGCCGCGCAGCATGATATTGCGCGACTGGAAATCCCGGTAAAGGAAAAAATCCGCCGGCGCCTCCAGCAGGAAATCCGTGAAGCGCACAAAATCGTCCTCCAGCTTCTGCTCGTTGAAGGGGATCTTGGCGAGCTTGAGGAAGTAATACTTGAAATAGTTCAGGTCCCACATTATGGACTGCCGGTCGAAGCTGGCGCGCGGGTAGCACACGTCGAGGTTGAGCCCGCGCTCCACCTGCTGCTGGAAACGCGGCAGCAGGTCCAGCACCTTCTTATAAGCGTCCTTCACGGCCGGCGCCAGCGCCCCGTCCGCCCCGCGCTGGGCGCTCAAAAAAGAAAAAAGCGTGGTATCGCCCAGGTCTTCCTCCAGGTACACGCCCTGCGCCGGGTCGGCCGCGTAAATTTCCGGCACCGGCAATTTCTCCCTGCGGAAATGGGCGGAGAATTCCAGGAAAGCGCGGTTCTCGAGCTTATCCGGGCCGAAGGCGCCGATAACGCACCGCGCCCCGTCCCGGAGCCGGAACAGCTGCCGGGCGGAACCGTCGGGAGTCAGCGGCTCGAAAGCCCCGGCCTCGCAGCCGAAGGTTTTCTTATACAGTTCCCGCAAAGCCGTCTCGGCCGGAGCGGTCTTCTCTTTTTCGGTATTCTTGAGCGGCATATTCTCCCTCTTTCTTTCTCCGTGTAAAATTATACAATTACTCGGACGGGAAAATATTGCGCTTTAGGCCGGCCGGGGCCTTACCCCGAAAACCAGTTGCGGACGTGGGGTCCTGCTTCAGCTGAGTATAGACCGGAGGGCCGGACCGGGCTTAACCGGTAAACCTGTTGCGGATGGGGGGCCCCGCCATAATATCCCCTGGCGGGGGGAAACCACGCAAGGGTTTCCTCTTCCGGGTTTACCGGGTAAGCCCGGTCCGGCCCGGCCGCACATCGCTAAAATACAACGCTGCTTTCTATAGGAGATTTCATCATGGCACTGATACTCAAAGAGATCAAAGACAATATAGGCGTACTCACGCTCAATAACCCGGCCAAGCGCAACGCGCTGAGCCTGGAACTTTGCGCCGAACTGGGCGACGCCCTTACTGAATTCGAGGCGAAAAAGGTCCTGGTCATCATCCTCCGGGCCGAAAAGAACGCGCGCGTCTGGTCCGCCGGCCACGACATCACCCAGCTGCCCAAAGTGCACCACGACCCGCTGGCCTACGACAGCCCCATGGAAGTGGCGTTCCGCAAGATCCAGGCCTACCCCGGCCCCGTGATAGCCATGATACAGGGCAGCGTCTGGGGCGGCTCCACCGACCTGGCCGTCACCTGCGACCTGGCCGTAGGCGACGAGACCGCCAGTTTCGCCATCACGCCGGTAAAAATGGGCCTGCCCTACAACGCCTCCGGCATCATGCACTTCATCAACCGCGTGGGCTCGAACATCGCCAAGGAAATGTTCTTCACCGCCGCGCCGGTCAAAGCCGAGCGGGCCTACCATTTCGGCATCCTCAACCACCTGGTGAACTCCGCCGAGATCGAGGAGTTCACTTTCAAGCTGGCGCGCAACATCGCCAGTAATTCCCCGCTGGCCGTGTCCGTCATCAAAGAACAGTTCAGGATACTTTCGGAAGCGCATCCCATCAGCCCCGAGGCTTTCGAACGCATACAGGCGCTGCGCCGGAAAGTTTACAACAGCGGCGACTACGAAGAAGGGATAAAAGCCTTCACCGAGAAAAGAAAGCCGCAGTTCAAAGGCGAATAAGCCGGGGCGCGCGGGAGGGACCATGCAGAAATATTATAAGGCGGAAATGGACCGGCTGCTTAAGATCACCACGCGCGTGGTCTGGGCCGCCATGGCGGTATTCCCGGTCTGCATCACCGTGCTGTACTGGGGCACCAAAGCCTTGTCGCGCTGCCACTCGTGCCGCCATCCCGTGCCGCTGGCGATCCCGGCCTGGGCAATTCCGGCCTCGGCGCTGCTGGTGATAATTCTGGCGTATTTCACCCGGGCCCTGGCCCCGCGCGGCTTTATAGTGAATGAAACGGACGTAGTGGTGGACCGCGCGCTGCGCCCGGTAAAGATACCTTTAAGTTCGATAACGGAAGTGCGCCGGCTGGACGACGCGGAGCTGAAGAATACGTTCCGCCTGGCGGCCACCTGGGGTTTTTACGGGCATTACGGCTGGTTCTGGAACAAGCCGCTGGGGAAATTCCGCGGCTACGCCCGCCGGATGAAGGGGCTGGTGCTGCTGCGCGCCGGCAAAGCGGTGTTCGTGCTGGGCCCCGACGACCCGGACACGTTCATAGCCGACCTGCGCGCGGTAACACGGCGCTGAAGCCGGAAATTAAATTTTTTCCTTGATCACAGCCTGCAGCGCTTTCAGTTCTGCCAGCGCCTGCCGGTCGCGCTCCACCACGGCCTTGAAGTATTCTATATGCTCCAGGTTCTTGAGGAGCTTCACCAGGTTGCCGTAAAGGGCGATGCTGTTCTCCGTGGCCGTGATATGCGTCCGCAGCGACGCTTCTATGGAGCGCGGGGGCTCGGTCTTGCGCTGCCGGAAACCGGTGCGGGTATCGGAAACCTTGTCGAACTCTTTAAGGCGCTTGTGCTTCTCCCTGGCCAGGCCGGAGAACAAGTCCCTGATCCGGTCGCCGTAAAGGTGAGTCTCGCCGAAAACGTCCGCTTCGGCCGAATAGGAGATGATGTCCCGCATTTCGTCATAGATCAGCACGCGCATGAGTTCTTTTATTTTCATTTGTAATATTATGCGACAAATCGGGGCTTTCGCCAAATTTTCATTGCTACCCCGCGAAAACATGGCCGCCGCGGGCGCAAAAGGAAGAGCCCGCGAAGTCCCGTTTATAAGGGCCGCAGGCTCGAAAATATTTTAGCAGAAATATTGCGGGTGTCAAGGCCCAAAGAAGTCCCAGCCCGTCCTCAGGCCTTTTCGTGGATTTCCGACCAGCGGGCGAACAGGTCTTCCACTTTGGCCAGCGCGGCGTCCAGTTTTTTCTGGCGCGCGGCCAGTTCCTCCGCGTCGGTGGCGATGGCGGGGTCTTCCAGCGCCTGGCGGGCGCGGGCCGCCCGGTCCTCGGCCGTCTGCATTTCGGCTTCCAGCTTGCGGATGGCCGCTTTCAGCTCGCGCGTTTCCCTGGCCGAAGGCCCCGGCGCCGCGCAAGGCGCCGGCGCCGCCGCGGCCGCCGCCGCGGCCCTCCCCTCGGCCGCCCAGTTCTCCCACTGGGACATATCGGCGAAGAACCGGGCATTGCCGCGGCCGTCCAGCGCCAGCAGGCGCCGGCTCACGCGCTCCAGCAGGTAGCGGTCGTGCGTCACCAGCACCAGCGCGCCGGGAAATTCCTGCATGCTGTTCTCCAGCACCTCCAGCGACTGCAGGTCCAGGTCGTTGGTGG
The DNA here is from genome assembly GCA_035353595.1 of Elusimicrobiales bacterium. Taxonomy (GTDB): domain Bacteria; phylum Elusimicrobiota; class Elusimicrobia; order Elusimicrobiales; family UBA9959; genus UBA9959. The sequence goes on along the minus strand of DAOPZW010000030.1, from coordinate 9,183 downwards.
GTTCGTCCAGCAGCAGCACGTCGGCGGGCTCCAGCATGAACCCGGCTATGAGCACGCGGGCCTGTTCGCCGCCCGACAGCAGGCGCAGCGGCATGTCCAGCTGTTCCTGGCGGAAAAGGAAGCGGGTAGCCCAGCCGCGCACGTGTATGGGCGCGCCTTTGTAGAACACGTGTTCACCATTGCCGCACAGGGCCTGCTTCAGGGTATGGTCCAGGTTAAGCTTCGCGCGGTGCTGGTCGAACACGGCCACGCGCAGGCCGTCGGCCCGCTTAAGCGTACCGCGATCCGGCGCGAGCTGCCCGGCCAGCATTTTAAGCAGGGTGGTCTTGCCGCTGCCGTTGCCGCCCAGCAGGCCCAGCTTTTCACCCGGGCCCAGCGTCAGGTCCAGCGGGCCGAACAGCTTGCGGCCGCCCAGGCTTTTCTCTATCTTCACGGCGTGAATGAGCCGGTTGGCCTGCCGGTCCCCGGCGGTAAAATCTATCTCGGCGGTGCGGTTCTGGGCGTTGTGGTACTCCAGCTCGGAAAGTTCCTCTATCAGCTTCCCCGCCCTGTCTATATGGGCTTTCTGCTTGGTGGTGCGGGCCCGGGCGCCCCTGCGCAGCCAGGCTATTTCCGTCCGCACTATATCGCGCACGGAATCCTCGCGGGAAGCCTGCGCGTCGAAGAAAGCTTCCCGGTTCTCCAGGAATTTGCTGTAGTTGCCGGCGCTGCTGAAGTAGCCTTCCGGGTAGCGCTTGTTAAGTTCTATCACGCGGTTGGTGACGCGCTCCAGGAAAGCCCGGTCGTGCGTGACCACCAAGAACGGGAATTTAAGCTCCGCGATAAAACCCTCCAGCCACAGCACGCCTTCGATGTCGAGGTGGTTGGTGGGCTCGTCGAGCAGCAGCAGGTCCGGCTCACGCGCGCTCTGCGCCAGTATGGCCAGGCGCTTGCGCCAGCCGCCGGACAGCACGTTCACGGCCTGCGCCGGGTCCGCAAAACCCGCGGCGGCCAGCCCTTCGCCGGCGCGCCGTTCTATTTCATAATCTTCCAGGCCGAGGCCGGCCAGGGCTTTCACTATTTCGTCGCGCACGCTCCAGCCGGCCGGCGCTTCGGTGAACCGGTCCTGCTGCGCCAGGTAGCCCAGGCGAAGTCCGCGCCTGGGCGTAACGTCGCCGGAGTCCTGCGTTTCCGCCCCGGCCAGTATTTTCAGCAGCGTGGATTTACCCGCCCCGTTGGGGCCTATCAGCCCGGTGCGCTCGCCCTCGGAAAGGCCGAAGGACAGCCCCTCGAACAGCGGGCGCGCGCCGAAGGTCTTGGAAATATTCTGACAGCTGAGCAGTATGGCCATGGAAGCGTCCGCGGACTTTTAATTTTTCCCTCCGGCCAGGGTCCGGCCGTGCGCGCCGGGCGTCAGTCAAGGCGCCCGTTAAAATAATGCAGCGCCATGATCCCGGCCCCGGCCAGGACGATATAGCTGGTCTTTGTGACAAAATAAGGGAACAGCATCAGCGCAACGCCGGCCGTCATCGTAGGGATATTGCGCTCGCGTTTTCCAGCCCTTAAATAAAAATACCCGATAATAGAATAAATCAGGCCGGCGCCGAAGCCCCACAGGGTAAAGCCGAACATGCTGCCGGTGGAACCGAGCATTTGCGCGTAAGAAGCCTGGCTGACGGGTAAGTCCTGCATAGGTCAATTCTATCAAAATACTGCAGGCTGCACGGCCCTTGACAGCCTTGAACGGTCTGTTAAACTATAAATACGCTATATGATCACAGCTCTGACGCGCAGCATAATGGCAATGACCGCCGCTTTAAGCCTCGGTCTCGCCGCCGCCGGTTCCGCCCGCGCGGCAAGCCTTGAATTCGCCGGCGCCACCTACAGCAGCGGGGATATCAGGTTCGCCGCATCTCAACCGGTGGCTTTTTCCACGACGGCCCCGGCCTGGGCGGAATTCTATGCCGGCGAGATGTGGCAAAAAACCATTTCCCTGGCCGCCGGCGACGCCGCCGTGCTGGTGGCCTACGGCGGCTACGGCGCCGACGAACCGGGCGCCAAGAACTGGGCCCAGGCGCTGGGCGAGGCCGGCGGGTTTAAATATGTGGTGGCCGTAAAAGGCCCCCTGGCCGTGGATTATTCGGACCACAAAAAGAAAGAAGCCAACGGCTTGCTGGTAAAAATGCTCAAGGGCCTCAACGCCGCAAAGATCGTCATCGCCGCGCATTCCAGCGGCACCTATGTGGCGCACGAACTGCTGGCCATGCTGGCCCCGGGCGGCGACGGCTACCCCCTGCTGGACAAGACGGTCTACTATAACCTCGACGGCGCCACCTGCGTTCCCTGCAGGAAGCTGGCCCTGGCGTCCTCCGCCTTCAAGTACACCTGCGTCGGGGCGGCGCAAGGCGCGCTCAAGTCGCCCAATTATTACAGCGTGGAAGCCTGCGGCAAGGACCACTTTCTCCCGCTCGAATTTTCCGCCGGCTGCACGGGCGCGTGGTGCATGCACGCCTGCCTGATAAACACCCGCGCCGCGGCCATCGATCCCGTAAGGCCCTCCGTCCCCCGCTACTACGCGGACCCCCTCATCAGCGTGGCCGCCGGCTTCCTCGGCCGGTAACCCCGCCGCCGCGCCATAACCCCCGGTTGCCGCCTTTTAGTACAATTTATGACGTTTAGCGGCCGCCTGCGCGGGGATCCGGACGGCCCCGCCTGGGACTGTCGGCAGAATGCGCGCAACAGGGTAAACCATGGGAATAACAGCAAGATCGTCTGAGCTGAAAAACGCTCTAAAGAACCGTTACTTCCTGGCTTTTATGCTGGTCTGGGCCGTATGCTGCGGCGGCCTCTCCGTATATGAACCGGAGCGGGGCTTCATCTGGCAGCTGTTCATGGCTCTTTTCTATGGGGCACAGTTCCTTCTGGTTTTCTTTCTTGTTCCGGGCCCGGCGGCAGCCGCGCGGCCGGCGAACGCGAGCGAGCCGGAGCTTCCCGGCGCGCCGTCCGCTGCGGTGGTTTCCGGCGGCCGTGTTTCGGAGCCTCTCCAGGAAACCTGTTTTCTTCTGGGCGTCTTTATCGCAGGCATCTTCCTCGAGACCTGGCTGTGGCCGGCGCTGCTGCGGCTGCGGCATGCCTATAGCGGCGTGATAGCCCTGGCCTGGCTGCTATATTTCGCCATACCCGCGGCATATTTCCATTGGCGCGGCTATAAACTGTCCGATATCGCGCCCGTACGTTTCAGAGGCGGCCTCAAGCAGGCGCTGATAGCTTCGCTGATAGTTATCCCCTTCCTTGTCGGCTCGTCCAAGTCCGCCATGTACGTCCTGAACGGGGGTCAGCCGCCGCACAAACTGCTGGCCGGCGGCGCTGCCGCCTTGTTCGCCGGCTTCATCCAGGCCGGGTTCTTCGAGGAATTCTTTTTCCGGGCGCTGCTGCAGGAAAGGCTGGCCGCCTTGCTCCGCTCAGAGGCCGGCGGAATTTTTATTTCTTCGCTGGTCTTCGGCCTGTACCATCTCCCGTCCAGACTGCTAGAAACCGGCGGGAATTACGGGCATTCGCTCTGCCTTGTGCTCTCCTGCCAGATGTTCATCGGGCCTATCTTCGGCCTGCTCTGGCTGCGTACCCGCAACCTGCTGGTGCCCGTGTTCGTTCACTCCCTGTTCGACGGCCTCAGCGGGTTCTACAACATAGGCAGGCGGTACGGGATCTTCTGATCCTTTCTTCCCCGGCCTGGTCCCGGCCGTCTCCGCAGCCGCAGACCTTGAATACAATAAAGAGCCCCCGGCGAGCCTGCTTCACGCCGGGGGCTTGTATATTTAAGCTGCAACCGTTACTTCTTTACTTCTTCTTTCTTAGCCTCTTTTTTTCCTTTTTTCCCGGCCGGCCGGGGATGGTCTTTTTTGAACTGCCCGATCTCGGCTTTCTGGGCCTTCTTCAGGGTTTCCAGGGCTGACTTCTGCTCCTTCTTTTTGGCTTCCATAGCCTTATGCATTTCCCCTTCCGGCTTGCCTTTAAGGCTGTCCTTAAGGGCGCGGAGCTCGTCGATATTGGCTTTTTTCAGGGCGGCCACCGCGTCTATGTGTTTTTTCCTGAGGTCGTCCATGTTGGCCTTCTTCTCCGGAGCGGCCACAGGGGCCGGGGCGGCGGCGGGCTGCGCCGGGGCAGCGGCGGGCTGCGCGGCGGCGGCGGGCTGCGCCGGATTATCCTGCGCAAGGGCCGCGCCGGTGAACATGGTCATCGCGGCGGCTGCAAAAATATACTTTTTCATTGTGTTATCCTCCGGAAAGTTTCTCACTGCGCCTATAGTCTAGCAAAGCTTCGATTAGAGCAGGTTTAGAACAGGATTAAAAGATTTTAATCCCCGCAAGCCCGCGCCGCCGAAGTTTCCAGAAGGGCCGGCTAAGACAGGGCTTTGAACAGTTCCAGCGGCTCTGCCTTTCCCTTAAGCCCGACGTAGCCTACGCTCTCGAAACGCAGCTCATCGGCCGCCGCGGGACCTATGCGGTCAAGCACGTTGCGCGTCACCAGTATATCGCTGCCGAAGTCCTTGTTCTTGCCTTCCAGGCGCGAAGCGATGTTGACCGTGTCGCCTATAAAAGTGTATTCCAGCCGCGCCGTGGTGCCTATGTTGCCGGCTATGAGTTTGCCGGTCTGCACGCCTATGCCGAAACGCACCGCCCCCGGACCTTTGCCGGAGGCGTTGTAAGCGGCCAGCGCGGCCCGCATCCCCAGCGCCGCGTGCACGGCGTCCGCGGCATAGTCGGCGGAACCGAACCGCGGCGTGAAGATGGCCATTACGGCGTCGCCTATGAACTTATTTATCACGCCGTTGCGCGCGCCTATGGGCGGCGTAATATAGGAAAAATAATCATTGAGGAACGCCACCACCTGCGCGGGCGTCATGCGCTCGCTTATCGGAGTGAAGTTGCGGATGTCGCAGAACATCACGGCGGCGTCCACCTCCTCGCCGCCCAGCCGCACTTTCCCGTCCCTGAGCAGCTGCCGCGCGATCTCTATGGACATATAGCGGCCGAAGGTCTCCTTTATGGCCTCGCGCTCGCGCAGGCCGTCCACCATGGCGTTGAAGCCGGACTTGACGCGCGCTATCTCGTCGTTGAAATAGATGCGGCTCTTAACGTCGTGGTCCCCGGCCGCGATACGCCCCATCTTCGCCACCAGCCCGTCGAGGGGCCGCTGCACGCTCTCCAGCATGAAACGCATGCCCACCAGCAGCGTCGGCACGCAGACCACGGTCAGCACGGCCACGTTGGCGGCGAAATCCTGCAGGCGCGCGCCGCGCAGCCCGGCGAAGCAGATGAGCAGCAGCGGCAGTATGGCGCAGACGGTCACCAGCAGGCCCATTTTTACGGAAAGCGGGATGGACGCGCCCGGACGTATGGCGTAGAGTTCCTCCGGCTCGTAAAGCGCGCTTATCAGCACGTCCGCCCAGCCCAGCGTAGCGTCGACATTGGCCAGCGCTATGCCGGCCTCGGCCAGCAAGGCCACGAGCATCGCCGGCAACAGGTAACAGAATAGCGCGCTGGCGGAAAGGCCGAAGAACAGCGCGCCGGTATAGATGGCCAGGCGCGCGGCCGCGCTTATGCCGAAGAAGTAGTACATGTCCCGGTAAATATGGCTCACCCTGGCGCGCACCACCGGTTTCAACGCCGGATCTAAAGTCTTCACGAAGCGCCCGATGGGCCCGTACCAGCGCATCACCATGGCGAACTGCAGCAAGGCCAGCACCAGCTGGCTCAGGCCTATATAGCGGTAGCCGGGCACGGCGCTGAGCGGGGCCGCGGCGCCGCTTATAGTGACCAGCGAGAACTCGGAGAAGACCGAATCCACCGTAATGAAAAAAAACGGTATCCACGGCAGGAACAGCGCGTTCTTAAACCTTTTTTGCTGCGCGGGGCTGAGTTTAGACGTATCCATGATAGGCCGGGACGCCGGCCGGATAATGATAACAAAATATACGCCAGCGCCGCTCCCGGCCGTCTCCGCAATTTTCAGCGTTTCCCGTTCCGCTCAAAGCCGCACTACATCCAGGGTTAAAAAGACGAGCACCATTGCCGTCATCGGGACCGGCAGAAAGGCCTGATACGCGCCGGAGCCGGCCGCGGCGCCAGAGCCAAGGAGAAAAACGGCGGCGGCCGGCAGCAGGCACCCGTAACTCAAGAGAGGCGCGCGGAATAAAAAAGCGTTTATCAGAAAGGAAACGAACGGGACGAAGGCGAAGAGAATAAAGAAAGCGCGCCGGTGCCCGTTAAAAAAACCGAGCAGGTCGGCGGCCGTATCATCGCCGTACGAATCCGGCAGGACTACGGTCGCCGGCAGGTACACGAAAACCGTCAGCAGCAGTATCAGGAAAAAAGAGAAAAGATGCCATTGGGGCAGGCTGCGGAAACCCCACATCGACCACAGTACCTGGACCTGTATCAAAAAAAGCATCAGAGCCCAGTAGACCGGCAGCCAATGGAACCGGATGCGCCGGCGGTTCTGTATCAGTTGGCCGAATTTCGACAGCAAGACCGTTATAGCCAGCCCGATGATCATGGAATAGGCCACCATCACGAAACTGAAAGTATCCATCAGATGAATTCTCCTGTTGCCAGTCCCCGAATAAAAGACAGGCGTTTTTATAACTATTTTTCAAGGTTTGCAGATCAGGTCCCCGACGGCATCGGGCCCCAGGCCTCCGCCGCGCGCATCCGGTACGCAGCGCAGCAGCTTCATGCCGGCCGCCCGGAGGCCCTTTCTTCTGTCGTCGCAGTGCTCATCGAAGTTGGGGAGCAGCAGCCTGAGATAGGGCGAAGTCTCCATGGCTTTACGGTCGTAGAGCAGGCCCACTTTCGGACAGGTCATCAGTTTCCCGTTGGCCTGCATCGGCAGGCCGGAGATGGTCACGGAAGTTTTGTCGACCTTGTCGACGACAGGTTCGTTGACAAGACAGTGCTCGCTGCAGAGCCTGTCGGTATTGTCGAAGACCCGTTCCAGCAGGTTGTCCCCGGGCTTAAAAAACCTGGCGAAGACTTTGCAATTTCCGGTGCCGAAGCAGCTCTTCTCGTAACAATCTTCCCGCCCGGTTACCGGGATAGTCCCCGCCACCTTTCCGTTGACCCTGACCTCGCAGGCCTTGCCGCTTGCAGCCGTGTTTTGGCTGTAAGCCGCCGCAGGCATGAAACACAGGCACATTGCCAGTGCTGGCGCTTTTATCCGGGCGGTAGTGGACATAAGACAAATTTTTCAGTTATCTCGCCGACGCTGATCTTCCATGCGTAATTTAAATATTGCCGTCCCGGAACAGGCGGCTGCGGCGTAACCGCGCTGCGAAGATATCCCCTAAACCTTCACCCTTTTGTCTATGACCTTGCGGATCTTGCCGGTGCGCAGCACGCGCTCTATGGTATTGGGCTTCAGCACTTCTATGGCGGGCTTGTCCAGCCAGCCCAGGCGCACGCTCTCGCGCAGGTCCTCGCAATGCGGCTCGATCTCGCGCCACAGCAGGTCGGCCAGTTCGCCGGCGCGCGCCAGCGCGGCCTCGTCCTTCACTTCCACGCGGATGGCCAGGCTGTCCCTGTGCCCCTTCTTGCTGATGACGGCCTGGAAATTGAAGCTCAGGTCCGGCACTTTGCCCAGCGCGTTCTGGATATCGTTCACGAACAAATGCGCCCCGCCCACGTGCACGCGGTCGTCGCAGCGGCCGAGTATCTCGAACATGGGCTCCTTGCGGCCGCAGGCGCAGGGCTTCAGCACCCAGCGGCCCAGGTCCCCCACCCGGTAGCGGATGATGGGCATGTGCTTTTTAGAAAGTCCCGTCACCACCAGCTCGCCTATCTCGCCCGGCTTCACCGGCTCCAGCGTGTCCTGGTCCACGAACTCGATGAACTGGCTCCACGCGAACAGGTGGTGCTGGCCCTTTACGCAAACGGGGCACTGGAAGCCTATCACCCCGGCGTCGGCCGAGGCGTAGCCGCCCGAACGCACGTCCACGCCCGGGAACACGCTCTTGAAGAATTTAACCATCTCCAGCCCCACGTATTCACCGCCGTAGAATATCTTTTTGACGTTGAGCTTGTGCTTGGGGTTGGTTTTCACGAACTCAGCCAGCTTCACCAGGAAAGACGGCAGCCCGATGACGGCCGTGACCTGAAAATCCTCCAGGTACTGCACAATGTTCTCCAGCGGCAGGTTGCTGCCCACCGGCACTGAAATGGCCTTGGTATAAGCTATGGCCTTTTCCACCGACAGCCAGCTGGACCACAAATTCCCGGCAATGAACAGGTTCGCTATCACGTCGGTCTCGCCGAGGCCCGCGGCCTCGAAGGTGAAGGCGAGCATACGGCAGGTGTGGTCGTACTCGTGCTGGTCGTAAAAAACGTACTTGGGCTGGCCGGTGGAGCCGCCGCTGGCGAAATAGATGCCGCGCTGCACTTTGGAAGTGAGCAGGTCCGCGCTGTCCGGCGGCGTGTTCTCCAGCACGTGGTGCTTCTCCAGGAAAGGCACCTTCAGGAAATCCTCTATGCAGGTTATCCGGGGCACGCCCTTGAAGTGGCGGCCGTAGAAAGGGCTGCGGCTGCGCGCGTAATCCACCAGCGCGCTGAGGCGGTCCAGCTGCGACGGCTTCTCCTCTATAGGCACCCAGTTGATCAGGGACATCATCGGGAAGATCCCGTCGTGCGGGGAGCCGTTGGCTTCCTCCAGCATACGCCCGAGCTTCACCACCCGCGCTATGCCGGCCGGGGCCAGCGTCTCCAGCACTTTTTTGCGCTCGATGGAGCCGCCCACGCCCACGGTCTGTATATAGCCGCGCAGCGGCATCAGCTTTTCCTTAACTTCCTCGATGGTCTCCACGGTCTTCACGTACAGCACGCGGTTCAGCGGCGAAACGCGGTAAGCCGGATCTTTTTCATAGATCACGGTCCAGTCCGTCCCTGGGGCGGAACATTCGTAACTGCCGGCGCCCAGCGCCGCGTCCACGCGGGCGAGCTGGCGGGCCTTGGTTATTTCCACCTGCTCGTCGGGCGAGAGGCGGCCCTGCGGCAGCTCCTTGGCGAACCGCGAAAAATGTGTTTTCGCTTCTTTAAGGAACGCCGCGGCCAGCGCCGCGTGCTTTTTCGCCGGGGCTATCAGGTACAGCGTGTGCAGCGAGGAGCAAGCAGCCTGGTCCCACAGCGAGGCGTCCAGCGCCGCGCGGCGGGCCAC
>DAOPZW010000029.1:0-23177 GCA_035353595.1 Elusimicrobiales bacterium | reverse complement strand
GCCGCACCGCCCAGTCCCTGACCAACCTTATTTCCAACGCCCTCAAATTCACGCCACAGGGCGGCTCCATCGAGATCACCGCCGAGGAAGGTGCGGCCAAACACTCCGGCTTCGTGGTCGTTTCAGTGAAGGACACCGGCTGCGGCATAGCGCCTGAGGATATCCTGAAAGTTTTCGGTTATTTCGTGCAGGTAGGCCCCCAGGGCAACCGCCCGGAGGGCAGCGGCCTGGGCCTGTCCCTGGCGCGCTCTATGGTGGAATTACAGGGCGGCACCATGTGGGTGACCAGCCGCCCCGGCGAAGGCTCCACGTTCAGCTTCACGCTGCCCCTGTTCGTCCCCGGCACCGGCCCCGCCCCGGCGGCCGACGCAGCCGCCGCCTGACCCTCCGCGCTTCAACCTCTTTCCAGCCTTAAGCCGGAACAAAAAACAGTCAAGTCAGCCTGGGTTCCCGGAACATTTCCCGCTACCGCGCCGCCGCCCGGCGGCGCCCCTATTTTGCCGCGGACCCCGTGTAGGCTTCGCGCAAATGGACCGGCTTTTCCTGGTTCGCCCGCAATTTAAGGTTTATCATCTCCACCATCACCGAGAAGGCCATCGCGAAATAGGTATAGCCCCTCGGGATATGCTGGCCCAGCCCGTCGGCCACCAGGTTCACGCCGATCAGGATCAGGAAGCTCAGCGCCAGCATCTTGATGGTGGGGTGCCGCTCCACGAACTCCCCGATAGCGCGCGACCACCACATCATGAACATGACGGAGAGCACCACCGCGGCTATCATGACGCCGACCTGCTGTGCCATGCCCACGGCCGTGATCACCGAATCCAGCGAAAAAACGATGTCGAGCAGCATGATCTGCATCACTATACCGTTGAACGTGGCCGCGGCCCGCACCGGCCCGCCGCCCTCGTGCCCCTCCAGCTTTTCGTGCACCTCGAAGGTGCTCTTGCCGATAAGGAACATCCCGCCGACGAGCAGGATCAGGTCGCGGCCGCTCACCTCGTGCCCGAACACGGCGAACAGCGGCGCCGTGAGCCGCATGATCCAGGTCAAAGACAGCAGCAGCGCGATGCGCGTCAGCATGGCCAGCGCCAGCCCCACGCGCCGCCCCTTATCCCGCTGCGCCGCCGGCAGCTTCCCGGCCAGGATCGAGATGAAGATGATATTGTCCACGCCCAGCACTATCTCCAGCACCGTCAGCGTAACCAGCGCTATCCAGATCTGCGGGTCTATCAGCCATTCCATAGAGCGTTTCTCCCAGAGGCCGGCGGGCGGTCAGCCGCGCCGGCTATTTACCGGCCCGAAAAAATCACAAAACAATAACATCAAAACCGCGGCGCCGCTTCCCCCGGCTACGGCGCTGCGGGGGCCTGCAGCAGGGCTTCCTCTTCCGGCGTAAGGGCGGCACAGGCGGGAACGCCTTTCCCCCGGTAAGCCGGCAGCGTGCGTATGCCTTTTTTTAGTTCGTTCCTGAGCAGGTTCTGCACCGCGGCGTCGTCGGTGGGCCCCCACACGTGCTCTTTGCCCAGCCGGTCCGCGTATTTCTTTATTTCATCGCGGCCCGCCGCCGCGAACCGCTCGAAATCCTTCTGCGCCGGGCAGCTTTTGACGCCGCCAGGGGTATCCAGCCAGGAATTATTCAGCCGCAATTCCGTCTTCAGGTAAACCCGCACCAGCGCCGGGTCCGGGGCCTGCCGCGCGGGAAATCTTCGCTTCACCTGCCAGAGAAGTTTCACCCCGGCGTTGGCGGCGTCACGGCCGTTAACGGCCGCGGTCACCGAAACCGGGACGATGACCTGCTTCACGAAAGAGACCGCGACGGCCTGCCCCCGCTCGCCGGCGGCTTTGTCCCCGCCTTGCGCGCCCGCGCAAAAGCCGGCGCAATAGAACGCGCAGGCGAGCGCGGCGCACGACAAAAGCTTTATTCTCATAAATGCCCCCCTCCCGCTTCCAGCCTGAACCTTACCCGCAGCACCCCCTCCCCGAAACTGCTGGACACTATCCGGAACACGCCCAGTTCGCCGGTGGACTTAACGTGTTTCCCTATGCACGGGCAGGCGTCGTAATCCCCTATCAGCACAACGCGCAGCGTGCCGCCCGTGCCCTCGGGCAGGCGGCCCAGGTCGTACTTTCCCGCCGCGGCTTCCATGGGCACGAACTCTTCCCTGACCGGCAGGTCCGCCATGAGGACGGCGTTCACACGCCGCTCCAGTTCCGCTGTCTCTTCGGCGGTCAGGTTCCTGTCGAACCGGTAATCGCATTTGGATTTCTTTTTCTCGATATGCGAACTGAAAGCGCGGCCGCAGCCGAACAGGCGCACCATGGTCTGGTTGAGCACGTGCTCGGCGGTATGCATCCCGAGGTCAGAATATTCTTTCATCGTTCCGGGGACGCGCAGCGTTCCCGCCCCATTTCAAAAGTTTTCCGCAGTTCTTCCGGCAACGCTTCCCTGCGCCGCGGCGCCTGCGCCCCGCCCGGCCGCGGCCCCGGGCTATTGCGCATAAGGTTTATTCTACCAAAACAGGACCGCCGGTCTCACCCGCGGTTTACCGCCGCGGCCAGGCCGGAGAAATACAGACCTGCTGCCGCCTCGTTTTGTATCATAGCGGTAGGGACCTGTTTTTGCATTCAAAGGAGAACGCGATGACCGATGAGAAAAATGTATTCATTGCCAGCCGGCTGACCGCGGGTAACCTGTTCTTTCCGGTGCGCATAGAGATCACCCCCGAACGCGTCACCCTGATAAAGCCACGCTTCCTGGGCAGCGACGAGGAAAGCATTTCCATCTCCAAGGTGGCTTCGGTAAATATCAAGACGGGCCTGATCTGGTCCGCCATCCGCATCGATTCCTCGGGCGGCAGCAATCCCATTCAAAGCCGCGGCCACCGCAAAGACGACGCCCGCGCCATCCGCGACCTGATCGAGCGCTACCAGCAGCAGCCCCGCGACCACGCAGCGGACTGAAAGCCGTTAAAATGAAAGGGCGGAGCTTGCGGCTCCGCCCTTTCATTTGCGGCCTATAGGCCGGCGGCGCTCACTTGCCGGCCAGCGCGGCCGGGTTCGCCACGTCCAGGACCGCGCCAGGAACGCCGCCGTCAATTTTCACCGGCACCGCGGTCTTCAAAACTTTTTCAATGAACAGCTCCGGCGTCAGGCCGGGGTCCGCCTGGCAGGCCAGGGCGTACAGGCCGGCCGCGTAGGGCACGGCCCAGCTCAGCCCGCCGTTGCGGTAGAACACGTAATCGTCGTCGCCGCCCTGGCCGGCCGTGGTCCGCGAATCCATCGGCACCAGGACCGCCGGGCCTTCGGACGGCGGTTTTCCCCGCATGGAAAATACTTTCCGCCAGAACAGCCCGGGACCGTAGTTGCCGGCGCTGTCAGGGTCCGCGGCCGGCTCCCGGCCCAGCCCCCAGATGCTGAAATGATAGGAGGCCTGCGGAGAAGTGGTGAGCACCATCACGCCCTGGCTGCCGGCTCTTTCAATAGCCTTCAGCAGTTCCGCGGCGCCCCGGTCGGCGGCGGAGAAACCGCGCGAAATGGAGATCACCCTCAGGCGTTTTTCCTTCGGGAGCTCCTTGTTCATCGCCAGCAGCCTGTCTATGGCCGCGGCCAGGTATTTAAAATCCAGCGCGCCGGAGGCGTCTGCGAACCAGGTGGCTATGTAATACAGGTCGGCGCCCGGGGCCACGCCGCAGGTTTTCCCCACGGCGATGGACGCCACCGCGGAGCCGTGCATCGCGGCCTCGCTCTCTTTTTCAAAAACATGCATTTCCTCGTAGGACCTGAGCGCCGCCGCGTACTCCCGGTGGCTGACCAGCAGCGGCTGGTCTATTATGCCTATGCCCACGCCCTTGCCGGTGAACCCTTTGGCATGCAGCGCGCGCAGGCCCAGCCCGGGGTTCTTGCCCAGTTCCAATATAGCCCGCGGATCGAAGCCCTCCGGCAGGCGGTCCGGGAATTTTGTCCGGGTGTCGAAATCGGCGTACAGCAGGTCGGTGGTCCGGCCGGCGAGGTCCAGGCCGGAGATGTCCATGGACCGCAGGTCCAGCTGCCACATTTTCCCCGAATCCGGCTGATAAGCCGGCAGGGCGCCTAAAGGCCGGGGGGTCATAACACCCGGGGAAGGACGCCGGCAGATGCCGGGGCGCGCGCCCTCGTTCAGGCAGTCGTAGGCCTTCACGTCGGGATCGCCGCGCTTTTTCTCCGCGGCGGCCAGGACCTTTTCCTGATCCCCGGCCCGGACCAGCACGTAATACGGGGGAGCCATATCCCTCAGCGTATAATCCCCGGACTTCCACTCCAGGAACATATAGTCGACGCCGCCGAGGTTGCGGATCTCGTACTTGCTGGCGGTCTTATCTCTCACCGAGATGACCGCGCCTTTAGTCCAGGTGTCATACAGTCCTTCTATCTTCCCGCCCGGCAGGAATTCCAGGCCTTTAAAGAACAGTCTGGCCGGGTCGGCGGGCCTATCGGGCGAGAATTCCTCGATATCAGTCTCCAGGGCCACGCTTTGCCAGCGTCCGATCACGGCCGGATCGTCAACGAAAGGCAGGTCTATATTATCCGTCCGGCCGGCCGCCGCGAAAGGCAGCGCGAGCATTAAAAGGCATGGCAGCAGAAAGCTTTTTATGGTTTTTTTCATTTTATCCCCGCACCGCAGCCGGCTTTTCAAGCCGGCGCGCGAAGTTTTCAGCCGCGCGGGTCGCTGACGCGGCCGATACAGAGTATCAGCCCGGTGCGCGCGTCCTCTATCAGGAAAATGAAAGGCCGGTCCGCCCTGAAGACTTTCGCTTTGGCCGGCCGCGCCTTTCCCTTAAGGCCGGCGGCGGCGCCGGCCTCGGTTCCCTCTTCATTAACTTCTACCAGCGCTTTCTGCGCGGACTGCTGGATATAGAAGTTGGTGGTGCCGTCCATGCCGGAAAGGTCGGCGCCCTGCGCGAAGGCCTGCGGCATACCGAGGCCGGACAGCGGCGGGTTCAGGTTCCAGTTACTGCTGAACTTGAAACCCGGCAGGTAGACCAGCAAATTCCCCCGCGGAGGCTTCAGCCCGCCGCGGATGGCGGCTAGCCGCTCCGGAGACAGCGCCTTGCCCAGCTCGGCGGCGCTTTTGCCGGCCGGCGGCAGCAGCAGCAGCATGCGCAGCGTGCCGCCCGCATAAGGCAGCGCCGCCGCCTGCACGTCCGCGTCCTCGTAATAACCGGCTTTCACCGGGACGCCGGAAAACATCGTCGAAACCTTCACCTTCTCGCCGCTCTCCAGCGTGAAGTCCTGGTCGGCGGTGGCCTGCTTGTCGAACGGCGTCTTCCATTTTCCCCTGAAGTAAACGGCGTTGGCCAGCGCCAGCCTGGTCAGCGAAGTGAAGGAATTCCCGTCGAAAAGCCCGCTTATTTTTCCGCCGGTCCGCTGCGTCGCCCAGGCGTTAACCTCGCCGGCGGCTTTGGCCGGCGCGGTGCGGAAATTGGCCGTCTCGCCCGAAGCGGCGTAATATTTTTTCAGCGCCGCCTCGAACTCCGGCAGGAAAGTGAAGCCCCTCTGATACCATACGGAGCTGGCCTGGATGAACTCCGAACCCGCGGCGGATCTTCTGATCTCCTTGCGCAGCAGCCAAGCTTCGCCGCGCACGGCCACGGTATCCGCGTTGAAATCAAAAACGCCGCGTATCTCTTCCGCGGTTTTGCCGCGCGCGCCGTCATAGATCACCGAGAAGGCCGAATGCAGCCCGTACGGAGAAAAGAGAACGTTGCCGGGTGTTTCCTGCGCTTTAGGGTTGAATTTGAACGCCACAGCGTTGGCTTTTTCGGCGGCCAGCTGCGCCCTGTTCGGCGGCTTCGGCGCGGGCTCGGCGCGGACGAGGCAGGGCAACAACAGCGCGGCGGCCAGCAGCATGGTCTTCTTCATAACTCACCTCTTTCGTCCAGCCCGTTTAAGAACTTCGCCGCCGCTCCCGTTTCAAGGGACGGCGACGAACTGAACGTCCACGATCCCGCCGCCGGCAGACAGATGCCTGGCGCCCTTTATTTTCAGCAGCATATCGCTGCAATACTGGTGCTTGCCCCCGGTCACCAGCGGCATGTCCTTATAGTTGAGCACCCTGAGGCAGCTCTTCATGTCCCTGCGGTAATAGACTTCCTGCTCGGACATGTTCTGCACGCACCACAATACGGCCTTATCCGCATATTTCGCGGGCTCGGCCAGCACAGCCCCGAACTCCGGGCTGAGGGTCTGCGCTTCCGCCAGCGCGGGTTTTAATTTAGTCAGCCTCTCCTTGTTGGAGATAAAAGCCATATAGGCCGAAATGAGCCAGACCAGGACCAGGAGGCCGGCTATGCCCAGGCCCAGGAACTTCAGCATATTAAGAGCCAGGTTTTCAGCGTCCCTCTCTCCGTCAGCGCCGGCGCTGCCGGGTTCGTCTTTTGTTTCCATATACGAACTCCTTTCCCGCGGATGTCCGGAATACTTCCCTGGCAATATTCTATCAAAACAAAACCGCCGGCTCTCCGGCGGCTCGAAACGGAGTGCCGGTCCCTCTCCCGTAAATCCCCTTTTAAATGCTAAAGTTCCAGCTCCGGCCCGTCGCATAAAGCCGGAACCGGCGGCAAAGGCGGCGCTCCCGCAGTGCCGGGGCCGCGGCGGCCCTGCCAGGCGGCAACAAATGAAACTCTACAGCGGCATCAGGATAAACGGAAAAAGTTACGCCAGCGGCGACGAAGTCCCCTGGTACGTCGTCTATCCGTTCTTCATGATCCACATGCTGATGTTCGGCGGGTCTGGCTTTTTGATGGCCTACTCGGGCGGGCAGGCGCCCGTCTACTTCCTCTACCTGCACGGCGGCATCGCTATCACGGTCTACACGGTCTTTTACATAACGATGTTCGGCCTCGACGAAGTGAAATGGATGTTCATCAACGCCGGGCTGGGCCTGCTGGGGATCTACACCCAGGTAGGCTGGCTGCTGTCGCTTTTCGGCAAAAAAATAGGCGACTACCCCGCTTCGGTGCACGTTATCCCGTTCCTGTATTACGTGCTTTACACCTTTTTGCTGCGGCACGCGCTGCTGGACCTCACACGCTCGCGCGAGGACGGGAACAGGAAGCAAGCGGTGGAATACGCCTACATCGCCGCCTCCGTCGCCGTTTCCCTGGCCGCCTGTTACCTGGAGCCCCGCTGACGCTGCCCGGCGCCTTGAGCTGAAGTCCCGGGATAAAAACCGGCGCGCTTTTTGTTATTATACGTTTAGGAAAGTTTAACGCCGTCCCGGTTTTCGGAATTAAAATTCATGATATCCGACGAACTCCTGCTGGATCTCTGCCGCGCGCTCGCTACCACGGTGCGCAGCGGCCTCACGCTCAGCGAAGCTTTCGAGACCCTGGCAAAATCTTCGCGCCACGGCGCGGTCATGGCCCGCGCGGCCGCCCTGACCTCGGGCGGCGCGGCCCTGCACGAAGCCTTCGCCGCCCAGGGGATCTTTCCGGCGGTCTTCCTCGCGCTGCTCCGCGCCGGAGAGGAAGGCGGCAAGGCCGACGAGTTCCTCGAACTGTACGCGGACTGCCTCGAGGTGCGCGTAAAATTCCGCAAAAAGATAGAGCGCATGCTGGTGTACCCCCTTTTCGTAATTCTCCTGGCGGGCGTCCTGTTCCTGCTGGTCTCGTTCAAGGTCGTACCCGTAATACTGGAGCCGCTGCTGAAGTCCGGCGCGGCC
Source organism: Elusimicrobiales bacterium (assembly GCA_035353595.1). Taxonomy (GTDB): domain Bacteria; phylum Elusimicrobiota; class Elusimicrobia; order Elusimicrobiales; family UBA9959; genus UBA9959. Next base: position 15,475 of record DAOPZW010000029.1, on the reverse strand, counting down.
CTGCCGCCGCACGCCCTCTTCTTCAACGCCCTGGCGGAAAGTTTATACCGGTCCTGGTACAAGCTGCTGGGCGGCGCGGCGCTGGCGGGCCTGGCGCTGCGCTGGCTGCTGCGCTCCGGGCCCGGGCGCAAGGCCCGCGGGCTGGCCGGGCACTGGCTGCCGCCCTGCAGGTTCGCCGTCGCGGAAGCCCGGCTCTATTATCTCTATACCACCATCGGCCTGCTGCTCAAAGCCGGCCTGCTGCCGGGCGCAATGATGGAGATCCTGCTGCAGTTCTCGCAGGACGACCTGATCACCCGGCGCCGCCTGCTGCGCGCCTCCGGCCTGATGGCGAACGGCGGCGGCTTCGCCGAAAGCGCCGCGGACCTGATGCAGGAAGACGACCGGCACGCCCTGGAGATAGCGGAAAAATCCGGGCGCCTGGCGGAAACCTTCCTCAACCGGGCGAAACTGCATTATGAAAGGCATTTACACCGGCTGAAGCTGCTGGTGACCGCTTTCAACATCACTACGCTGGTAGCCATAGCCCTGGTCTGCTTCGGCCTGGTCCTGACCGCGGTCTGGCCGGCCATCTCCGTCCTCAGCGGCGGCGGCGACGCCTTGCGCGGCCTGGGACTTACCGCACCAGCCGCGCCCCCGCCCCCGGCGCAGCCGGCCGGCGGCGCGCCGCCGGAAACAGCCCCGTCTTTAACCCCGCAGGAAATACGGACGCGATCCTTCAACCGAAAGCACGGCGGGGAGATAATGGACCTTATGCAGCGCTACGGCAAAGCTCCGGCGCCGGCCGCGGACGGCGGCGCGGCGCAGGAGAAGCCCAAGCCAGCCCCGAAACTGGCCCCCGTCGCCCCGATGAAGACCATCCAGTTCAACAGGGCCGCCCCCACCGACATACAGCCCACTAAAATCAAAGGCCGCTGAGCCGGCCGCCGCCAAAAAACAAAGCCGCCGGGCTCTGACCCGGCGGCCTTGCTTTACGCCCTCCCCGGTTCAGGGGATGTACTTTTCCACCACGGAGATCTTGGTCACCGCCTCGCCCCTGCCTCCGTCCTGCGGCACCACCGAGGACACCCTGCAGCCCGCCGGAGACACCACGAAGTCCGTGTCGCCGCGCACCAGTATGCCCTCTATCAGCTTGGTGCCCGCGTTGAACACCGCGCTGCCGGAATTGCCGCCGAAAGTGTCAAGGTCGGCCTTGAAGAAGTAAGTGGGAGCGGCGTCGCGCACCTTGGCGCTGCCCGCTATCTTGAGCGGCAGGCCCACCGGGTGGCCGATCACGAACAGCTGGTCGCCCTTGGCCGGCTTGGCGCCTTTGTGGATCGGCAGCGGCTTGCGGCCGGTAACTTTCCTGTCGAGCTTTATCAGCGCGAAGTCAGGGCCGGGCCCGCCGTTATAGATGCTGACCAGGTTGCTGACAAAACCGCCATTGCCCGTGTCCAGGTCCCGCTTGATGATGCTCTTGCAGCCGTACACGTCGCCGGCCGGCACGGAATCTGGATACTGGCCGGCCTTTTTAAGGGCGAAGCCGAATACCAGCTTGGTCGCGGCGCACGATTTCTCGTCGGTGATGCAGTGGCCGGCCGTCATTATCACGTCCTCGCCCACCAGCGTGCCGGAGCAGAAAGCGCCCAGGGGCTGCTCGGAGAATTTCTCGCCGGGGCAGAGGCTGAGGGCCGTTCCGAAATCCATCACGTTCAGCGAGGCTTTGCCGCCCGCCACCGTCACGTCTTCGGCTTTCCACAGCGACACCACGGAATTGGACAGCGCCTGCATGCCGGCGTCGCCCTGGTAATAGTCCAGGCGGTCGTCGGACCCGTAAATGGATTTAGCGCTGGATCTCACCGCCTTGGGCGCGGGGGCCGACACCGCGGGGACATCAGCCCCGGGGGCTGAACCGGCCAGCTCGCTGAAAGCGCCGTCGGATACCGCGTCGCGCAGGTCCGCGGGTATATTATTGAGCCTCGGCCCGAAGATCAGAAAAGCGGGAATGAGCACGGCCAGCGGCAGCACCAGATGTTTTATTTTCACAGGTTCCTCCGGAGATTTAGCGAACTGTCTTAACCAACGCTTCCCTATAGCATACGCTATGGCCGCCGCGCGGGTAAGGGCATATCGGCCCAAAAGGCCTGGGCCCAAAGGCTGGCGCCGGTTTTCAGCCGTCTTTTGATACAATATTTGCGCAGGCGCGCGGTCCCGGGGGGCGGCGGCCGGGAGGAAAGCCGCGGCCGCGATTTGCAGTGCGACGGGGGAACTGTATTATGATGATATTTTTAGTGATGCTTATGGTACTCGGCCTGGCCGGGGCCGGGATGCTGTTCGTGGGGCTGCGCGGCATCCTCACCAGGCGCGCCACGGTCTACTCGGGGAAATGGCTGCTGGCACTGATAGCGCTGTGCTTCTCGCCGCAGTTCCTGGAGGGCGTTAAAGCGCTGCCCTCCGCCCCCGGCGCGGCCCTCATCAACATTATTATTTTCCCGGCCGTCCTGTTAGTTTTCTGGCTGGTCACCAAAGGCTATATCTGCTTCGGCGTTTCCGAAGAACTGGGCGCCGGCGCCGTTAAAAGCGTCCTGGGCAAGCTCGGGCTGAAGCACGAATTTTCCCTCGGCAGCGTGCGGCTTGAGGACGGGGGCGTCTTCCAGGTTTCCGTCCAGGATTGGATGGGCACGATGCAGATCAAGGCCAAGAACCCGGCGGCCGCGGCCAGAACGCCGGCGCTGGTGGCCGGGCTGTCGGAGCATTTTGCCGGCGCCCGGGACGGGGTCCGGTATATGCCTTACTGGATCTACGCTTTTTTCGGCGGGCTGCTGCTGGCCATGCTGCTCTTCCTGCTGAGCCTGTTCGCCCGCCTGCCGCACAGGAATACGGCCCCCCCGCGCCAGGAAAGCGCGCCCGCCAGGACCACCCGTGAAAACGGCCGGGCTCCGGTCCTGAACTGCGGTGTTTGCGCCGCACACGGCCGTTTTTCATAGGCGTTTCGCACCTTTTTTCACCTTTTTCACCGGAATAATGTCATACTATAGGGGTAGTTTAACCCGAACTCAAGTTTTGAAGCCTATTCTACCAAGCAACAATCGGAAGAGATAGAGCGAAGAGAGTTGAGAAAGGTAACGATAGTTGCAAGGAGAATAACACAATGAGCAAAAGAATATACGTGGGCGGCCTGCCCTTTAAGACCACCGAAGAGGAAATGAACGCCCTTTTCGCCACCTACGGCGCCGTCACCAGCGCCAAGCTGATCACCGACAGGGACAGCGGCCAGAGCCGCGGTTTCGGTTTCGTCGAAATGGCCAATGACGCGGAAGCTGTCACCGCCATGGAAAAGCTCAACGGCACCGATTTCGGCGGCCGCAAGCTGACGATCAATGAAGCCCGCCCGATGGAGCCCCGCTCCGGCGGCGGCCGCGGTGGCTTCGGCGGTGGGCGCGGCGGCGACCGCGGTGGCCGCGGCGGCGGCGGCTACGACAACAAGTGGTAACTAATACCCTCTAACGGTATTAAACCGCCGTCCTGAAAAGGGCGGCGGTTTTTTTTGCGGCTGGGACCGGGAAAGAGGAAAACCGGAAACCTTTACGCGGTTCCTGCCGTTAAACCTTTACCGGCTCCGCCTTATAAAGCACCATCGGGTGGGACTTGCCTTTCATCAGCACCGGCGCGCAGGCTATAAAGTCCACGCCCGGGAACCGGCTTTTATCCAGGCCACGCAGCACGGCCTCGCTGAGCAGCACCTGCGTGGCGGCGTCCTTGGTCTGGCTCTCTATGCGCGAAGCCACGTTCACGGTGTCGCCCAGCACGGTGTACTCCAGCCGGGCCTCGGTACCCACATTGCCGGCCACCAGCCCGCCGCTGTGCAGGCCCACCCCGAAGCACACCTCGGGATAGCGCTTCTGTTCGTTGAACTTTTTCAGGGCGGCGCGCATGCCCAGGGCGGCCCGCACCGCCGCCGCCTGGTGGTCCTCCACGCCGAATACAGGCGAAAAGATGGCCATCACCGCGTCGCCGATATATTTATTTATCACGCCGCGGTTCTCCGTGATGGGCAGGGTGACGGCGGTGAAATATTCGTTGAGGAAACGGATCAGCTCCACGGGAGGCAGCTTCTCGCTGAGCGGGGTGAAGCCGCGTATGTCGGAGAACAGCACCGTGGCCTGGATCTCCTCGCCGGCCAGGTTCACCTTGCCGCTCTTCATTATCTTTTCCGCTATCTCCAGCGAAACATAGCGGCCGAAGGTATCCTTTATCTTGTCCCGCTCCACCAGCCCGTCGAGCATCATGTTGAAATGGCCCTTGAGCTGGCCCAGCTCGTCGGCGTACAGCACCGAAGTCTTGCAGTCGAAATCCCCGGCCGCCACGGCCTTCATGCGCCGCACCAGCGCGCTGACCGGCGTCTGCACGTTAAAGCGGTAAAGCAGCATGGACATCGTCTGGAAGACCAGGCTCACCCCCGCCAGGGCGCCCACGATGATAACGGGGAAGATCACGCGCAGGTTCTCGTAAGAAAGCAGCCAGTCCAGGTTCTGGTTGCGCGTCGCGTAGATCCTGGAGAACAGGTCCAGGTTGGCGAACACCTGTATGTAGAGCGCCGACAGCAGCGGCACTATGGCCAGGGAGAATATCATCAGCGCGTAGCGCAGCGACAGGCTGACGGCGAAGCCGGACTTGATCCCGTAAGGGTCATTCTCGCGGAAGAAAGGCGCCGCTATGCGCCGGCGGATGTAGAGCCCGGTCAGTTCCAGGTTCAGATAGCTCACGAAAGAGCCGAGAAGCACGGCCGACACGGCGAAAACTATCTGCAGCCGGGCGGTGATGGGGCCGTAGAGCTCGGTGTAGGACGCGACGTTCAGGAAGTAGCGCTGCGCCGCCATCACCCACCCCAGGACGAACAGCAACAGCGGCAGATGGATGATGCGGCGTTCTATAAGACGGAGGTCCTGTTTTTTCCGGGAGAAGTAATGCCGGTAGAGCGGCCACAGCCAGAGCAGCAAGGCAAGGAAATACAGGTATAAAGGTCCTTGCCTGCTTTGATAAGTCCCCTCCCGCTCCGTCAGCTTCCCTTCGGAATAACCGTAGTTTTTCTGCTTTTCCACGCCCACGGGCCTGAAGATGCGCATCCATACGGCGTCCGCGGGCTGGTAAGTCCTGCCTTTGGCATGGGCGTCCACGGTGCGCTGCCATTCCGTTTTAACCAGGCCGAAATCTATCAGCGAATATTGTTCGAAGAACATGGACGCGAGACTGCCGAAGCCCAGCATCAGGAAAAAAATGAAATAGAGCCCCAAATGGAGCTTGTGGAACTTCGCCCGCAGTCTGGAAAATTTTTTCATAAGTTAGTCCGGGACCGTCGTTTTTATTTTACAAACAAAACCGCCATAGCCACACCACGCCGGCGCTGGCCGGGGCGGCGGCGGACTTTGTGCCCATAAAATTCAAGGCCTTTCGGGCCTATCGGGGCCGGCGCGGACAATCCTAGAATTATTGCATGGCCGAAAGCGGCTGAAACAGTTCGGAGGATAAAATGATAAAAGCATCGCTGTTCATTCTCGCCCTTGCCTTTACCCCCGGCGCCTACGCCGCGGAACTCAACGGCTACTGCGCCGCCGACGTAAAGACCGCCTTCACCTCCGAAGTGCCCGCCCCGTCCTTCTCCAAAGCCTATACGCCCAAATCCGCGCCTACCGTCTGCGAAGCCGCGCTGGCCAAGAGCATAGGTTTCAGGGAAACCGTTTTCCGCGACCTCAAGGACCAGCCCCTGCGCGGTTTCGAAAAAGGTTATTACACCGAGCGCGGCCCCATGCAGATGGCGCTGGTGCTGCAGACCGCCAGGGAAGCTTTTTATTATTACGAGGATTGCGACATCTGCGCCGAAGTGGACAAATGCGACCTGAAGACCGGCGCCGTCAAACGCATAGTGGTGGCCCATTCCGCCGGCTGCGCCGATATAGCCCCCTTCGCGGCGGGCGCGGTTTACAACTCCTGCGCCAGCGCCGGGCCGGCCTGCTCGCCCATCGGCGGCGCCGTCCGTATCCCCGAAGAATGCTGCTCCCAGCACGCCGAGCCGGCCTACGGCGGCGAGATGGTCTGCGTGGAAGCCCCCCATCCCGGCTACACCTGCGCCGCGGTGGGCGACGCCGTGCGCATACCTGAAGAGTGCTGCTCGCTCAACGCGGAACCCGCCTACGGCGGCGAAATGGTCTGCGTGGAAGCCAGGAAATAACTTCTCCGCCGCCTGCGGCCCAGGGAATCGTTAAGACCGCCGGGAACTCCCGGCGGTTTTATTTCCGGGCCGGAACCGCCCGGGAACCGCGGGCTTCCGGGCTCGCACGTCTGCTATAATTGGACCATGCCCCGTCACATCATGATAACCTGCGCATTTATTTTCGCGGCCGCTATCGGCCGGGCGGCAGCCTCCCCCGCCCCGGTATTTTCAGGCGCCAACGCCCCGGCCGCCCGCGACGGCGAGCGCACGGACTTCGACATAGACAAGGTCGTGGACGCTGTGGCAGGGGAAATGGCCGCAGCCGCCAGGGACTATTACCTGCCGGATAAGCCGGAGAATTCCGCATTAATAGCCAGGCACACAAAGGACGCCAGGAAGATAATCCTCTCCGACACCACTTTCAAGCGGGAACTGGCGCAGGTCATAACGGAACTTTCCGGCGCTGCCGAAAACGCCGGCGCCCCGGGCACCCCCATGCTGCCCGGCAAACCGCTGGTCACCACGGCCCTGCTGAAGCCGGTAGAACAGGGAGTATCCTCGATCACGGTCACCTACGAGGCCGGCGAAGTTACGGCGGTATATACCAACACCATGCCGTGCATAAACGCCGCCGGCACCACCCTGCGCGGCGCCACGCTGGCCCAGTACCCGCGCACCGCGGCCGATCCCGCGGCCAATGCCATCTACGGCCGGGAACTTTCTTCCATCTTAAGCTCGAACCGGCTTTTCAACCACGCGCTGGCGGAAGTCTGCAAAACGCTTGTGCAGGCGGCAAAACGCGCCGCGGAAGCCGGCGCGGGCAAGAAAAAGAAATAGAGCGCCGCCCCCGAATACCCATATGAAAACACGCTGCTTAACTCCTGTCGCCCTGCTGCTGTCCGCCCTCTGCGCCTGCGCGGTACCCGCCGACAGGCCTGCGGCCGCGGCCCGCCCGGACAGGCCGGACACCACCTGGGAGGTAGGAGGCCGCCGCTCAGCTGGGCCGGCGCCCCTGATAAAACCGGAGAAGCCGGACACCACCTGGGAAGTCCCCGCCGGCAAAACCGCAACGCCGCGACGCTGAAACTTCCGGCCGCCGGGCCCCGCCGGAGAACCCCGATTATTTGAGACCGTCCTCTCATGATCAGGAAGGCCACCTCGCCCGTTATAAGCAAAAACGCCACGCAGCGCGTTTAGTGCATCATGCCGGTTTTTGAGCGCCGCTTTGCCCGCGCAAAGTGGAAGCCCGCCATCCATGCTATACCTGCGCCGCGGTGGGCGAAGCCGTGCGCATCCCGGAAGAGTGCTGCTCGCTCAACGCCGTTCCCGCCTATGGCGGCGAAATGGAATGCGTGGAAGCGAAAAAATAATAATGTTTTTCCCGTTATAACCGGGATAGCCGAGAAAAAGAATAAAACCGCCGGGACTTCCCGGCGGTTTTATTTGCGGCAAACGCCAGCGGCCTGTTATTTCTTGGCCGAAGCCTGCGCCAGCGCCACGGCAACAGCCACCGAAGCGCCCACCATGGGGTTGTTGCCCATGCCGATAAGGCCCATCATCTCCACGTGCGCGGGCACCGAGGAGGACCCGGCGAACTGCGCGTCGGAATGCATGCGGCCCATGGTATCGGTCATGCCGTAGGAGGCGGGACCGGCGGCCATGTTATCCGGGTGCAGGGTGCGCCCCGTGCCACCGCCGCTGGCCACGGAGAAGTACTTCTTGCCCTGCTCCAGGCATTCCTTCTTGTAGGTGCCGGCCACCGGGTGCTGGAAGCGGGTGGGGTTGGTGGAGTTGCCGGTAATGGACACGTCCACGCCCTCGTGGTGGTTGATGGCCACGCCCTCGCGCACGTCGTCGGCGCCGTAGCAGCGCACCTTGGAGCGCTCGCCGGAAGAGTACGCTATCTCCCTGGCTATATTGAGCTTGCCGGTGAAATAGTCGAACTTGGTCTGCACGTAGGTGAAGCCGTTGATGCGCGAGATGATCTGCGCGGCGTCCTTGCCCAGGCCGTTCAGGATCACCTTGAGCGGCTTCGTGCGCACGCGGTTGGCCGACTTGGCCAGGCCGATGGCGCCCTCGGCGGCGGCGAAAGATTCGTGGCCGGCCAGGAAGGCGAAGCAGGCGGTCTCTTCCTTGAGCAGCATCGAGGCGAGGTTGCCGTGGCCTATGCCTACCTTGCGGTCGTCAGCCACCGAGCCCGGAATGCAGAAAGCCTGCAGCCCTTCGCCCAGCGTAACGGCGATGTCGGCGGCGGCGGTCTGCCCCTTCTTTATCGCGATAGCCGCGCCCAGGATGTAGGCCCAGCAGGCGTTCTCGAAGCAGATGGGCTGTATGCCTTTTACGATGTCGTAGACGTTCACGCCCTTGTCCTCGCAGAGCTTGCGCGCGTCCTCGATGGATTTAATGCCGTACTTGTTCAGCACGGGGGTGATCTGGTTTATCCTTCTGTCGTAGCTTTCAAATAGAGCCATATTATTCTCCGTCCTTATTCGTGCCTGGGATCGATATAGGTCTTGCCTTCCGCGAAACGCCCGTAAGTGCCAGTCGCTTTCTTCAGCGCCTCGCCGGCATCTACGCCTTTCTTTATGGAGTCCATCATCTTGCCCAGGCTGATGAACTCATAGCCGATGATCTCCTTGTTCTCGTCGAGGGCGATGCGGTTCACGTAGCCTTCCGCCATCTCCAGGTAGCGCGGCCCCTTCTTGACCGTGCCGTACATGGTGGCGGTGACGCTGCGCAGGCCCTTGCCCAGGTCCTCGAGGCCGGCGCCTATGGGCAGGCCGCCCTCGGAGAAGGCGGTCTGGGTGCGCCCGTACACTATCTGCAGGAACAGCTCACGCATGGCGGTATTGATCGCGTCGCAGACCAGGTCGGTATTGAGGGCTTCCAGTATGGTCTTGCCGATGAGGATCTCGGAGGCCATGGCGGCGGAATGGGTCATGCCGGTGCAGCCGATGGTCTCGACCAGGGCTTCCTGTATGACGCCCTCTTTAACATTGAGGGTGAGCTTGCAGGCGCCCTGCTGCGGGGCGCACCAGCCCACGCCGTGCGTGAGGCCGTTGATATCTTTTATCTCTTTGGACCGGGTCCACTTGCCTTCCTGCGGTATCGGGGCCGGCCCATGGTCGGCGCCCTTGGCTACGCAGGTCATCTGCTCCACTTCATGCGAATAGATCATGCTGAAACTCCTTGATCCCGCCGCGTCACCGGCCCGCCGCGGATTTTAGCTCCCCGGGACCTGCGCGGCCCGCGGGGAAGTTCCCACAGCTAAATAATACAAAAAATACCGCGTCCCACATACTCCGCCCGGCAACGTACAGGCAACCAGGCGTATTTTTGCGCAAAACAAAACCGCCGGGCTTTCCCGGCGGTTCTGTCTGATTTCCGAATTGCCGCTCAGTAGTAGAAGTAAGCGGTGAAGCAGTAATTATAAGTGACCGCGCCCACCGTAAAGGGCGCGTCGAGTTTCTGTATGCGGGCGCCGATGAACTCCATCTTCTGCCCCGCGAGCAATTTCTTGTATTCCTCAAGTTTCTGCGCGGCGGTCGCTTCGTCCACCGCCAGTTTGCCCTTGGAGCCTATCGCGTTGCCCACGTAAGCCATCGTATAGGAATTATCCTTCCTCACGATGTTCACCCCGGCGTTCTGCAGCAGTTCGTAATCTATATCCTCGCCGGGCTTGAAGATGCGCAGCTGTTTCTCGCGGTCGCCGTTCTCGCCCTGCTCCGTAACGTAGTAGAGCACGAAAGTGGGGCGGAAGATGTCGTTGCGAAGGTAAAAGCTGGCCATCACGGGCATGCCGTTGCGCTCCAGGCTGGCGGTCAGCTCCTGGCGCAGGTTGTGCATCTCAGTGGGGTTGAGCGCGTCGTAATTGAGCTTGTCGGCGATGAAGAGGCGCAGCGCCTGGTTCTTCGGGGACGAATACTTTATGTCGGCCATCCCGAGGCGGGCGTTGTAGGAAACCTCGCCTATGGTGAAACCGGCCTTCTGCAGTATGGGGTTCCACATCTTCGTGAACTCGGCGAATTCTTTCTCGCTCTTCACGCTGGCCGACAGGACGTTCTTATAGGTCTGCGGCAGCAGGTGCAGCTGGGTGATAACCTCGCCCTCGCGGAACTTCATCGCGGGGGCAGAAGCGGGAGGCGGCGCGGTCTTGACGGCGCTGATATCCGCGGCGGAAAGGCCGTTCAGGGGAACGGAGTTAAGATTTAATTCGGCTGCATGAAGAGGAACTGAACAGAACAACAGAGCTGCTGCTATTTTTCGCATTATTACCCTCCTGACTCTAGAACTGTCTCTATATTATGTTTTATTTCGAGCGGGCCCGTAAGGGCTCAAGGACCTATAGCACGGAGGGCATTTAGGCACGGGGCGTGCACCGCCGCGAAAAGATCCGGGGTCAGCGCCGGCCGGGGTTAATTTATCCGTTGTGAGAGTGCTGCCCCCGGAACGGACTCAATCGTTCACCGCAATGCTCTGGCTGGAGGCCAGGTCCACGCCTTCGGCGTCCAGCCGTACCTCCACCGTCCAGTCAACCCTGCTCCTCGTGCTGCTGAGCATATCCAGCGCCTGGCCCAGCAGGGAATCCCCGCCCCCCTGCCGCTGCAGGGCGGGCACCGCCAGCTTGAAATTATAATCGGCCCGGTAACCAGCGGGATAATCCCTGGCGTGCTCCAGCGTCTGGCCGACCCGGCAGAGTTCCCTGGAGCGGGAAGTCCTCCTGCCGTTATGACCGCGCTGCTCTGTAACCTCCGTGGCCACCAGGGCCGCGGTAAGGTTGTTCCCCTTTATATCCTGGCGGGTGAGCAGCTCGAAAGAGCCCTCTACCTGCCCGCCGGAATTGTAAGCCGTGTTGGGCAGGGAAATGGTGATGCTGCCCTTAAGGTACCGCATAATAAAATAAGCTCCTATGCCGGCCGCGGCCAAAGCGAGACCGGCCATAATCACTACATTTATCGGATCGGAACCCATTTGAACCTCCGGTGAACGCAGAATACTGTTACAGGGTGAAAGCGCATCAAGCCGCCGCTATGCTACAGGCTGCTCCGACATCCGGTGAACCCCTTTAAAATCAGGCCCGCCCTGGCAATTCTCGGAATCCCGTCGGGACTTATGCTCCACATGGTCCGGAACGCCCAGCGCCCCTATCTGCGTGTGAACGCGCACGCGGCCATGGCAATGCAGGCACCTGATGCCGCGGCTTATGCCGTTGCCCAGGCTTGACGCCTCCACGATCTCCCAGGTTTCCGTCTTTATATTGTTCAGCAGGCGGATCTTTTTCTGCTCGCACTTCGTCATCAGTTCAACAGCCATATTTTCTCCGGCAAGCCCGGTCCGGGCCGCCACGGTAATTATACGTTTTTACGCGCAGCCGCCCCGCCGTGCCGGCTCACTTCTTAAGCAGGGCCTCAGCCTTCTGCTGCAGAATGGACAGCGCCACGGGCTTACTGAGGAAAGCCCGGAAATTCCTCTCCTGCGAAAAAAGGTCCTGCATTCCCTGGTCGAAATATTTGCCGCTTACGATCAGCACCGGGATCTCGGAAGTTTCATCGCCGGCCTCCAGCTCCCGCAGCACTTCTATGCCGTTCATATCGGGCATCTTGATGTCCAGGAAGATGATCTCCGGCTTGGGGACGGAGGCGGCCTTCGCCAGGCCTTCGGCCCCGCTTTGCGCCAGCACCACCGTATAGCCCTGCCCGGAAAAATGCGCCGCCACAAGGCCGCCGAAGTCCTTGTCGTCGTCTATCATCAATATCGTAGACATGCTTGTCACCCCCCCGGCCGCCCGGCCCTGCGGCGGCGCCCATCGCCCATATTCTAGCAAAACAAACCCGCCGCCGAACCGGCGGCTGGAATATTTTACAGGGCGGGCTTATTTCCCCCGGTTAATTAACGGCGCGCCAGGCGACCGCTCACCGGCCGCGGGGGCCGGGATGGTCACCCGCTGCGTACCGTCCGTGGTAAGGAAGAGCTTCGCGCCCGCCGCGAGAAGGCGGTCCAGGGCTTCTTTATGCGGGTGGCCGTATACGTTGTCGCGGCCCACGGAAATGAAAGCGTACTTGGGCTGCACCCGTTTCAGGAACGCCGCGGTGGAAGTGTAGCGCGAGCCGTGATGGGCGACCTTCAGGATGGACGCCGCAAGTTCCGGTTTAAAATTTTTCAGGAGCGCGTCTTCTACGGCCGACTCGGCGTCGCCCATAAAGAGCAGGCCGTTACCGTTGTAGAACAGCCTCAGCACCAGGGAACAGTTGTTCGTTTCAACATTGTTGCGGGTCGTTACCGGGCTGGAGCAGGAGCTGACCACCTTCACGGCTACCTGCGGGTCCCAGGCCAGGTCCTCCCCGGCCCGGGGGAAACGGGTAATGCAGCCGGGTTCGGCGGCGGCGAGCTTGCGCAGCTCATTGTCGCCCGCGGCTTCCTTGTTTTCCGCCCTGGTATCGTAAAAATTCTTTACGTTCAGGGCGGTAAAAACCTTGCGCAGCCCCCTGAAGTGGTCCATATGCGGGTGCGTCAGGACTACATGATCTATGCTCGTGACGCCCTTCGCTTTCAGAAAATCATAAATGGGTTTGCCGGACGGCCCCCCGTCTATCAGGGCGTTCCGCCCGCCGGGAAGTTCTATGTATACGGCGTCGCCCTGCCCGACATTGACGAAGTAAACGTTAAGCTGCGCCCGGAGGTCGGCGGAGCTGAGCAGGAGTAAAAAAAGGAAGGCGGTGACTTTACGTGTTGCGGTACCGGCCATAAGGTGTTTTGCGAGCGAAAGCAGGACCGCGCCGGGCTCACTTCAGTTCGGCCGACCAGCCGTAGGAAGCGTTCACCGTCAGCGCGCGCATGCCCTGCCCCATGCCCGGGATGTCGGCCAGGTAATGGCAGGCCTCGCAGTTTTCGGCCACATATTTCTCTGAGACCCGGCCGTAACCCGCGGCGCCCCAGCCCGCGCCCCAGGAATTGCGGAAGATATACTCTTTAGCCGCCGGATCGTAGCCGGTCAGCAGCACCACGTGCCCCCCGCAGTTGTCGCCGGCGGTAAAGCACTGCCGGCGCTGGGCCCCGGAAGGATCGGCGAGGCGGCCGGAGGCGTTGTCGATATTGCCGGTGTAAAGCATCAGGTTCATAACCACGGGCCGGCGCTGCGCGGACAGGAAGTTCTTTATCTCGCTGCGGCGTATGGCCACGGGCTTAAAACCGTAGCCGAGGACCTTCTGCGCCACGCCGGGAGGAGGAAGGCCCAGGTCCGGGTCGGTCAGGGGCGGCACCGGGGTATGGGCGGGCAGCGCGGCCAGGAAAGGCCATTCCTTTTCCGCCACCACGCCGCCGCGCAGGGCGTCTACCGTGGCGTAGCCGGGCAGCCCGGGCTCTTTTTTATAACCGTTCAAAGCCGGCGTGTCCGTAAATTTCAGTTTGGTATTATAGTAGCTGAATTCTTCCGAAAAATCCGGTTTGTTTTTTTCTTTTTCCCCCACCAGGTACTCGGCCAGGCCCACGGCCGCGAAAGCGTTGCACAGGTTGCGGCTGCCCTGGTGCCTGGCGGGCGAAAAGCCGGCGCCCAGGTCCACCGCCGCCGCTGCGGCCGCGGCCGGGGCTTTCCACAGCGGCGCCACCAGCAGGTTCTCATAAGCCAGCTCCGGGGCCGCCCCGTTCAAAGCGCGCGCGGCAAAACCTTTTTCACCAGCCGGGGAGACGGCGGGCGCCTGCCCCGGGAACAGCGTTTTAACCAGGGAAATATTCTGATAGACCTTGTCAAAAGGAATCGGCTCCGCGCCGGCGCAAAAAGCCGGGACCGCCAGGACTATGCCGAATACAATAAAATTATCCTTAAAAATTTTCTTCATATATATATTTTAACGCCCGGCAAGGAACAGGCAATGGTCATAAGACCCAGTGGGCAGTAGGCCCCGGAAAGCAAAGCCTCCGCCCGGGACCTTGAGCTGCTTTCGCCTGAAAACGGTTATTCCCGGCAGCTCAACGGTCGCAGGCCCAGTCTTCCTTCGCCTCCAGGCCGGGCAGGGCCGGGTCCAGCGAGGCGCTGACGCAGTGCCGGCCGTCGGCCAGTTCAGCCAGGCGGTACCAGCGGTTCAGGAACCCGGCCACCGGGTCGAATTGGAAAACCAGCTCAAAGAGAGCCAGGGACCCGTAGTTGCGGTTCAGGCCGCTGTGCGCGAAGGTCCGGGCGGAGTTCGGAATTATCTTGACGGCGCCGCCCGCCACCCTGGCGCCGCGGTATTCCACCAGGGGCTGTGTGGTCAAAGACACGGCTTCACTGCCCTGCACCCGGCCGCAGCCGCCGCTGCAGGCCGCGGCGGCGGTGCTGGCGGGCGCGTCCGCCCAGACCACCCCGTCCTCCGCGGCGGTCAGCGCGAAATCCCCCGACGCGTTCTCTCCGGCGCGCGCCGCGCCGATAACTTCCCGCTGGCCCGGGTCGTAAGCCGCCAGCCACAGGTGCGGCGCCGCGCCGGGCGCCTGGGCCGCCTCGGTAAAAGCCAGCAGCACAGAATCGTCCACGGAGCCGAAAGCGGCTACGGCGCAGGCGCCGGAGCCGGCCACCTCCCGGAACTCACCGGGCCCCACCCCGGTAAAATGCACGCCGCGCTCGTCGGAGATCCAGTAGGTGCGCGTCTTGGCCTGGTCGTCGCCGGGCAGCGGCTGCAGCAGCACCTCGAAGTTGCGGCCCTTCCAGGCGCAGGGCAGAACCGCCGCGGCCGTGGAACCGAAAAGTTCGGTCGTGGAAATGCGGAATGCCGGGTCCAGCCGGTCCAGGGCCGCGGCCGCCAGCCAGCGGTCCGCCTTGGACGGCGCGGAGAGCAGGCCGCGGAAGACCGGGCGGGCCAGCTCGGCCATGGCGCCCGAGCGGGGCATGGCGTTCACCGCCGTGAAGGAAACCGCCGGCAAAACCCGCCGCAGCCTGGCCGCGGCGGCCGCCGCCTCCGGCGACTGGGCGCGGCTCTGTATGGCCGGGGCCGCGGCCGCGCCGGCGGCGCGCAGCATCGGCCACCAATAGGCGGCCAGCCCGGCAAGGCCCGCCAGCAGCGACAGCATGAACCAGGAGCGGCCCAAAGACGGCACCACGCCGCTGCGCCGCGCCGGGCTTTCTTCCCCGTCGTCCTGCCCGTCGCCGAAGTTGAAGCGGATAGGCGGCGTCTTGATCATGCGCAGGCGGTAGAGCAGCGGGCTGAGGCCGAAGAAGATCTCGGAGACCGCCCAGTACAGCAGCGACCAGACCATGATCACCGCCGTCAGCGCGGTCATAACATTGCCCCAGCCCCCGGCGGCGAAGAGTTCCAG
>DAOPZW010000028.1:0-23181 GCA_035353595.1 Elusimicrobiales bacterium | reverse complement strand
TCGCCTGCTTGAGGCGCAGGGACTTCACTTCGGCGCCTTCAAGGCCAGGTTCGATTACCGCATCGAAGACACTTACGAGGCCGGGCTGGTCCTTGAAGGCGCCGAAGTGAAGTCCCTGCGCCTCAAGCAGGCGACGCTGACCTCCGCTTTCGCCAGGGCGGAAAAAGACGGGCTCTACCTTTACGGCATGCATATAGCGCCCTACGCCTACAACACGGTCAAGGAAATAGACCCGCTGCGCACCCGCAAGCTGCTGCTGCGCGCGCCCGAGATAAAACGGCTTGCCGGCGCGATCTCGACCAAGGGCGTGACGCTTGTCGCGATGGAAGTGTACTTCAGGAACGGCTGGGCGAAAGTGCGGCTGGGACTTGCCAAGGGCAAGAAAGCGGCGGACAAGCACGACTCGATAAAGAAGCGGGACCTCGACCGGGAACTGCGCCGGGATTACAAAGAAAAGTTCAAGGGCTGACCGCGGCGCCTGGCGCCGGGAACTAGAAACGCACGCCGGTGCTGGCGCTGAACAGCAGGCGGTCATGAGTGTACGTAGCCCCGCCGGAAATATACCCGAGATTCATCTTCACACGGAGCCCCGCCGTAAGACGCGGCTCAAGGACGTACACGGTCTTGCCTACGGGAACTGAACCGGCTGCGGACTGCGCTTCAAGCCTGGTAGAATCATAGCCCGCGCCCAGGAACGGTGAAACTCCGGGCATGTTCAGCGAGCAGACCACGCTGGCGTTAAAATGCCGGGCGTAAAAATACCGGTGCACCGCCACGTTGGCCATTACCACCAGCATCGCGTTTATCTTATAGTTGTCGTCGGAAATATTCCACAGGCCGTAGCGCAGTCCCGCGCCGGCCACCGACATCCCCTCATAATCCCCCCCGCGCACGAACCCGTCGATGCGGTAAGGCATGCCTATTTCCGCCTGCACCAGCCCTATGCCGAAAACGCTGTTCTTCCTGAGGGCGGTGTTATTGTGCGAAGGTTTAAGCTGGGCCGACGCGCGCACGCCCAGGTCGAACCCGGAAAAGCCCAGGGAACGGGCCGTCTGGTTGGACCCCGAGCCCAACAGGCCGCCTAAGTCGCGAGCGAAGGGCTTGAGGGCGGAAGCGTCAATCATGGCCGCCCCGTCGTATTCGGCCGCCCCTGCGGAGGCGCAGAAAAGAAAGGCCAGCGCGATCGAAAGTGTAGTCTTGAACATTATATCCTCCGTAAAAGCTGTCAGTCTTTCTCGGCCGCGCCGCCCAGCACTTCCTTGACGGTGGTTAAACCGAGCAATACTTTCTCAAGACCGTCCATGGCGATGGTGCGCATACCGTATTTCATAGCTATCTCTTTCACCGGTATGGCCGAGGGGTCTTTCAGGATCTGAAGCCGTATCTCGTCGTTGAGCACCAGCAGCTCGTGCATGCCGCAGCGTCCTTTGAAACCGGTACCCTTGCAGACGTCGCAGCCCTTGGCCCGGAACACCTTGGCGCCAGGGGCCACTTTTACGCCGTTGGCCTCGAAAACCGCTATCTCCTCGGGAGTGGGGTCGGCTTCCACCTTGCAGTCCTTGCACAGGCGGCGGGCCAGGCGCTGGGCCAGCACGGCCTTCATGGTGTTGGCCACCACGAAGCGCGGCAGGCCCATCTGCGTGAGGCGCTCCAGAGCGGAAGGCGCGTCGTTGGTATGGATGGTCGAGAAAACCAGGTGGCCGGTCATGGCGGCTTCCAGGGCGATGTGCGCCGTTTCCTCGTCGCGGATTTCGCCTACCATGATAACGTCGGGGTCGAGGCGCATGAAAGAGCGCAGCGCGCTGGCGAAGTCGAACTTCTTATCGCCGCCCAGCTTCACGTCGGGATTAACCGGAACCTGGACGATGCCGTCGATATTGTATTCCACGGGGTTCTCGGCGGTGATGATCTTAATGTCCGGGCGGTTGACGTGGTTGAGACAGGCGTACAGGGTGGTGGACTTGCCGGAGCCGGTGGGGCCGCAGACCAGCACCAGGCCGAAATTCTTCTTGCCGCCTATCCCCTGGAACTGTTCCAGTAGCTTCTTCTCGGTGTCGGGCAGGAAGCCCATGATCTTGATGTCGACGCGCACCGAGGCGCGGTCCAGGATACGCATGACGCAGCTCTCGCCGAACACGGTGGGCACCATCTCGACGCGGAACTCTATGGGGTTACCCTTGGCGATGATCTGGATGCGCCCGCTCTGCGGGATGCGCCGCTCCGTGATGTTCATGGAGTTGGACATGATCTTGATCTTGGCGCTGATGGCCTGGCGGAAGGCCCAGGGGATGCTGAAGGAGGCGGGGCGCAGCATGCCGTCCACGCGGTAGCGCACCATCACTTTGGAATTCTTGCCGTTGGGATCCTCAAAAGGTTCGATGTGAATGTCGGAAGCTTTGGTATTGAGGGCGCCCAGGATTATCGCGTTGACCAGTTTTTCAACTTCGGGCGCGCTGGCGTCCACGTCGCTGATGTCCTTCTTCTCTTCCTCCGTAGCCAGCGAAAAGCTGCCCTCTTCTCCGGGCGTCGCCGCAGCCTGGGAAGCCTGGACGGACTCCAGCAACTGTTCCACCTGGGCGTTGTCCTGCTTGCCGTAAACCGTATCCAGGACCTTCAGGATCCACGGGGCCAGCGCGAGGTAGGGCTTAACGTCCAGCCCGGTGCGCAGTCCGATGTCCTCCACCATCAGGAAGTCCCTGGGGTCCGCCATGGCCAGGAAGAGCGCATTGTCCTGGCGGGCGAAAGGCACGCAAAAATGTTTGCGGGCCAGGGGCTCCTGCAGCAGCTGCGCCACTTCGGGAACTATCTCCATCTTGCCCAGGTCTATGGCCTTAAAGCCCCATTCGTCGGCAAGGAGTTTAAGCAGCTTAAGCTCGGGGATGAGTTTCTGCTCTAGCAGCGCTACCTGGAAATTTTTATTGTCTTTCTTGGCGGCTTCCTCAACGGCCTTGCACTGCTCTTCGGTCAAAATCTTTTCGTCTATGAGGATTTCCCTCATATTCCGTTTGCGCTGAAGTCCTTTAGGAGCGGCCATATCAATAAGTCATTATAAATATATTATGAAATAGATACAAGGCGGTTCTTGGGGCAACCCGTTATTTATTAACGAATTCCAGCAGATCCCCGGGCGCCAGGCGGCCGGCGCAGCGGCCGGCGGGCAGTTCCAGCACGCCGCGCGCGCCGCAAACCCAAGGCGAGAAGCGCCACGGCTTAAAATTTTCCAGAACACGGACGACCTTAAGTTCCTTGTCCAGGAAAGCGGCGTCGATGGCGAAACGCATAAAGCACATGTGGATCATGGCGCAAGGCTCCAGCCACAGCCCCTCCTCCGCTCCGAGGGAGCGGCGCGGGATAAGGCCGAACAGCCGCGTGGAAAAAGTCTCGGCCCGCGCGGCCTCGGCGCTGACCCGGGCATTTTTTGTTTTATTGAACACGATCATAAATTTAATGCAGACAGCCGGCGGCTGTGCGCTAACGGATCAGCGCGAACTTGCCCGCTGCGATATCCTTGTCCGTCTTGACCTTAAAAAGATAGATGCCGCTGGCCATGACGGCGCCGAGCTCGTTCTTCCCGTCCCAAGCCAGCCCGTCGAGCTTGCGCACCTGCTCGCCTTCGGCGGTATAAATTTTAACCTCTGTATTTCCCCCCACAAGAGCCTGCGGCACCGTGAACGACACCAGGCGCTGGGTCTTGGGCCTGAAAGGATTGGGGTAGGCGATAGCTTTATTATTCCCCTTAAATTTCATCGCGGAGTTATCGCCGACGGCCAGGCTCATGGCCTTGAGGGCGTTTATCCGCCCGCGTCCGAACTCCCGGTCGGGCCCGGCGTCGCCGAGGTCGTCGGCGGAATCGAAGATAAAATTTTCTATGTCCGCGGGGCTGGCAGCGGGTTTGGCCGACCAGAGCAGTGCGGCCAGGCCCGCGGCCAGCGGCGCCGCGAAGGAAGTGCCGGTAGCCGAAGCATAAGCGCCGCCCACATCCGTGGTATAAACCTCCACGCCCGGCGCGGTGAGGCCGCGGGTCAGCATGACAGTGCCGGCGTTGGAAAAAGAAGCCAGCGAGTCGGCATTATCAGTGGCGCCTACCGCGACAACTCCCGTACAGTTCGCCGGCGAATCTACGGAACCTGAGCCCGCATTGCCGGAAGCGGCAAAGAGAAGGACCTTCCCGTTCGCTACGGCATTGCTCACGGCCGTCTGGAGAACTCCGGAGCAGGCGCCGCCGGCGCCCAGGCTCATATTGATCACCACCTTGCCTAAGGCGGGCTGCTGGCTGCGCGCTTCGTCTATCGCGGCCGCTATGGTCGTCTCCGTAGTGCCGCAGGATGATTGCGAACAGGCGGGGTTACAATCAGCGTAGGCAAAGACCTTGAGAGAAAGAAGCTTCGCTCCCCACGAAACGCCGGCTATGCCCACCGAGTTATTCGAGGAGGCGGCGGCTGCACCCGCGGCCCTGGTGGCGTGATTGCAGGCCGGCGTGGGCGGCTGGTCAGCCGCCGGCGGCGCGACATTGCCCGGGTCAAACGCCTTGCTGGTGCCCGCCAGCTTGCCGGAAAGTTCCGGGTGGGAGCCGTCTATGCCTGTGTCGATAACGGCGATAACGACATCGTCCGAACCGGTTCCGTATTCCCAGGCGCCGAAAGCCTGGATGCGGGACAGGGCGTACTGGGTGCCGAGGAAAGGGTCGCTGGAAGTGCGGGTGGGACGAAAAACCCGGTCGGGGGCGGCCTCCGCTACGACCGGGATATTCTTAAGCAGGGCGAGCCCGCCGGCCACGCTCAGGCCCCGCGGCAGTTCCACCGCGGCCCAGTCCAGGCCGGCGAAATAATTCCTGACAGTAAAGCCGGCGGCGGAGAGGGCCGCCGCCGCCGCGGCGGAGGAAACGCCGGCCTTATATTTTACCACGGCCGCCCCGCTGGCCACTTCAAGGCTTCGTCCGCCTCCCGCTGCGGGAGAAAAATAGCTCTCCATTTTAAGCGCCGCGGCGGGAACCGCCGACAGCGCGAGAAGCAGCAGCA
Source organism: Elusimicrobiales bacterium (assembly GCA_035353595.1). Classification (GTDB taxonomy): domain Bacteria; phylum Elusimicrobiota; class Elusimicrobia; order Elusimicrobiales; family UBA9959; genus UBA9959. Next base: position 18,163 of record DAOPZW010000028.1, on the reverse strand, counting down.
GCAGGAAGCGGGCCGGGAGCATTATTTCTTGTTTTTCGCCCAGGCCGCTTTCACGGTTTCCTCGACCTTGGCTTTCAGGCTCCCGTCTTTGAATTCCAGCGGGTCCGGGAAAGCTATCCAGATGGCGCCCGGCTCTTTAGCTGAAACCATTACGCCCAGCGAAGCTGTCAGTTCCCCGTCGAAAGACACTTCGGCGTTGGCCACGCGGACCTTGGATTTAAGCGGCTTGAACTCTTCCACTTTGATCGTGACGGCAGCGGCCTTGGCCGCCTGCTTAACTTCTTCCGCGAGGGCTTTCCCTTTCGCTTCCGGTTTATCCCCCGCTTTGGCCGGGGACTTTGCCGCCGCCGGCTGGGCGCAGCCGTTCTTAAAGCAGGCCTCGATCTTGCCGTACAGGCCCTTGGAGAGCAGCTTTACGTCGGCGTAAGTCCTGCCTTTATTTTCCGTAACGGGCATGATGACCGCGCCTTTTTCATAAGCGACATTTTTCACCACCAACCCGGACAGGATGAAATCGCCCTTGGGCGCACCTTTGACGTCCGCGGGCACCGTGCCCGCTATTTCCAGGGCCGCGCTGCCGGCCGCCAGCGAAAAGATAAGAACCGAAGCGTTAAGCGCATTTTTCATTTATCCTCCTGATTATTCCCACGATGTCATGGATATCGTCCAATTCGTAATCCGCGCCGGAGACCTTGGTGTCGAACTCATTGCCGTACTTGGCCCAGGCGGTCCGCATGCCGAAGGCCTTCGCGCCTTTTATGTCGCGTTCGGCCCAGTCGCCCACCATTATGGATTCCTCCGGCTTCACGTTCAGCAGTTCCAGTATTTTTTTGAAAGGCTTCGGGGAAGGCTTCTTCTCCCCCGTATCGTCAAAAGTCACGACATGCTCAAAGTAGTGGTGCAGGCCCAGCCCCACGATGCGCATCCACACGCTGAGGCGCGGCGCGTCGGAAACCACGCCCATGCGCACGCCGCTCTTAAGGATACTGGTCAGCGTCAGGCGCACATGCGGGTACATGGTCATGTGGCCTTCCTTGGCCCGCTTGTAGCCGAGGATGCCGGCGGCCAGGATCCGATAGTCCACCTTGCCGAACTCCTTCATCAGCACCTTGTCGAAGATGTTCTGATCCTCGATGCCCTCGGCCCAGTAGACCTTGAAGATCTTCTCCACCATCTCGGCCTTGGGAATGGCCAGCCCGGCGTCGATCATGGCGTCCACGGCCGCGTCCACCGCGGCGCGCTTCATGCGCATGAAGTCCATCAGCGTATTGTCGATGTCGAAGATGACGGCCTTGATCATTTATTCTTGGGTTCCGTGTAGCGTTCGAGATAGGCGCCGGTCCGGGTGTCCACGCGCACGATATCGCCCTCTTTAATGAACATCGGGACTTTTATCTCAAGCCCGGTAGAGACCTTGGCGGCCTTCATCACGTTGGAAACGGTGTCGCCCCGCACGCCGTCTACGGTTTCGGTTATTTCCATCAGGAGGTTGGCGGGCAGCTGGATGCTGAAGAAAACCCCGTTGAGGTAAATGCCCTCGACCTGCATGTTCTCGGTCATATACGGCAGGCTGGCCGTCAGTTTTTCCACCGGCAGACCGGTCTGCTCGAAGCTTTCGTTGTCCATGAAATACGCCATTCCGCCGTCGGTATAGACATAGGTCTTGGGGCGCTTCTCCGTCATCACGTCCTTGAACTTGTCTTCGGGGCGGTAGGCTGTTTCTATGATGGCGCCGGTCTCCACATTGCGCAGCTTCACGCGCACCACGGCCCGCGCCTGCGATTTGCGGTGATGCTGGAAAGTGAGAACTTCCACGGTCTGGCCGTTCTCGTTTATGAACAACGTCCCTTCTTTGAACTGGGTGCTTAATATCATCGGTGTCTCCTGTTAACGAATAGTTGTACGAAACAAATCAAGCCTGCGCGCCGGCGGCCTGGTACGCCATCACCTTCAGCGCGAGTATGCGTTTTTCCATGGGCGGATGCGTAGCCAGCAGGTCGGCCGTCAGCCCCGTTTTTTCCTCTATCAGGCTGCCGCGCGGGTCCGTAATGCACATGTGCGCCACGCCGTTGTTTATGGCGTTGGTGGGATTCACCGCCTGGCGTATCTTCTCCAGGGCCGAGACCAGCGCCAGCGGATTGCGCGTAAGCTCCGCGCCGCCGGCGTCGGCCAGGAATTCCCTCTGCCGTGAAACCGCCAGCGCCATCAGGCGCGAGAGCAGCGGGGCGACGAGGACCAGCACGATCCAGACCAGAAAGAATATGGCGCCGCCGCCGCGCCGCCCGGAATCCCGGGACGAGGAGCCTGAGCGGTAGCCGCCGCTGCGGCCGCCGTAGCGCATGCTCCGCCCGGCGAAGTCGCTGAGCAGGCTTATCGCGCCGATCATCGCGGCGATCACCGTCATAAGGCGGATGTCATAATTGCGGATGTGGCTCATCTCGTGCGCGACTACAGCCTGCAGCTCTCCCCTGTTCAGCGTAGAGAGCAGCCCCTCGGTCACGGCTATGACCGACCTGGCGGGGCCGGTCCCGGTGGCGAAAGCGTTCAGGTCCGGGTCAGGCACCACGTACGCCGCGGGCACCGGCAGCCCGGCGGCGGTGGCCATTTCCGTCACCACGTTCAGGAACTGTTTTTCTTTGGGATCGGACTCCGCTGCGCGCCGGGCCATGGTAGAGCGCAGCACCATGCCTGTGCCGTTCAGCATGCTGTTGGCCGCCAGGCCGAGGCCCGCCAGCAGGGAAATGATAGTGCCGAACGGGACATTCGAAACCGGCGACGCTTTAGACGCCTCATAATAGCCGCCGTCGCTGTTCCACTTAAGCTGCGGGGCGGCGCCCGGGTTAAAATTCAGATAAAAGTAATCGAACCCCAGCCCGATGACGAGAAAAAAAGCTACGAACGCGGCCATTATTATCGCCGTCATGCGGCGGTTGGACGCCTGTTGTTCGTATATATTCATCGTAAGCCGGTCGAGAGTCCGGAACCTGGTGTCGTGCGTAAAGCCGCGCGGGAACGCTGCTGACGGGCTCCGGGAAGAGTAAAAACCGATTTCCCCGGCTCGCGGCGCCGGCCGCCCGGCTTCACGCCCTCTTTTAGACCTTCAGGCTCACTTTCACGTTCTCCCTTTCCGGGGAGTCCGACGGCAGTTCCCACAGGGCGGAAACGCTGAAGCCGAGCATGGCGGCGAACAGGTTGGTGGGGAACACCTGCTGCCGGGTGTTGAACTTGGTAGCCTCGTCGTTGTAGAGCTGGCGGGAGAAACCTATCTGGTTCTCCGTATGCGTCAGTTCTTCCATGAGGGTCTTCACGGATTCATTGGCTTTCAGGTTGGGATAGTTCTCGGAAATGGCCATAAGCCTGCCCAGGGCCTGGGTCAGCACGCCTTCCTTGGCCAGGACCTCGCTCATATTGCCGCCCTGCCCGGCGGAAACGGCCGCGGCGCGGGCCTGGATAACCCGCTCGAGCGTCTCTTTTTCGAATTTCATTTCGCCCTTGACGGACTCGACCAGGTTCGGGATCAGGTCGTGGCGCCTTTTCAGCTGCACGTCTATCTGGCGGAACGCGTTGGACACCTGGTTGCGCAGGGCCACCAGGCCGTTGAAGATCATTACCGCCCACGCGCCTAAAACCAAAAGCACTATCGCAAATACGATCATTATTCCTCCCTGTTCTGTTAAGCCGTCCTGGTCAGTATCTCACAGCCGGTCTTCGTGACCAGCACCGAATCTTCTATGCGCACGCCGAATTTCCCGTGCAGGTAAATACCCGGCTCTACGGTAATGGCCATCCCCGCGCCCAGGACGGCTTCAGATCTGGTATTGACCCTGGGGAACTCGTGGATCTCCAGCCCTACGCCGTGGCCGGTACCGTGGGTAAAATACTGGCCGTAGCCCGCGTCCGCTATCACGGCGCGGCAGGCGGCGTCCACGTCGCGGGCCTTCACGCCCGCGCGCACTTTGGCGAGGCCGGCCTTATGGGAAGCCGCCACTATCGCATAGACTTTTTTAAATTCTTCGGTGGGCTTGCCGTGGAAATAAGTGCGCGTGATGTCGGAGCAGTAATGTTCGTAGACGCAGCCGTAGTCGATCAGGACGGCCTCGTTATTCTTCAGGCGGCGCCCGGAAGTTTCATGGTGCGGCATGGCCGAATCCGGCCCGAACCCCACGATCAGGTTGAAGGACGGGCCCTTGGCGCCCATGTCCTGCATTATGTCCTCCAGCCGGCGGTAGACGGAAAGTTCCGTGCAGCCGGTCTTTATGAAGGGCTTTACCAGGCCGAAAGCTTTGGCGGCGATACGGCAGGATCTGCGGAGGGTCTCTATCTCGGAGCCTTGCTTAACGGCCCGCAACGCCCCCGTAAGGCCAGGATGCTCCAGCACGCCGCCCTTGCGCCAGGCGGTGCCGCGGGGATAGGTTTCAGCGTCTGGCTCGAAAGCCGCGCGTTTCAGTTTCAACTCCTTTACGCGGGCCAGGGCGCCGTCGGCCGCGCTGCCGTCGCAGGCCACCGCTGCGGCGCAGTCGGTAGTGGCGCGGAACTGTTCCACGAACATCCTGGGCATGAAAACCCAGGCGCCGGAGCGCGTGACCAGCATGGCGCAGTCGTCCAGGTGGAAGCCGGAAAAGAAACCTATTTCAAGGGTACGCCCCATCAGCAGGCCGTCAAGCTTGTCCTGCTTAAGCATATGCTGCAGGTCTTTTATGCGCTGGGCATGAATATTCATAGTTCCGTCCCGTAAAAACAGAGTCCGCCGGCAACACCGGCTACGGGCCATTATACTACTTTTACTTTATTCAGCGGTAGCGGGCGGTACGCAGGAGTCCGGTCTTGTTGAGCAGAAACTCTCCCGCCGCCATCAGGGTCATCAGCCCGTAGCGGACCCCCCCCGCGAAAGCCAGCGAGGACATATCCGGGAAATACTTGGCCGGCACGGGGATATCCCCCAGGCGCAGCCCTTTGAACGCGGCCACGAAAAGGAATTCCGAATCAAAAGCGAAACCCTCGGAATTTTCCAGCCAGTTGATCTTTTCCAGGGCGGCGCGGGAATAGGCGCGCAGGCCGCTGTGCCATTCCCCCATGTTCTGCCCGGCCACCAGGTTTTCAACGCCTGTGAGGAACCGGTTGGCTATATACTTATAAACCGGCATACCGCCGGACAGCGCCTCCGCCCGGGTGCGTATGCGGTTGCCCAGCACCACGTCGCAGATGTCCTTTTCGATTATCCCGGTCATGAAGGGGATCACCCTGGGGTCGTACTGGTAATCCGGATGCAGCATCACTACGATATCCGCCCCGTGCTCCAGCGCCAGCGTATAGCAGGTTTTCTGGTTGCCGCCGTAGCCGCGGTTGCGCTCGTGCCGCACGGCCTTTATGCCCAGCTTCAGGGCCAGTTCGTAAGTGCCATCGGACGAACAGTCGTCCACCAGGATTATCTCGTCGAAAGCCGCGGGCGACAGGGAAGCCAGCGTTTCCGCCAGGGTCTTAACGGCGTTATACGCGGGCAGCACTATTATTTTTTTCATTTGTCCTCCAGTAGCTCAGCAAGCTGCGCAAAAACGGAAAGCGAAAGTTCCTGCGGCCGCACGGACGGTTTAAGGCCCGCCCGCGCCACCGCCGCGGCGGCCGCCGCCTTGTCCAGGCCGGCCAGCGCCAGGGAATTCACCAGGGTCTTGCGGCGGTGCATGAACGCTTTTTTAAGCAGGCCCGTGAACGCCGCCTCCTCTTCAGTAGCGCTGAAATACTTTTTCGGCCGCAGCAACAGCACCGAAGAATCCACCGCCGGGACCGGCTTGAAGCTGGCCGCTTTTATATCCATCAGCAGTTCGGCCTGCGCCCGGGCCGCGGTAATGAGCGTCAGGAAACCGTAGTCGTGATCGCCGGGCAGGGCGGTTATGCGGCGGGCTACCTCTTTCTGGAACATGAAGACCGCCAGCGCGAAGCCGCCGAAGCTCAGGACCTTTTCCAGGATCGGCGTGGCGCAGTCATAAGGCAGGTTGCCGATGAACGCGGTCCGGCCCGGCCCGGCGGCCGCGGCCAGGTCCAGCTGCAGGAAATCTTTATTGATGACTTCCAGTCCTTTGAACTTCGCCGTTAAAGCTGGCGCCAGCGTCTTATCTATCTCCACCGCTTTCATGCGGCCGCCGTATTCCGGGAAAAGGAACCCGGTGAGCGCCCCCCCGCCGGGACCGATCTCGATGAGGCGGTCGAAATCCCCGCCGGCCAGCGCCCCGGCGATGCGGGCGCAGATCGCCTTGTCGTCTAAAAATACCTGGCTGAATTTAGGCATAGGGCAGGAAGCGTCAGTTCCCGAGGTTTCCCCCGAGCGTCTGCATTTTAAGCTTTATCTCTTCTCCGAGTTTCCAGACGTCGCCGGCGCCCAGGGTAAGGAAAACATCACCGGGTTTAAGGTCCTTCATGGCGGCCAGCGGCCCGGCGAACTCCGAAGCCCTGGCGCCGTTCTTCAGCAGCTGTTTGAGGATAAGCCCGGAGCTGACGCCGGGCAGCGGGGCTTCGCCGGCGGCGTACACGGGGGCCAGGTAAACCCTGTCGGCCGCGCCGAAAGCCGCCCCGAATTCCTTATAGAGCAGGCGGGTGCGGCTGTAGCGGTGCGGCTGGAACAGCACCATCAGGCGCCGGCCCGGGAACAGGCCGCGCGCGGCTGCCAGCGTCGCGCGGACCTCAGTAGGGTGATGGCCGTAATCGTCGACGAAGTCGACGCCGCCGGCGGCCCCTATCCTGTCCATGCGGCGCTTTACGCCCGAAAAATTCCAGAGACCAGCGACCAGCCGCCCGAAGTCGAAGCCCAGGTAGCAGCCCGCGGCCAGCGCCAGCAGGGAATTGCGGACATTATGCTCCCCGCCGCAATGCAGGCGCACCCGGCCGCGTTTTTTCCCCTTGAAATACGCGGTATAGGCCGCGCCGGCGGCGCTGAACGCGACGTCGCGGGCCGTCCAGTCGGCCCCGCCGCCCAGGCCGCAGGTCAGGAACGGGACCTTCAGCGCCGGGATTATTTCCTTTACCCCCTTGTCGTCGGCACACAGCACCGCGGTGCCGTAAAACGGCAGGCGGTTCAGGTGGCGGACAAAGGCCGCCTTCAGGTTTTCCATATTGCCGTAATGGTCGAGGTGGTCCGAATCTATATTGGTGACGCAGGCCACCAGCGGCGAAAAATAAAGGAACGAACCGTCGGATTCGTCGGCTTCGGCCACCAGGTATTCGCTGCGGCCCAGCTTCAGGTTGGAGCCCGCGCCTTTTACGATGCCCCCCACCACGGCCGTGGCGTCGGCCCCGGCGGCCTCCAGCGCCGCGGCGGTCATGGAAGTTACAGTGGTCTTGCCGTGCGAGCCCGCCACGGTAACGGTCTTTTTCAACTCCGCCAGCTTTGAAAGCATCAGCGCGCGCTGCACCACGGTCAGGCCGCGGCGGAAAGCTTCAGCCAGCTCCGGGTTATCGGCCTTGATGGCCGAACTCACCACCACGACGCCGGCGGCGCCTAAAGCGGCGCGCGAATGGCCGATAGTTATTTTCGCCCCCTCCCGCGCCAGCGCGAGGGTGATCTCGGATTCTTTGGAGTCGGACCCCGACACGCCGTAGCCCAGCCCCAGCATCAGGCGGGCGATACCGCTCATGCCTATACCGCCTATGCCTATAAAATGCGCGCGGCGCAGGCCGTCGAGCGAAAAGTCGGAAGCGTATTTCATATTTATCTCTCCATTTTAACGATAAGGGCGTCCAGCCAGGCTTCGGCCGCCGTCACCGCGGCGGCCCAGCCGGCTTCCGACAATTCCATGACCGCGGTGTTTTCCAGCCGCGCGAAAACGTCTTCGAAAACAGCCGCGCCCCGGCGGTGAAAAACAAGGCAGGGGTGAAGGGAGAACAGCAGTTCGATGACCCTGGCGCTGAATTTTTCTGACTTGAGGGCCATCGGTCCCAGCTCGTCCAGCACCAGCACGCGGCCCGCCGCCGCCGCCGCGTTGAGCGCGCCCAGCGCCGTAACGTCGAACGCGTCGAGCGCGAGCCCGTACTTGTTGAAAGAAACGGCGGAGAGCAGCTGTTTTGAAGCCAGCACCACGCGCGGGCCGCCCAGCGGCTCCAGTTCGAAACCGCCGCGCCCGGCGACGCTCCTGGTCTCGAAAGTGCGGAAGCCTCCCAGCCAGCGGGCGTAATTGGCGCAGAGTTTGGACGCCAGGCGCTCTTTCAGCGGGTAGCTGGAAAAAGTGAAGACCAGATTCACCGGCGGCGAGGAAGCGGCGCTCATTTTTTAACCTCCAGCCAGCCGCGGTTGGCCAGGGCCGTTTTATTGCCCGGTTCCAGTTTAAGCGCCTCCAGGCAGGCGGCCAGCGCGCGCTCCGGGTCACCGGCCGCTACCCAGGCGGCGCTGCGCCCCAGCGCGGCCTGCGCCCCGCCCCCGCTGAAATCGGCCAGCGACTGCTCGGCCTCGCCCAGCAGCAGGTACCCCAGCCCTCTTACCAGCTTGAATTCCGGCCAGGTTACCGCCGGGTGCGCTTCCATTTCCTCCAGCGCCTCGCCGACGTTCTCCAGCCAGTTGTCGCCCATCACCCACAGCCCCATATCGTTGCCTACGTCGCGCGGCTTATAAAGCGCTTTCTTCTTACTTTCAGTATTGTTCCCGGCGGGCAGCCCGGTCTCGATATTAAAGCTAAGGCGCGAATCGTTGCCGGGCGCCACGCTTTTTGAAAGTTTCGCCACTTCCGCGGCCACGGCCGCGGCGCGCTTCAGCCTTTCCTCGGGCCCGGAGGCCGCAAGAAAGTATTCCCGTTTTGAGTAACTGACTTTAGGGCGGGCGAGGGCGGCCGCGAGCTTGCCGCCGCCGCGCCCGGTTTCGGGCGCCGCTTTCTGCAGGGAACCGGCCCGGGGAGTTTCCAGCAGCTCTACTTCTACCCTGGCCTCCTGTTCGGGCGGGATACGGCTCAGAGCGGAAAACAGCGGCCCGCCGGAGCCGCCTGCTGCGCCGGCCGCCGAGGAGCCGTTATCCCCCCCGGTGGCGGCGGCGCCGCCGGCGTAAGCCAGCGCCATCGAGATCCCGCCTTTTTCGTTGGCCGGCGCCAGCAGGAACGCGCCCGCCAGCGCCTTGGCGATCTCCCCCTGCCGGCGGGCTTTGACCAGCGCCCAGCACAGGCGGAACCGGGCCGCGGAATCGCCGGGCTTCAGCGCCAGCGCCTTGCGGTAAAGCTTCACGGCCTCGTCGAGCTTCCCCTCCCGCTCGCGCAGCACCGCCAGCTCAAAAAGAGCGTCCTCGTAAGCCGGGAACAGCGCCGCCGCCCGCTCCAGCTCCGCGGCCGCCTGCTCATAACGGCCCAGGCGGGAATAGAACATCCCCAGCTGGTAGCGGTAAAGCGGGTTTTCGGCGTCGCGCTGCACCGCGGCCCGGAAATAGTCCAGCGCGCGCGCGAAGTTTCCCAGCGCGTGATAGACGGAGCCGGCGTTCATTTTAACGTCGGCACGCTCGGGCGCAAGGACCTCGGCGCGCAGGAAATCGTCCAGCGCCTCCTGGTACTGCCCGGCCCGCGCGCGCACTATGCCGCGCAGCTGGAAAGCCATGGAATTTTCCGGGTCCAGCCTGAGGGCCGCCTCAAATTCATCCAGCGCCTTTTGCGGCTCGCCCAGCCAATAAAGCGCGGAGCCGTAAAGCAGGCGCGGCCAGGGGTTTTCGGGGCTCTTTTGCGCGGCCTTAAAGAATTCGTCGGCGGCGGCGGGGTAATTTTCCTCCCCCATAAAAGCGTAGCCCTTGCGGAGGTTTAGCGCTCCCTGCTCCTCCATTATGCGGTCCCAGACCGTTTTAACGCCCGGCTTTTCCGGCACGCAGGCCGCGGGCAGTACGAACGCGCCCCAGGCCGCAAAAAGTGTCGCGCAAAAATATAATTTGGAATTGCCCGGCGCCCGCATCAGTTGCCCCGCGCCTTGCCGACCGAGATCTGACGGGGAGTATTGAACTTCCCCTCAAAACCGAGCAGGTCCACCAGCGCCAGGCGCATCCAATAGTTGCCCGGGGCGAGGATGTCATTGACATCGATGGCCTCAAAAGCGTCGACCGTCCGGTTAAGGACGACGGCGGTAAAAGCCTGGTCCTTCGCTATCTGCAGATGATAACCCTGCACCGGGTTGGCCACAGAAATAACGTTGAGCAGGTCGTTGGCCGCCAGGCGCTTATCGTTGACATTGCCTACGGCGGGAGCTTCCTTCAGCAGGTTTTTTTCCGCCGTGACGGCCGGCGCGGCAAGCTTGGGCGCGCTTTTAATGTTCAGGGAGACCACGCCGCCGGCCATACTGAGTTTCGGGGCGCTGCCCGGAGAAAGCTTCGCCTGCGACTGCGCGTCGAATTCAAGCAGCGGCGGCAGTTCCACCGGGGCGGACGGGGGCATATCCAGTTTCACTTCGGTGGCGAAACCTTCCTTGACCTCGATGGTCTTGCCCTGGGCTTCCACGTCCGCTTTTCCTTTGTAAACCTGTACCAGCGTGGTCAGGTCTTCCTTTATCCTGGCCCCGAATTCCGTATCCTTAGTTTTCGGAGTTATCCTGGCGGAGGCGGTCACCACGCGCGCGCGCAGACCGCGCAGCTCTCCGGCCATCAGTTCCACGTCCGTGTTCTTCTTTCCCGGCGGGCGCAGCACGGCTATGGAATTGGCGTAAAGGCTGAGCAGCTCACCGGTGTAAAATTTAACGTCGGCCCGCGAATCAACCCTGGTGCGCAGCGTGTCGCTCTTGAAAAGGTCCATCTTCAGGGAAACCGGGTTCCAGTCCTCCGCCCCGGAACGCCGCGAAAGAACGTCGTTGAGAAAAAAGATCAGCTTGGCCGCCCGGTATTGTTCCTTTATCAGGACCACCGGCACCTTCAGGGACATGCCGGGCAGCGCTATCGACGGATCCGAAGAGGGCAGTTTGTTGTACTTCAGGATCTGGTTCCACTTGGTCGGGTCTTTCAGGTAAGTGTTGGAGAGGCTCCACAGCGTGTCGCCCGGCCGGACGACCACGGTCTGCAGTTCTTCAGCCCCGGCGGCGGCGGCCGCCAGCGCCAGCAGCCAGGCGCAGAGAAGCAGGGCCTTCATACCGTTTCGCGCACCCTGACCGCCCCGGATTCGTCCGCGACCAGGTTCCTTGGTATTGAAAAAATAAATTTGGCGCCCCGCCCGGGCTCGGACTCGGCCCAGATCTTTCCCAGGTGCACGGCTGCGGCGTACTTGCAGATGGTGAGCCCCAGCCCGGTGCCGCCGGCTTTCTGGCCTTTTACCTGTTCGAATTTCTCGAAGACCTTGGCGAGGTATTCGGGAGGAATGCCGTCGCCGGTATCGCGCACCCAGGCCGTTACGGTCTTATCGCCGCCGGTCATTCCTATCGTGATCACCCCGTTCTCGGGCGTGAATTTTATGGCGTTGCCGACGAGGTTGGTGAACATGCGCTCCATCAGGCCGCCGTCCGCGTCCAGCACCGCTTCGGCGTCCCCCTCCAGTTCGAAGCGCAGGTGTTTGCGCTGTCCGAGGGATTCCATCAGCTCGATCACGCGGGCGGCCACGTCGCGCAGGTTGACGGGCGCCAGTTTCACTTCCATCTTGCCGGCGTCCATCTTGGCCACGTCGAGGATATTGTTGATCATGCCCAGCAGGCGGAAAGACGCGCGGTCTATGGAAATGAGCATCTTTTTCTGCGCCGCGTTCACCGGGCCGGGGATCTCCTTGACCAGGAACTCCACGAAGCCTTTTATGGCCCCCATGGGATTGCGCAGGTCGTGGGTGATGGAGTGGAGGAACTCGTCTTTTATGCGGGCGAGCTCTTTATCCAGCGTTATATCGTTGAACGCCACCAGCCGCCCGATAGGTTCCGCGTGGCCGGGGGCCGTGATGGGCGTGGAAAAGCTCCGGAAAACCCTGTGGGAATGTTCCAGTTCCACTTCCATTTCCCGGAAATAATTTTCCTTGCGCGAGGTGAACACGTCCAGGACGGCTTCGCTGATCACCTGGTCCGCGATAAGCTCCTTGAGGGTGCGCCCCTCCACGGGCGCTTCCGTCCCCAGGCCCAGCACCGAACGGGCCTTGCGGTTGACCAGCTGCACGCGGCCTTCCAGGTCAGTCATGACAATGCCGTCTTCCGTAGAAAAAAGGATCGCCTCGGTGTTCTTCTGCTCGCGGATGATGCGGTCCAGCTGCATATCGGAATAAGTTTTGAGTTGCCCGACCATCGTGTTGAAAGTGTCGGCCAGGTCCTTGAGCTCGTCCGAGGTCTCCACTTCGGCGCGGCGCGTGAAATCCCCGGCGGCCACCCGCTCGGCCGCGCGCGCGAGTTCGTTGATGGGTTTGGCCAGGCTCCGGGTCAGCACCCAGGCCGCGGCGAAAGACAGCGCCAGGAAAAGCAGCACGGCGTAAACGGCCTGCCGCTTGAGGAACATGGCGTAGCGGTACGCCCCTTCCAGGGGCTGCACCACGATCACGGCGCCGCCGATCTCGGAGATAGGGGCGTACCCGCCCAGCAAAGCCTGATCCGACTGGTCCGTGAACTCCACCGAAGCGGAGGAAAGCGCTTTTACGGCGTCCCGGGAAACCCGCCACGCCGAGGCGCGGGCCGCGTCGGCCGGCGGCAGGTCCCTGGGCCAGGCTATGGGGCTGGCGGAAGAGTCCAGGATAAGCGGGAACCCTTTTGTCCCGAGCATCTTCAGGTCGAGGGAATCGATGAAAGACGCCATGTCCAGTTCCGCGCGCAGCGCCATGTCCTTGCCGAACGGATAGTAAAAGACCGCCGTCTTGCCTTTGTCCGCCAGGGAGACAGCGCGTTTTCCCTTGAGCGCCTTTTTAAAATCCGGCAGGGAGGCGTAGGCCTTCAGCGCCTCTCCGCCGCCGCCGTAGGGCGTGAGGATCTTTACCACTTCCTTGCCTTCTTTGGAAAGCACCGAGATCTCTTTCAGCTCCCGGCGCGTCTCCAGCAGCGAAGTAAGCAGCACCTGTTTGTTCTCCCAATCCATGCCGGCCATGGCGGCGCCGGCCGAGCGCAGGGCGGCGTCGGCGCTGCGGATGTAGGAGTTGAAATCGGCGGCTATCTTGTCGGCCTGGGCCAGGTGCAGTTCAAGGATAGCCGTGCGCACGCCCAGCTGGCCCAGGCTGATAAGGCGCAGGCCCAGCAGGGCCATCGGCAGCGCCGAAACAAGCACCATGACGGCCAGGAATTTATGGAAGAGTCTTAATTTCATTTGTGGCTGACGCGCGTTATCCCGCGGGATTAATTATAGCATTATGCGGCTGTGCGCCCGGGAACAGAGGGGCCGGAATTCAGCGAGCTCCGGCCGCGGCGGGATTAGGAGCCTGTTGCGGTTCAGTCCCCGGCCGCCAGCCGCCGCAGTTCCGGCAGTATCGCGCGCAGGGCCCGGGCCCTGTGACTGCACTCGTTTTTCCCGGCGGCGGGAATTTCAGCCAGGGTAAGCCCCGAGTCCTCCACCTCGAACAGCGGGTCGTAGCCGAAACCGTTGGCGCCCCGCGGTCCCGCCGTAATGCGGCCTTCCAGCACTCCGCGCGCCGTCTTTTCGGTCCCGCCCGGAGAAACAAGCGCGATAACGCAGGCGAAGCGGGCGCCGCGCCTGTCCGCCGGCAGGGCGAGCAGCTCGTTCAAAAGCCTGGCGTTATTATCCGCCGGGGAACAGCCTTCTCCGGCGTAGCGGGCCGAACGGACGCCGGGCGCCCCGCCCAGCGCGTAGACCTCCAGGCCCGTATCGTCGGCCAGCGCCCAGCAGCCCGATAGAGCGGCCGCGGCCCGGGCTTTTTTAAGGGCGTTCTCTTCCAGCGTGCGCCCGTCCTCGACCGCGGCCGCGGCCCCGGGAAAATCCCCCAGCAGCTTATATTCGAGCGGCAGCGCCGGCAGGAGGCCCAGCAGCTCCCCCGCCTTGTGAGGATTGAAGGTCGCGATAACAAGGGTTTTTTTCATGGTGATATCCGCCCGCCTCCGCCATTGCTTTGAAACGCTCTTTTAGATAGAATTCACTAAGAACGAACAATGGCGAATTTTCAAGAGTTTAACATTTTTGACCGCGCGCCGGTCCCTTTCACGGCCGCGCTGCCCGTTTTGGCCGCGGCAAAAAGTTTCGCGCTGCCGGTGGCCGGCGAAACGGCCGGAGATATGTCCCTGCATACGCTCATTCCCCTTCTTGACGGCGGGCGGGCCCGGCTCCAGGCCTTTACCGAAGAAGCCGCTCTGACGACGCCGTTCATAAAATACCAGCCGCTGGAAACCGCGCTGATCTTTTTCCACGCGCCCGCGCACGACTCTTTCAGTTTCGATCCGGGCCACGCAAAAACCACCTCTGTCAACGCCTCCCGTGCGGAAATTTCACTGCTGGCCGGCTGCCTGCAGGCGGGCGGCGCGGCTAAGGATGACCCTTCAAAAGCCGCGGCTGCGGAATTCAGCCTGGGCAACCTGCACAAAGCCCACTATTTCTGTTCCCTGGAACAGCAGCGGACGCCGGCGTCACGCCTGCAGCTGTGCGCCGTCCTGGCGGAACTGGGGCTTTACCAGGAAGCCTACGACGCGCTGAAAGAGGAAAAGGCCCCCGAAGCCCTGCTGCTGCTCGCCTCGATACACCGCAGGACGGGAAACCCCCAGCGGGCCGCGGAAGCCCTGGCGGCCATAGCCGGCGGCACGCCTGCGGAAACGGGCAAAGCCGCGGAGGCCGCCTGGCTGAACCTTGCGGCCGGCAGGGAAGATGAAGCGGAAAAGGAATTTGAGCGGCTGGCCGCGGCGGCGCGCAACAGGGCTGAGGCGCTGTCGGGGCTGGGGGCGGCGCGCGCGAAAAAAGCTTTCAGGACGAACGACTCCGCGCTGCTTGCCTCCGCCACGGCCGCGCTCGAATCCGCGCTCGCGGTCCCCTCTCCGTCGGCCACGCGCATATTTTTCCAGCTGGGCAATATTTATTTCCGCTCCGGAAACCTGGCCAAGGCGGAACTCTGCTACAGGCGCACGGCGGCCCGGTCCCCCGGCGTGCAGGCCCTGGCGAACCTGGCCGCGACCCTTATCCGCTCAGGCAAACCCCAGGAAGCCCGGGCGCTGACGGCCCGCATCGCCCTGACCGACCCGGCGGCGGCCAGGCAGCTGGCCTCAACGCTGCAGGGAGAAAAGGCGCCGCAGGCCGGCGGCCTGCCGGTGGTTTCTTCTCCTGTCGGCGGCAAGCCCGCCCCGGAGTTCAAACTTGAGGCGTTCCCCGCGGCGCCGCCGCCCCCCCCGGCACACGCTCAGCCGCCGCTCCCTTCCGCTCTGCCCGTACAGGCTTCCCTGGACCCGGCCATCACGCTGCCGCGCAGCAAGCTTCCGGCCCCCGGCCCGGCCGCGCCGCGGCCCGGGGGCGTCAACTTTGAAAGCACTTTCGAAAGCGCGCAGGTGTCCCCGGCTCCCCTTTCCGCGAATGAAGGCCAGGCTTCGCTGGAACCCGCCGCCCCCCGCAATCCGCTGCAGGCTTTTGCCGGCCGTACCGGAGGGCAGCCCTCCAGCCCCGAGGCTATGCAGGAGATAATGCGCGGCGTGCCCGACTTTTCCAGCCAGGAGCGGCGCCCTGAGGATTTCATGTCCGGCGCTTTCAGGCTGGCCTCCACGCTGGAGCGCGAATACGGCGGCAAAGTGCATTTCAACAGGGAAGGCCTTTCCACCCTGGAAGCGAAGCTCCGCTCCGCGTTCGTCGGCGGGAAATCGCAGGCAGGCATAGAGCTGGCGATAGATTCCGCCGCCTTCCTCTGCTATTTTTTACAGGAGCGCCACAAAGGCCGGCTGGTAAAGCTGCAGGGGTTCGAGCCCTGGGGCTGGCCCATGATCTTCGAAGCCGACGGCCGCAAAATAACCACCTACCCGGCCCAGCGCCCGTGGCGCCTGGTCTGGGGCGAGTCGGCCATCGAGCCCGGCTGGCTGATAAATTATTCCGATTGGCTGACCGCCTCTTTGCAGAAAAAAGCCACCCTGCCCTCCGGCGCCCCGGCCGTAAAGGACAAGATAGCGAGCCACCAGGAACGGATAATCGACGCCGAGACAGAGCATAAGCGCATCCTGCTCCTCGCGGCCGGCATACCGGAGCTTGCGGGCATAGAACCGGAGCGCTCCGGCCTCTATAAATTAGGCGCGGCGATCAGGAAAAATTTCAGGCCAAAAATACCCCCCAGCGCCGACGGCTGGAGGCTGCTGCGCTGCTGCGGGCATCTCCTGGCGCAAATATTGGAAAAAGAGTTCAAAGCCTCCTGGTTCAACACCGACGGCAGCGACGGCTCCTGGTCCATGCGCCTGCCCTGGGGCACCTTCGTCTTCCCCCTGGGCAAGGCATACAAAGCAGCCCTGTCCGGAGACGACCTGGGCGATTATTACTCCGCCCTGTTCGCCGAAAGGAAAAGCCGCCAATAAGCCGCCCGGACAGGCCTCTGGGCCTTTTGGCCTTGATTTCAGCCGGCTTTTTGGCAATAATAATATCAAGACCTCAGCAACGGAGAAAAGATGAACTACCCCATCCGCCTTTTTTGCGCTCTGATCCTGGCCGCCGCGCCCGCCTGTGCCGGCACCGCCCTGGAAGAACTCTCGAATCAAACGCGAACTCTGCCTCCCGCCGGCGCGGTACGCGGCCCGCAGAAACCGGGGCCCAAAGAATGGACCATCATGGTCTATATGAACGGCAAAAGCAACATAGAGCCTTTCGCCCTCGGGGACATGAACCGCTTTGAGACCATCGGCTCCAGCAAAAAAATAAATATCGTGACAGAGATCGGCCGCTCCCGGGGGCTGGACAACGACACCACCGCGGACGGCGACTGGGCGGGCGTACGGCGCTATTTCGTAACGAAGGACCAGGACAAAGACCGCATCGCCTCCACCATGCTGCAGGACCTGGGGAATCCCGATATGGGCGACTGGAAAGAGGCGGCGGCCTTCCTGAAATGGGCCCGCGCGGCTTACCCTGCCAAGAAGTATCTTTTCATTATCTGGGACCACGGCTGGGGCTGGATAGACCCCAAAAAGCCGGGCGAGAACCTGGCCGGCCGCGACAAATCCATCTCCCATGATTTCGTCACGGGCAATTACATAGCCACCACCGACATGGGCAAGATCTTCAGGGAAGCCGGCAAAGTGGACCTGTATGTTTCCATGGCCTGCTTCATGCAGATGGCCGAAGTGTCCTACGAGATCAAGGACGGCGCGGACATAATCGTGGGCTCGGAAGAAGTGATACAGCTGCCCAGCCTCAACTTCGAGGATTTCCTGGCTTTCATTACGGCCAACCCGGCGGCGGGCGCCGAAGCGGCGGCCGTTTCACTGGTGGACACTTTCCGGGAAATGTACGCCCGGCCCGAAAACCTGGAGATGCTGGAAAAGACCAAGTACGGCGTACAGCTTTCGGCCGTCAGGGCTGCGAAGCTCCCCGAATTTGCCGCCAGGGTGAAAGCCTGGTACCAGCTGGCCATGGCGGCCGGCGATAAGCCCGCGCTGGCCAGGGCCAAGGCGGAGGTGCTGCGCTTCGAAGTGGGCGACGAAACCACCGACCCCGACAAGCGCATTTCCTTCTACGGCGACCTTTATAATTTCGTGGAGCTGGCGGGCCGCTACGCGGGCCCCTCCCCCTCGGGCCGCCTCGCGGCCGCCGGGGAGGAGCTTAAGAATTTCATAGCCGGAGAATTGACCGTACGGAATGTCTGGCTGGGCAAGGACAGGACCGGCAAGCAATATTCCAACGCGCACGGCATCGGCATACAGATCCCGGGCCGCCCGGGGAACCTGATAGAATATTACCCCACCTATTCGAAACTGGCTTTTGAGAAAGCCTCCGGCTGGGATACGTTCGTCAAATACCTTGAAACCATAGCGGAATAGGGAAGCGGTTCCCGGAAATTTCACCGCTAAAGCGCGCATCGCGCGGCCCGGGGAGAGGCGAAGGATCTTCTTCTCCCGCGCCCGCTGCGCCTCCGCGGTGGATTCTTTAATGCCCCAGCATGGAGTAATCATAAAAGGGCCTTACGCGGCCGGCTCTACTTTCTGGCCGGCCTTCCTATTCCTTAATAAAGACAGGCGCAGGGCGCTGTCCGCCTGCTACGCCTTCTCGCGCGCGGTGGACGATATCGCCGACGACCCCGGGCTGCCGCCGGCGGAGAAGGCCGCGGGGCTGGCCCGCTGGCGGGAGGCTGTCGCGCGCATCTTTTCCGGCGCG
>DAOPZW010000027.1:0-23322 GCA_035353595.1 Elusimicrobiales bacterium | reverse complement strand
GCCGAGCCTGAGTGGGGAGGGGCGCGCACGGTGTGCGCGACCCCGTGTTTGCGCAACCAAACCCCCGGCCAGCCCTCCAAAAGTTTTAGTATAGAAAAAGAAGACAGCTCTTATTTAGTTTTGCTGGAGGGGAGGCCGGGACCTTGCTCCGAGCGCCCGTTGCGGAGGGGGGCCCCGCCCTAATTTTCCCCGGGCGGGGGGAACCGACGCAAGGGTTCCTTCTTCCGGGCGAGCGGAGCAAGGTCCCGGCCTCCCCGAACCCGTTTAGCTTTGTTTATATTCCAGACGCGGCAGCAGCAGCACTATGAAGGACAGGGCCAGCACGGCGGAGGCGTTGAGGGCGATGGAGAGGCCGATGGAGTATTGCTCGGCCAGCATGCCGTTGAGCATGAAGGTGAGCGGCAGCACGGCGTAGGCCAGGGTGGTGAGCACGGCGAAGAAGCGGCCCTTCATGGCGTCGGGCACCGTGGCCTGGAACAGCGTCAGCGCCACCGTATTGCCCGCGCCCAGCGCCGCCCCGGCCGCGAACAGCAGCGCGCAGATAGCGTATTTGTCCGCCGTAAAATACAGCCCGCCGAAAGACAGCCCCACCGCCAGCAGCGAACCGAAGAACCACTTATAAATATCCCCGTAAGCCTTCTTAAAGCTCAAAGCCGCCGCCAGCGCTGCGGAGCCCAGCGCGAAGAAAGTCTCGAACACCGCCAGCCAGGTGACCGACTCCTTGAGCGTGAACTTCACTATCATCGGGATCAGGATCAGGATGGGCCCGACGAAGAAATTGAAAGCCGCGAAAGTCAGGATCAGGTACAGCACCGGCTTATTGCCGAAAATATAAGCCAGCCCCTCCCGGAATTCCGCCGTAAAAGAGGCGCTGCCGTCGCCGTCGGGCTTCAGCGGCGTCCTGATTGCCCACACCGCCGCGAAAGAAACCAGGTAGGAACCCGCGTTGAACAGGAAAGCCCCGGCCACGCCCGCGGCCGCCATCAGCACGCTGCCCAGCGCCGAGCCTATCACATTCGAGAAGTTCATCACCGAAGAATCCGCCGCCACCGCGGCGGGCATCTTCTCCGGCGAAGTAAGCTTCAGGATGGACGCCGCCACCGCCGACTCGAACAGCGGCCCGAAGCCGGAAATTAAAAAGCAAAGAGAATACAGCCAGACCAGCGTAAGCCGGTCCGCCCACAGCAGGCCCGACAGCGCCAGCATCAGCGCCGCGCGCGCCGCGTCTGCGGCCAGCATCACGCGCCGTTTGTCGGAGCGGTCGGCTATGGTGCCCAGCAGCGGCCCGAACACCACCACCGGGATCACCGTCACCGCCATGATCAGGCCCAGGTGGAACTTGGCGTTCTCCCCCGCCCGCGACAGGATCCACCAGGCGATGGCGATGGAAAAGAACTTGTCCCCCACCGCGGAAATGACGCGCCCGGCGAACAGCCGCCGGAAATCGGCGAAAAGGGCCAGCGGGTGCGCCTTTAATTCCGCCAGCAGTTCAGGCAATGTGCCCTCTTTTCTGCTCGCAATCGGGGCACAGGTCATGGGTCGAAGAGATCTTTTTGTGTTTTGAAAGATAAGCGTCCAGCCTGGCGCGGTATTCCTTGTCGTCGCGCGCCTTGCCGCAGGCGGCGCACACCGGCAGCAGCCCCGCCAGCAGGCGCCGCTCTTCGCGCATGCGCAGCAGTTCCAGCGCCTCCGCCCGGCGCGTCTCATGCTGGGCGAAGATCACCACCAGCCCTACGGCCAGCAGGCACAGCACTAAAGTTATAAAGATCCCGTAGAACCGGGTCACCAGCACGCCCTCCGTGGGTGTCAGCGAGACCAGCGACCAGCCGTCGGAACCGAACATCAGCCTGGAAAGATAGAATTCCCCGCCGTTGATATAGACCAGCGAGCCGTCGGCCGGCGCCGTTTTCCAGAGGGGCGCGAAATCCAGCGGCCCGAACTGGTTGGACTGCAGCAGCGCGTAGCGCGCCGCGGCGTCCACGGTCCAGAGGCTGGTAAAAAGGAATTCTTTGCGGCCCGAAAGGAACACCACGCCCTCCGGGCTGACGAAGAAAGCGTAGGGCGCCAGCCGCATTTCCTCCTCGAGAAAATCGAGGTTTTTCTTTATCGTCACCACGCCCAGCACGCGCCCGGTATGGTCCGTAACCGGCGCGCCGGCATAATAACCCCGCGCCTGGGTGGTATTGCCCAGGGCGAAATAACGGGAGGCCTTGCCCTGCAGGGCGGTCTTGAAATAGGGTCTGAAAGCGTAGTTGTCCCCGACGAAACTGAGCGCGTCCTTGCGATTGGAGGAGGCCAGCACCACGCCGCGCGCGTCCAGCAGGTAGCAGACGTCCACTTCGTGCACTTTCTGGAAACGGTCGAGCAGGACATTGGCTTTTTCAAGGTCGCCGGCGCCTTTCGTATTGAGCGCCTGCACCATGGCCGCCGATTCCGCCATGACCGAGGCGGCCTGCCCTATGCCCTGAAGCTTCTCGTTCATCCGGAAGTAAAGGATGGAAGTGTTGTTCCGGCCGTCGCGCACTACCGACAGCCGCTCCGCGCGGCCCAGCTCCGCCGTACCCAGCCAGCCCGCCGCCAACACCACGCCTATGGTCGCCAGCGGCAGCCAGCCGGTGAGCAGGGCGGGGACGCCCCCCGCTTCGGGCTCCGCCCCGGTCAGGCTGCGCGAATACAGCCATACGGCCGACGCCAGCTGCCAGGCTACCACCGCCATCAGCGCCGCTATCACTCCCTCCAGCAGCTGCACCGGGAAACCGAAAATATCCCAGAAAGTCCCGTAATTAAGCCAGGACGAAGGCTGAACTCCGGATTCGGGAGTGATGCCGCCGGCCGTCAGCGCGTACAGGGCCAGCAGGGCGCCCAACGCCAGCAGCGGGCGGCGCAGTTGGCCCGGCAGGCTGCGCGCGGCCCGGACAACCACCCACCCCGCGAACAGCCCGGAACTCAGGCCGAGGGCGTACCGTACCGCGGCGTTGATCCCGCCAAAACCGTAGAACCCGCCCAGCAGCGCCGCCGCCGCGAACAGAATATACACCGGCGCGCCCGGCGCAGCGCCGCCCCCCCCCCGCTGCGAACGCCGGGCGAATTCAAACAGCAGCCCGAAAGAGACCGCCATCACCGCCAGGCGCAGGCCCGCGAAGAGCAGGCTGTCGGCAAAAGTAAAAGCCGCCAGGCTCAGCCATTTATTCACGCCGGCGACCAGGGCGAAATAACCCAGCCAGCGCCAGGCCAGCGCCGCCGGCTTTTCTTTCCTGAGATAAAGGCAGACCGCCGACAGCACAAAAAAAGCTGCGCCGCAGAAAAAGTAGATGTAATCCAGGTTCGCGTTGAAACGGCTCATTTTTTTCTCCCCTGCCCCGCGCTCAGGCCGATCCCCGTACCGATACGAGGGTCCCGGCGCAGCATTTTATCGCCTATCGGATATTATAATAAAATTAGCCCGCCGAACCGGCAAAGGCGGGCCAGGAGCGCCAGACGCCGGTTCCGCATTTCAAAACCCTGTCCTTGACAAAAATGCGGCCGTTGCTAAACTATATAGCAGCGCCGGCAGCGGCCGGCAACCCTTATGAAAAAAGATCTCGCCGTCGCGGCGCTCCTGGCGGCAACCGCCTGCTGGTTTTCCTACGGCTGCCCCGGCAGTAGGCCCGCTCCCGGGCCGGGGCCCGGTGCGAACCGCCTTAAAGCGGAAGTCCCCGCGCGGGATTACGCCGGGACCGCCCCGGAATTAACGGACCCGCAGGCCGGCGCCGCGGCAAAAGCGCTGTACGCGCGCCTGCGCGGGCAATACGGCAGGAAAATTTTTTCCGGCCAGACCAGCAAATATTTCGCCG
Source organism: Elusimicrobiales bacterium (assembly GCA_035353595.1). GTDB lineage: Bacteria > Elusimicrobiota > Elusimicrobia > Elusimicrobiales > UBA9959 > UBA9959. The sequence continues at coordinate 19,489 of DAOPZW010000027.1, read as the reverse complement.
AGCTTACCTCCCTGGCGGGAAATACGCCGGCGTTAAGGGCCTTCGACCTGCAGAATTATTCCCCGCGCAACCCATGGCGCGCCGACTGGAGCCCCTGGGACGACGGTACGGTACAGGCCGCCATCGACTGGCACCGCGGCACGGGCGGGAAAGGCATCGTCACCGTCCAATGGCATTGGCTGTCCCCTTCCGGCGGCCTGCCGCGCACCAACACTTTTTACACGAAGGAGACGACCTTCGACGTCTCAAAAGCGGTGGTGCCCGGGACCAGGGAATACGGGGAACTCCTCCGCGATATAGACGCCATCGCCGCGCAGCTTAAACGCCTGAGGGACGCCGGGGTGCCGGTCTTGTGGAGGCCGCTGCATGAGGCCGGCGGCAGGTGGTTCTGGTGGGGCGCTAAAGGCCCCGGCCCCTGCCTTAAACTGTACGACCTCGTCTACCGGCGGCTGACGGGATATCACCAGCTGCACAACCTCATCTGGGTCTGGGCCACCCCCGAACCGGAGTGGTACCCCGGCAACGACAAAGTGGACATCGTCGGTTACGACTCCTATCCGGGCGCCCGCGATTATTCGCCGCAGAAAGAAACTTTCGACAAGCTCTACAAGCTGGTGAACGGGCGCAAACTGATCGCCCTGACCGAGAACGGCCCCATCCCCGACATCGGCCAGGCCCTTGCCGCGGACGCGCGCTGGTCTTACTTCATGTCCTGGGCCGAACTTGTCACCGAACAGAATTCCCCGGAACATATCCGGGAAGTCTTCGGCCGCCCCGACGTTATCACCATCGAAAGCGATGTTGTTCCGCGCTGAAAACCTGGCAAAACAGAAGGCGGCGCCGCCGCCGCCCTCGTTGCACGGTCCGGAGGCCGCCGTTCAATTAGTCTTCTTGGCTTCGGTCACTTTCACGTTCACCTGCATCTGCTTCGGGGAGGCGGCCTGTTCCTCCGGCATGCCTTCCATCGGGCAGTTGCCCCTCATCTGCATCCCCTGCTCCTGGCAGTTGCAGGAGCGGTGCATCGCCGACTTAACGTGGCTGCCCACGCCGCACAGCACGCCCAGCAGGCCTATCACCGCCAGCGCCATGCCCAGGATCGAACCGGTCCATTTAATGTGATTTTTCTCCTGCTTTCCAGCGTGCTGCAGCACCCAGTAGCCCAGCGCCGCCAGCAGGGCGTAAAGCGCCACCGCCCCGTGCGTACAGCCAGGGGCTCCGCCCATACCGCCGCCCATCCCCCTCATGCCGCCCATATAACCCGCCTGGGCGCCGGCCGGCAGGGCCGTTAAAAACAACACCGTTAATGCTTTCATTTTTCCTCCTTGCCGCTTTTCGTTAATTTACAAATCTTGCCGCCGCCGGTCAATCTATATAGTTCACCGCGCCGGCTTTGCGCTGCGGCGCCCTGGCGGGGCGCTGGTCTTTGTAGCCCAGCGCAACGGCGTAGCAAGGCTCGTAGCCGGCGGGGATCTTAAGCCGCGCGCGCGCTTCTTTGCGCGTGAAATAATAGCGCGCCAGGCCTATCCAGCAGGTGCCCAGGTCCAGGCTTTCCGCCGCGATGAGCATGTTCTCGATGGCGGCCGAACAGTCCACCAGCGGCGAGAGGGCGTCCCTGCGCATCGAAACCACTATCACTACGGGCGCGCCGTAGAACAGGTGGAATTTCTCGTTGGTCCCCATAGCCTTTACCCAATCCGTTTTTTCCCCGGCCATCCCGGCCTTGGCCAGCGCGCTCATCCGGTCGATCAGGTCTTTGTTGCGCACCACGGTGAAATGCCAGGACTGCTCGTTATGCGCGCTGGGCGCGTAAAGTCCGGCCTCAAGCACGGCCTGCAGTTCCGCGGCCTTTATACGCCGGGGCAGGTACCTGCGTATGCTCCTGCGGCTTTTAATTACTGTCAGCACTTTATTCATTTTTCCTCCGCCGGTCCGCGCCGGGTTTCACTTTCCCGTAATAATACCAAAAGCCGGGGCAATATTTTAAGCCGCCCCGCCAGGGGCGCGCCTTCTTTATCCCCCGGGACCCGTCTCAGCCCGGGGCCCTTGAATACCCGGCCAGGCCCGGCGATACTCCGGAAGTGATGAACGACAGGATCTTCGGCGCCGACACGGGCCTGAACCTGGTTTCACGCGGCGGCGGGCAGGATGTTTCCCTTTCCGTTGCCTTCAAACCCCTGCGCTGAACACGGCCTTAATTCTTTTTCATATGAAAATCTATATTTTCATATGAAAATTATTTTATTATTCCCTCCTATATATACCTATAAAAACCGGGGCAGGAGCCGGCTGGCATATTAATTGCTCTGCACAGGGTATAATGAGCAACGGAGGAAAAATGAACCTGAACAAAATAAAGCTGGCGGCCCTGTTTTCACTTTTTACCCTGGGCACGCAAGCGCTGGCGGCGGATAAGATAATTTACGGCGACGACGACCGCGTGGACTACTACGCCATGCCCGAAAGCTACCGCTGGGCGGCGGATTCCACGGTATCGCTCTGGAAGAAAAGCAATATTTTCCTGGACCAGCAGACCGGCACCTACGCGCTGGCCACCTTCAAGTTCGGCCAGGCCTATGACCTCTGCCCGGGCACCCGGTTCGCCGAGCAGGAGGCCGGGGCTTTCTGCTCCGGCGCGCTGGTAGGCGAAGACCTTGTGATAACGGCCGGCCACTGCATAGTGCGGGACTTCGACTGCTCCACCGCGGCCATCGTGTTCGGCTTCGCGGCTAAAGCCGAAGGGCAGCCGGCCGCCTCAAGGGCCCCCGCGGGGGAAGTGTACGGCTGCTCAAAAATAATAAAGCGCCAGCTGACGGACGTAACCACCTCGGTGGACGGCGTTGAAAACACCGTCTTCGGCCCCGACTACGCCCTTATAAAGCTGGACCGGCCGGTGAAGAACCACAAGCCGCTGGCTGTCAACCGCGGCGGCGGGCTCAGGAAAGGCGACAGCCTTTTCGTTACCGGCCACCCGCTGGGCCTGCCTTTCAAATTCACGCCCAGCGGCCTGGTGATCAAGAACGTGGATGCGCAGAGCGCCTACTTCAGCACCAATCTCGACACCTTCGGCGGCAATTCCGGCTCGCCGGTCTTCAACGCCGCCACCGGCCTTATCGAGGGTATACACGTACGCGGCGAGGGGCAGCATTTCCTGCCCACTTTCGAAGGCTGCAACACTTACCTGGTGCGCCCCCCCGGCACCGGCTCGGGCGGCCATGTTACGAAGATAAACTTCCTCGCCGCGGACATCCCGGCCCTGGCGCAGGAAACCGCGACGGCGGCCTATGTGGGCGTGCCCGTAACGGTGCCGCAGCGCAGCGCGGTCAGAATGGAGCTGCCCGCCCCCGGCAGCGTCAGGTTCGACTTCTAAACCTGCCGGATATAAAACAGGACGCCCGCCAGCGCGGGCGTTCTTTTTTTATCCGGTGAGTTCCCGCCTTGCCGGAACGGTCCGGTTCCGAAAAAGTGATATAATTCCGTCAGCGGCAAGTTAACCTTATGGCCTCCTATTTCAAGCGCCTGAAAAAAGACCTGGACGCCTCCTCAGCCGCCGGTATTATCACCCAGGAGCAGGCGCAGAAAGTATTCGAACAAGCCAAAGCCGCAAGCCTGCTGGGCGGTATGAAAGCGGCGCACTGGATAGCCGGCGCGGCCGGTATCTTCATCGCCCTGGGCGTGATCCTCGTAGTGGCCTCCAACTGGGACAAGCTCGGAGCGAACCTTAAAATAGGCGCCTACCTGCTGCTCTTCGGCGCCGCCGCTGAAGGCTCGCTGGCTGCCGAAGACAAGCCCTCCGTTTCCATACCGCTGGAACTGCTGTGGTTCTTCATGCCGGTCATCGGCATCGGCCTCTACGCGCAGATCTTCCAGCTCAGCGGCGACCCGGTAAAACCCTACCTCGCCTGGGCCGTCCTTTCCTCGCCGCTGGCTTTTCTTTCAAAACGCAATTTCACGGCCTTCCTCACCACCCTGCTGCTTTTCGCCGTGCTCTTCATGGGCACCCTGGGCCGGGTCAATATGCTCTCCCTTACTTCGGGCTACGAGCAGGCGGCCCAGCCCGTGGCGCACTGGATCCTGGCGCTGGCGGTGCTCGCCGGCGCGGTGTTCACGCACCTTATAAAGAACCCGGAGCGCGGCTACGGCCTGCCCTTGGGCGCCGGGCTGGCCTGGCTTTTGAGCATGATGCTGGCCGACACCGCGCTGAAGCTGCACTCCCCGGCCACGCTGCTGCTGGCGGGCATGTCCGCCTCCGTGATCTGGCTGGCCTGCGGCAGCGAAGGCGCCGAAATAGAATCCAAACTCCCCCTGACGGTCTGGACCGCGGCCGTCTACGCCATGACTTTTTTCTGGCATTATAAGCCCGACCTCGAAAATATGCGCGACGCCGACTCGGCCCCGGGCGCCGTGCTTACCTGGGCGCTGCTGGCAGCCGCGCTGGCGGCGCTGACCTTGAAAAAACAGCGCGTTTTCCCGAATGAGCTGGGCGAAGCGGCGCTGGGCAAAAGCTTGCTGGCCGCCTCCATCCTGTGCGCCTTCCTCCTTTTCGGCGGCGGCCAGGAAACGGCGAAGTTCCTGGCCGTGATCGCCAATTTCATCCTGGCCGCGCTGGGCCTGGGGCTGATAATGGGCGGGGCTAAAGCTTCCAGCGAAAAAAACATAAACCGGGGCGTGGCCGTGCTGACAATCACGGCCGTTACGCGCTTTATAGATATTTTCGGCAGCATGCTCACCAGCGGTTTCGCCTTCATCGGCACGGGCCTCGGCTTCGCCGGGCTGGCCTACCTCGTGAACAAGGGACGCAAAGCCCTGATAGAGCAGGTGAAGAAATGAAGAGACTAAGGATAGTGCTGGGACTGCAGCTGCTCTTTTTCGCCGGCTGGGCGGGCTACCTGATGGTAAGCAGGAGCGCCTCCACCCCCGAATTTTACCTGGAGACCACGCCAGTGGACCCCCGCGACCTGATCAGCGGCACCTATGTAGCCCTCAACTACGAGATCTCGGACCCGCGGGCCGGCAGCTGCGCGGAGCTGAGCCGGTCCGAGCTGGCTTTCTATGTTAAGCTGGACGACCGCGGCAAAACCGCCGTCACCGCGCAGGGCCAGGTGCCCGTCTACCAGGTGACGGATTGTTCCCGCGAAGCCAGCTACGCCCCCGGCTGGGCCCGGGCCGATGTGGAGATAGGCCGCGGCGTAAAATACGGCATCGAACGCTTTTACCTCAACGAAGGTGACCCGCGCAAAGACGCGCGCAGCGGCTCGGTGTTGGCGAAGGTAAAGATAGGCAGCGACCGGAAACTGTTCCTGCTGGACCTTGTGAAAAAAATCTGACGGAGGATACTTATGCAAAGAACCCAGGCCATGATCAGCGTACAGCCGAATTGGGATACTTTCCATAAGTTGAGAACCTCCGAAAAGATACCTTTCTTCTCCAAGGACGACCGCCTTTACGACTGCCTGTTCGCCCAGCAGTTCAGCCGCGCGCTGCTGGAACACCTGTTCAAGACCGCCGACGCGCTGCGCGCCGCCACCAGGAAAAAGGAAGGCGCCGACCACGTGGCGCGGCTGCTCTCCCACAAGCGGGCCATGCTCTACTTCGCCCAGCCCTCCACCCGCACGTTCATGTCCTTCCTCAACGCGTGCCACGTGCTGGGCATCAAGACCTCGGAGATCCGCGACAGTTCCACCTCCTCCGAGGTGAAAGGCGAAACGCCCGAAGATACGGTGCGCACTTTCTCCAGCTACGTGGATATGATCATCATGCGCCACCCGGCGCCGGGCTTCGTGGAGAAGACCGCCTGGCTGATGAACCGCACCGGCCGCCCCGTACCCATAGTCAGCGGCGGCTCGGGCAAGGACCAGCACCCCACGCAGGCGCTGCTGGACGTCTACACCCTGCACCGCAGCTTCGCCGGCGAGCTGGACGGCAAGCACATCGTGATGGTGGGCGACCTCAAGCGCGGCCGCACGGTGCGCTCCCTAACCTACCTGATGAAGAACTACAAGAACGTCTCGCTTTCCTTCGTCTCGCCCAAGGAATTCCGCATGGAGACCGACATCCTCGACTTCCTGCGCCGCCACAATATCCCTTTCACCGAGACCGAGGATTTCCTGGGCGTAATGAAGACGGCCGACGCCATCTACATGACGCGCATCCAGGATGAGCACGACAAGTCCGGAGAATCGAAAGGCGTGGATTACTCCCCCTTCTACTTCAAGAAGGAGCATTTGAAGGTCATAAAACGGGGCTGCGTGATAATGCACCCGCTGCCGCGCCGCCACGAGATAGAAGTTACGGTGGACGAGGACCCGCGGGCCGTGTTCTGGCGCCAGGAGCGCAACGGCATGTGGGCGCGCGCCGCGCTGATGGCCTACATCTTCAGCGTGGACAACAAAATAAGCTGATGTTCTGAGCGCTCTGCCTGAGTATTATGCCTGGTTTCCGGAATAATTGCCGTTAAACTGCCGATAAATTGCCGTTAATTTATAGGCCCTGCCGCATCAGGCGCTATGCGCATCAGACGGCCAACGGCGTGCCGCACAGATCCCCGGAGAAATTAATGATGCGGGGTTTTTATAAAGCCCATGGGGATATGCTTTACACAACCAGGCTTGCGTTAAGCCGGCTTAATTCAACGGGTTAACACCCAAGCCGGATTTCATTGAGGGCGGGATTTCCAGGTTGCAATGCTCCAGCAGATCGGCTTTGCGAAAAACCTCTCCGGCGGGTCCATCGGCGACGATTAAGCCTTCGTGCATAACGATAGTGCGGCCGCAGACCTCCAACGCGAAGTCCAGGTCATGCGTAGCTATTATCTTGGCGTGGCCGAAAGTCTTGAGCAGGGCTATCAGCCGGCGGCGGGCCTTGGGGTCCAGGTTGGAAGTGGGCTCGTCCATCACCAGCACTTCAGGCTCCAGCGCCACCACCGCGGCTATGGCCGCGGCCCGCTTCTCGCCCTGGGACAGGCGGTAAGGCTGGCGGCCGCGCAGATGCGCTATGCCTACTGTCTCCAAAGCCTTCAGCACCTTGCCTTCCAATTCTCCCTCGGCAACGCCCAGGTTCAGCAGGCCGAAGGCCACGTCGTCGTACACGGTGGGCATGAAAAGCTGGTCGTCCGGGTTCTGAAAGATCATCCCGGCGGCGCGCCGCACGGCGGGCAGGTTTTCTTTTACCACGGCCAAGCCGGCCACGCGCACGCTGCCGCCTGTGGGAAACAGGCATCCGTTCAAATGCTGGAGCAGCGTGGACTTGCCGGCCCCGTTCTCGCCCACAAGTGCCACGGCTTCGCCCGGAGCGGCTTTAAAAGAAACCTCGCTTATCCCGCGCGTGCCGTCCGGGTAAATGTATGAAAGTCTTTCAGCTTCTATGAGATGGCCGTTCATTTAAATAATCCTGTTAGAAAAATGCCGAAGAATTGCGGGATATCCACTAACCTGAAAATTGCGAACAGAACCGCCCAGGCCGCCACAAAGACGGCGTCTTTGCCACAGAAGACGGCCTGGCGCGGCAGGGGCAGCCGCCCGTCGAAGCCGCGGCACAGCATGGCGTTGTAAATGCGCTCCGCCCGGGAATAGGCCCGCAGCAATAACTGCCCCGCCAGCCGGGCGAAGACCGCGGCCGGCATTTCTTTGGAGCTGAAAGAGCGCAGCGCCCTTGCCCGCGCCATGCGCTCGGCCTCGCCGGCCAGCACGGTGATGTAGCGGTTCAAAAACAGAAGCTGCACTGCGAAAACTTTGGGCACGCCGAAGCTTTCCAGCGCGGCGCAGATGCCGTTAACGCCGGTTAGCGCCACAAGGCAAAGCGCCCCCGTGACCGTGAGCAGGAACCGTATTATGATGGAAAGGAACGAGGCCATGCCGCCGCTGACGGCCAGCGGCCCGACATGAAACAGCACGGTCCTGTCCAGCAGCGGATTGAACACGCCGACGAATATCGCGAACGGCGCCACGGCCAGCACTTTGTGCAAAAGATAACCGGCGGGCAGCTCCCCGGCGGCTATAAGGAATACCGGGTACAGGAAGAACGGCATCAGCCGCGAGATCTCGTAGCGGTTGAAAGAGACCACGCTGACAATGAACAACAGCGTGACCAGGAGTTTGGCCCGCGCATCCAGCCGGTGCAATGCGCTATCGCCGCCCGCGAGCGTATCCATGTAGCCGATGTCGAAAGTCCGGGCGGTGATGGTCTGCATTATTTCACTTATCCCTACCGGTATTCGTATCGGTATTCCATAACCGCCACTTTCTGATTTTCAGGGCTGTAAGTGGCGATCCTCTCCACGTCGGTCCCGGAGTTGTAGGAATATTTATCCAACCATTGCCGCCTGCCGGCAGGGTCCAGCTTTTCTATCACCGAGATATCGCCGGAGCGATTGTATTTGTAAACGAATTTATACAGCAACTCATCCTTCGCGCCGTATACGGCTTTGACGGTGCGCCGGCCTTCGCTATCAAAGGTGTTTGCCACCCGCATCAACTGCGCGCCGTCTGGCGCGGTCTTTATTATCCCAGTATTATTGGCCGAATCCGGCGGCCCGTCGTAAACGTAGCGGAGCCGGTACTCCACGGTCTCTTTGCCGCTGTCTAGCGCGTATTTCACGAAAAGTGCCGCCTTGGCCTTCTCGTCGCGCGAATACTCGAACCGGTACTTTTTTACGGCGCCGGTCTCCGTCTCCATTACGTAGGCTCCGCTTACAAGTCCTGCCTTGTCGTAAGAGTAAGTGACCTTCCCGGTTGTACGGCCTTCCGCGTCCAGGTCCTCGTCGGTCAAAAGGCCGAGCGCTCCATCGTAGGTGAACGAGGAACGCTCCACCACGGGCCCCGAGCTGTTGTATTGTGTCATAGAAGCCACCGTCCCTTCCGCGGAATACTGCATTTCCAGCAGGAGCGCCGGCGCGGCCGTGCCGGAACTCTTGTATATCCGCGCCGTTCTTATGCCGTTGCGGCTGGTTTTGGCGCAGTCGCGCGTGTGCTGCGCCAGTTCCTTCTGCGTCTTGGGCGGCTCCTCGTGCGCCGCGGAGAACCCGACCAGCAGACAGAGCAACGCGGCAGGAATTCCCGCGCGCACCAAGACCGGAGAAAAGCTTTGCGATACACCGTGGTTCGCCATTTTTATCCTCCTCCAAAAGAACTATGCTCCGTCGTAAGCCGTGCCGGACCCGTCAAGGACGCAGGCAAGACGTTCTTTTGCCTTTGCCGGAGCGGCAACTACGTCCGGCCCGTTGATGCACCCGCCCTCACAGGCCATAACCTCCACCAGCCGCGCCGGGCAGCCGCCAGCGGCGTACGCACGCAGTTGTTTTATGGATGCCTTGTTAAGGCCGTTAACGCATACCGGCGGAGCCTCAAAGCCGCGCGGCAGATGCGAGACTACGGCGGCTAAGACTCCCCCCGCCAGCGGAAAGCCGCGCCCTTCCCTGCGGGCGGGAGCTTCCAGCCTCGCTTCCGGCTGCGCCGGGACTTTTATTCCCGAGGCCTCAAATAACGCGTCCACCTCGGAAAAAGTCAGGTAATAATCCACGAACGCGCTATCCATGGATTCCCGCCTCTTGGCTATGCAGGGGCCTATAAAAACGGCTATTCTTTCGGGATCGTCCGCCTTTACGCCCTTAGCCATAAGTTGTAGCGGGCTTGGCGTGCCGGAGACGAAAGGGCGTATTTCCGGCAGCACCTTCTGCACCGCCTGCATATACGCCTGGCAGCAGGAGGTGGTCATGAAAGGCAACCCGCGCCGGCCGCGCTCCAGGAATTCCTCCGCTTCCAGGCGGGCGGCGGCGTCAGCTCCGGCGGCGACTTCCTTCACCGCGTGAAACCCCAGCGCCATGAGAGCGGAAACTATTCGCGGCAGCCCGCCTTCCCATTGCCCCGCTATGGCCGGGGCGGCCAGGGCGTACACGCGGCGCCCGGAACGCAAAGCCCTGAGCACGTCCAGGAGCTGGGAGCGTTCCACTACGGCGCCGAAGGGGCAGGCGGTTATGCATCTGCCGCAATATATGCATTTTGAGAAATCGACGTTCACCTTATTATGCTCGTCCTTGCTTATCGCGCCCACCGGGCAGGATTCCTCGCAGGGCAGCGAAAGATGGATAATGGCGTGGAAAGGGCAGACTTTCTGGCATCTGCCGCAGTTTACGCATTTCCCGGCGTCCAGCTCCGCTTTTCCGCCGACGATTGAAACGCAGTGTTTCGGGCAATTAGCCTGGCAGGGGTGGGCCGTGCAGCCCCGGCAGGCGTCGCTTACATAAAAACGCGCCTGCGGGCAGGAAGAGCACGCCGGGGTTATCACGCTTAATATCCTGCTGGAGACTTTTTCCCGCGCCTGCGCCTCGTGCGCGTATTCCGCCAGTGGGGTGAGTTCGTCCGTCTCGTCATCTATGCCGAAGCCCAATACGGCCATGACGCGGTATTTCGCTATGGCGCGGCCTTTATAGACGCAGCAGCGCCCCGCCTGCTGCTCTGTCGCCGGACACATCTCCAGCGGGATACGGTCCACGGCCTCCGGCAGCTTGCCTTTGAGAAAAGCCGAGACCACGCGCAATTCCGCTTCGCGGGTCAATTTCCTGATGTTATTCTCTTCCATACACTAAGTGAAATCAACAAACAGGGACGGTTTTCCGCGGAGAGATGCCCTCCGCGCAAGCCCGCCGGAGCACAGGAAAGTCAACCCCGTTTTCCGGAGCTCGTTTTCCCCCGCGGCGTGTAATGCGTGTGCAGCAGCAGGTGGCTGCTCTTGCCGCAGGGGCCGTCGGTCAGGTATTCCCTGTAGAGCCGCAGCACTGCGGGGTTTTCGTGGCTCTTGCGCGGGCGGCCCTGCTCGCCGTAGGCCGCGTCCTCGGCGTAAATGGCCTCGGCGCGCTTTTTGCGTATGGCCGGCGTGGTGGGTATGGGCTGGCCGCCGCCGCCCAGGCACCCGCCGGGGCAGGCCATGAACTCTATGAAGTGGCATTGGCTGAACTTTCCGCCCTTCTTTATGTCCTCCATCACCTTGCGCGCGTTGGCTGTGCCGTGGGCAACGCCTATTTTCAGCGTCTGTCCTTTGAGCCAGGCCCAGTCCGGGATCAGATGGCTTATAAGTTCCGGCACCGGGCCGGTCTTTTCTGGTATCTTCAGCTCTATATAGCGGCAGCCCTCGAAGCCGCGCACCGGCACTACGTCGGCGTGGGCGTAGAAGTTCTCCACTTTCTCGCCGGTAATGAATTCCAGCACGCTCCTCAGCGCGGCCTCCATAACGCCGCCCGTGGCGCCGAAGATCACGCCGGAGCCCGAGGCCGTGCCGAACGGGTCGTCGAACTCCCCGTCGGGCATGGCCGGCAGTTCCACGCCCGCCTGCCTGAGCAGCCGCGCGCATTCGCGCGTGGTAAGGCCGTAATCCACGTCCTTAAGGCCGCTTGAGCGCATCTCCGGGCGGGAACATTCGAACTTCTTCGCCGTGCACGGCATCAGCGCCACCGCCACAATATCCTCGGCTTTCAGCTTATGTAGTTCGGCGTACCAGGTCTTTATCAGCGCGCCGAACATCTGCTGGGGGCTTTTGGCCGACGACAGGTTGGGAATGAACTCCGGGTAGAAATGCTCCAGGTACTTCACCCAGCCGGGGCTGCATGACGTGAACTGCGGCAGGGCTTCGTCCTTTTTGAGGACCAGCGCGGAATAAAGGCGTTTTATCAGTTCGGTGCCTTCCTCTATTATCGTCAGGTCCGCCGTGAAGTTGGTGTCGAACACGCGGTCAAAGCCCGCGGCGCGCAGCGCGCTGTTGAGCTTCCACGTTACCGGCGTGCCCGGCGGCAGGCCGAACTCCTCGCCTATGGCCGCGCGCGGGGCGGGCGCGGTCTGTATCACCACGTGTTTCGTCGGGTCGTCTATGGCTTTCCAGACGGCGGCGGTGTCGTCTTTTTCGGACAGCGCGCCGGTGGGGCAGCGGTTTATGCACTGGCCGCAGTTTATGCAGGCGGTCTCGGAGAGCGGCGCGTCCATGCAGGCGGAGATGGAGGTCTTTTCCCCCCTGTGCGCCGCGCCCACGGCGGCCACGCCCTGCAGTTCCTCGCAGGTGCGAGCGCAGCGGCGGCACAGTACGCACTTGTTCATGTCGCGCACGACGGACGGGCCGGCGTTTTCCACGGCCAGGCGCGGGGCCGCCGGGCGGCCGAACACGGAAGCGTCCGCGCCGTACTCTTTGGCCAGCGCCTGTAGTTCACAGGAATCGTTCCTGGCGCAGGTGCAGCAGTCGCCGTAATGTTCGGAGAGCATCAGCTCTATGGCGTGCTTGCGCGCTTTGCGTATGCGCGGGCTTCTGGTGCGTATCACCAGCGGCTGCGTTACCGGGTAGGCGCAGGCGGCCTGCAGGGCGCGCTGGCCTTCCACCTCCACCACGCAGACGCGGCACAGCCCGGCCGGGCGCAGGTCCTCGTGGTGGCAGAGCGTGGGAACGCGGATACCCGCTTTTATTGCGGCGTCAAGGAGCGTGGCGTTGAACGGCACCTTAACGACCATGCCGTCCACGGTAACGGAAACTTCGGCGCCCACGGTTGCGCCTTTCTTTTCTTTCACGTCGGGAGTTTTGGTCATTTCAGTTCTTCCTCCGGTCGAACTCTTTGCGGAAATGCCGCGCCATGGACAGGAAGACGTTAGGCGCGGACTGGCCCAGGCCGCATTTGGCCGAGACCTGCATGCTTTCGCCCAGGGCCACCAGCTCGGCGAGAGGCGCGCCGGAGCGCAGGCCTTTAAGCAGCGCCGCGCAGCCCAGGCGGCACGGCACGCACTGGCCGCAGGATTCCTCGGCGAAGAATTCCAGCAGGTTTTCCGCCGCCGCGGGGATGGAGCGCTCAGGCCCCAGCGCCAGGAACGAGCCGCCGGTGGGGATGTCCTCGTAGCAGATGCGCCGGCCGAACTCCGGGGCGGGCGCGCAGTAGCCGGAAGCGCCGCCCACTATGGCGGCCCTGGCGCCTTCGCCGCCGGCGGCCTTGAGCACCTCCTTTATGGTTACGCCGAACGGGAACTCGTACACGCCGGGGCGTTTCACGTCGCCGGAGACGCTGAAGAGCTTGGGGCCCGGCGACTTTTCCGTGCCCATGCCTTTGAACCAGGCCGCGCCGTTGGCGAGCGCCGCGCAGGCGAGCACGAGCGTTTCCACGTTGTTCACCACGGTGGGCGCGCCGTCAAGGCCGCTCGACACCGGGAACGGCGGGCGGTTGCGCGGCTCGCCGCGCCGGCCCTCTATGGATTCCAGCAGGGCGGTCTCCTCGCCGCAGACATAAGCCCCGGAACCGAGCATTATCCTTATGTCGAAGTCGAAGCCCTTTACGCCCTTTATGTCCGCGCCCAGCAGCCCGGAGGAGCGCCGCTTTTCAAGCTCCGCTTCCAGCGCCGGGCGCATGAAGGCGTACTCGCCGCGCAGGTACAGCACGCCGCGCGAGGCCCCGCAGGCGTAGGCCGCGACGGTCATTCCCTCGAACACCAGGTCGGGACGGAGCGTCAGTATTTCGCGGTCCTTGAAGGTGCCGGGCTCTCCCTCGTCGGCGTTGCAGACCACGTACTTGTCTTCTCCGGAGGCCGCGGCGGCCAGGTTCCACTTTGTGGCCGTGGGGAACCCCGCGCCGCCGCGCCCGCGCAGGCCGGCCTCGCGCAACTCCGAAATGACGCCGGTGCGCCCGGCCTTCAGGGCGGCGTCCAGACCGGCCCCGGCTTTCAGGTTGGTAAAAGTGTATTCGTTCGCTGTCTTCATTTCTTCCTCCCCGCGGCCAGCGCCCTGCGGCAGGCGGCTATAACGGCCGGCACTTTCTTAGGCGTCAGCGACTGGTAAAGCTCGCCGTTGGCGAGCAGCGCGGGGCCCTTGTCGCACATGCCCAGGCACGAGGTCCATTCCAGCGCGAAGTCGCCTTTTTTGTCCGTCTGGCCGAACTTGATGCCGAGCGCGCGCTCCAGCGCCGCGGCCACGGCCTTCTTCCCCGCCAGCTCGCAGGAGAGCGTGCCGCACAGGCGCACCACGCAGCGCGCCTTTTTGCCGGCGCCGAGGAAAGCGTAGAACGTGGCCGTGCCGTAGACTTCCGCCTCCGGCACGCCGAGGGCTTGCGCCACTTCGGCCAGGACCGGGCCGGTAAGACCGCCCTTTGCGGAAAGCTCCTGCAGCGCCGGTATCAGCGCCGCGCGGTCGTTGCCGTGCCTGCGCGCAACGGCGGCAGCGTCGGGAGAATGCGCGGGGGTCTTCATTTTACCCCCTTGAGCAGCGCTTCCACTTTGGCCATCAGCACCTTGGGACTTACCGGTTTTTCCAGGAAACCATCCACCGGCACCACTTCGCTGCGGCCGGAATAATCAAACCCGGAGACCTTCGAGATATTGGACATCATCAGTATGGGCTTTTTGAAACCGGCTTTGCGCAGGTCCTGTGCCAGGGCTATGCCGTCGTCCGGCTCGGCCATCATCACGTCCAGTATAAGCAGGTCGTGGCGGCCGGAAAGCGCCAGCCGCATTCCCTCCCCCTTGTCGGTGGCCGTTTCCACAGTGTGCCCGCGCGCTTCCAGTATGGTCTTTACCGCCACGAGCACGTCCTCGTCGTCGTCAACAGCTAGGAATGTCGCCATAGTTCCTCCTAAAAATTGTCAGCGGCCGTCCGCCCAGCGTTTGTAGGCGAGCGGCAGCAACAGCGCCTGCCCCAGCGCGGCGGCAAGCCCCGGTAATAGCGCGGCCTTGAAATACGGCAGCAGTCCCGCCGCCGGCGGGTAGAACGCGGCGACGGCGGCCATATACGCCGCGCGGCCGGCTATTACTGCCGCAAGCACGGCGGCGAACGCCGACAGGCGCAGCCGCTCGCGCGCAAAGCCGGCTACGAGACCGTAGCAGGCCAGCTCAATTATCATGCGCGGCAGGTACGCCGCTGGCGGCATACCGGACAGCGCGAAACTTATCAGCGGCGCGGCCGCGCCGGCGGTAAGCCCCGCGCGCCAACCGCAAAACAGCCCGGCGGCCAGCACCGGCCAGTGCATAGGTAGCAGCACGGTCACCGGCGCGCCGGTAAGATGGCATACCGAAGGCAGCAGCACGGCCGCCGTTATCATGGACAACTGGAACACCGCGCTTTTAACTCCGGAGAGTTCCTGTACCGCGGGCAAAGACGCTTCTTGTTGCATTATTTTCCTCCTTATTACTAGGCCGCGCTCCGGCACAGCGAGCCGGTGGCGGCATCATTTCCGCTGTTTTTGCGTTCGTTTGGCGGAAACAAAAAAATAGGCATCGTCCTCTATAAGGACATCCGTGAACCCGGCGCCGAGCAGCAGTTCCATTATCTTCTCGTCAGAGACGAGCATATGGTTGCCCACTATCCCGCCGACCTCCGCGTGCTTCCAGTCGAGTTGAGCGCGGGTCATGGAATGGGCTATGACCAGCCTGCCGCCGGGGGCGAGCTGCGCGGCGGCGTTTTGTGTTATGGCCCCAGGGTCGCGGAAGTGCGGGAAGGCGTTGTAGATGAGCACACGGCTGAACGCCGACGGCGCGAACAGCCCGGCGTCGTGATAATCTCCGAGCACGAATTTAACTTTCGGGAATTTGCGTCTAAACACCGCCTCCATGCCCGGCGAAATATCCATGGCTGTGATGTCGGCAGCGCCGCGCGCGAGCAAAAGTGCCTCCAGCACGCCTGTGCCGCAGGCAACATCGAGCACTTTGTCGTTCGGGCCGACGGCGGTCCTTTCAAGCACCGCCGCTGCCACTTCATAATCCCGTGGTTTGAGATAACCGTCCCAGGCCTCGGAATTGCGATCAAAAAATTCCACCAGTTCGGACATGAAGCTTTTCCCTTGAGCCACTAACCCTATGGGTATTAAGCCGGTAGTTTACGCCTATGTACGGCAAAGCCCGCCAATCCGGCCAGCAGCAGAGTGAACAGCCCGCCCACCAGCCCGGAGACGGAAGTGCCTTTTTCCACCGCAGGCCAAGCCTGCGCGGCCCCCGCCGCTGGGTCGGCCTGTTCCGGCTTTGGGGCATCTGCGGCGATCCCAGGCGCGCCTGCCGCCGGCTCTGGTTTTCTGAAGTTGTAGTCCGGCAGGAAAGCGGTCAGATTCTGCAACGAGGCGAGCGACTTGTGCACCCCGTCCGTCGCTTCAAGCTCGCCCTTGCCAGAGGTCTTTACCATGGACCATTCCAGCCCGTCCGGGTGCCGCGAAGCGAACCAGCTCAGCACGCAGCCGGTAAGTACAGCAGCGCAGGTCAGCCCCGTAAGCGCGCCCTTGATATTTACACCTATAGACTTGCGTTCCACCGCCGCGGCAAGTATTTCCGGCCGCGCCTCGTAGACGAACGACACGATGCCGGCTGTTATCAGCCCTTCCACCAGGCCTATGGCGAGATGTATGGGCTGCATCAGCAGCACGAACGTTTTGAACGGCAGTTCCGATATTCCCGACGCTACGGTTTCCATGACCACGCCGAAAGCGCCGAACTGGAGCCCGATGACTGCGGCTAGTGTTGCGCCCAGCATTACACGCCTGCGCGTCAGCCCGGCGGCGGTTATCCTTTTACAAATGAAAGGATAAGCGATAAAACACGTGAAGAATCCCATATTCAGCACGTTGCAACCCCAGGCAAGCAGCCCGCCGTCGGCAAAGAACAGCGCCTGCACCGTAAGCACGGAGGCCAATACCAGGAAAGCGGCGTAAGGCCCCAGCAGTATGGAGAGAAGCATCCCTCCGCCTATATGTCCGCTGGAGCCGGTGCCGGGAATGGTGAAGTTTATCATCTGCGCGGCGAAGACGAACGCGCCAAGCACGCCCATCAGCGGCACTTTGCGGTCGTCCGCTTCTTCGCGCACTTTTTTTGCGCTGTAGGCCACCAACCCGCCGGAAACGGCCCACATAGTACCGCCTACCGCGGGCGAGATCAGAGCATCGGCCATGTGCATGGGTGTTATCCTTGGTTGCTACTCTTTGCAGGTTCGTGCTACGAAACGGCAAAAAATTATTTACCCGCGCTGGTCACGCTGAGCGTGGCGTGCTTTACGCCTTTGACCGCTTTAAGGGAATCCGCCAGCTCCTTCACCTTGCGCCCCGGCCCCTTCACCGCCACGATCTCCAGGCAGTTGTCGTGGTCCAGGTGCACGTGCTGGGCCGAAATGATGATGCCGCCGTGGTCGTGCTGTATGTCCAGCAACTTGTTGACCACTTCGCGCTTGTGATGGTCGTAAACTATGGTGACGGCCCCGGCCACGGTGCCGCCCTTCGTGAATGAATCGGTGACGAAAGCCTTGTTTATCAGGTCGGCTATGGCCTTGGAGCGGTTGTCGTAACCCTCCGCGCCGATAAAGGCGTCAAAGCGCCGGAGGAGTTCACCCTCCAGCGAAACGCCGAACCTGACGAGCTTATTGTTCATCCGTGTTACCTTTCAGAATATGGTAGCACTTTCTCGGTTTTGTGTAAAGCGGGAGCTGGATCTCTTCCGGGTGGATTAATACGCCGTATCATGAATGGGGGGGCAAGTAAGGCAGGCACCAGGCCGAATGCGACGGCCACACGGGAGCCCGGCCGGCCCGCCGCGGGATTCCGCGCCGCCGCCCGCTAAGCGGCCAGGATATGCCGCGCCAGGCTGGCCCAGTAAGCGGCGCCCAGCGGCAGCAAGTCGTCGTTGAAGTCGTAGCGCGGGTTGTGCAGCGCGCCGCCGTCCTTTACCGGGCCGGCGCCGGCGAACACATAGCAGCCTGGTTTCCTGCCCAACATGAAAGAGAAATCCTCCGACCCCATTACCAGCTGCGGCTTTATGACGTTTTCCGCGCCCACCAGTTCCTTAAGCACGGCGGCGCACACGCCCGCCTCGCGCTCCGAGTTGACCGTGGGCGGATAGGCGCGGGTGTAGCGCAATACGGCTTTGGCGCCGTAGGCGGCGGCTATGCCGTTGCAGATCTCGTTCATGCGGCGCTCCAGCGTATCCCGCACCGCCGGGCTGAAGGCCCGCGTGGTACCGCGCAGCAGCACCTTGTCGGGGATAACGCTGTAGGCGTCGCCGGCGTGGATCTGCGTTACGCTGACCACAGAGGGTTCTATGGGATCCACGCTGCGGCTGGGAATGGTCTGCAGCGCCTGCACCAGCGCCGCCGCGGCCACCACCGGGTCCACGCCGGTGTGGGGCATGGCGCCGTGGCAGCCGTGCCCGGCCAGCTCTATTTCGAACAGGTCGGAAGAAGCCATGACCGGCCCGGGACGCACGCCGAACTGCCCCAGCGGCATCCCCGGCCAGTTGTGCATGCCGTAAACAGAATCGCAGTTGAACTTTTCGAACAGCCCCTGCTCCACCATCTCCCGCCCGCCGCCCAGGCCTTCCTCGGCCGGCTGGAAAATAAAATGCACAGTTCCGTAGAAACCTTTATCGGAGGCCAGGTATTTGGCGGCGCCCAGCAGCATGGCCATGTGCCCGTCGTGGCCGCAGCCGTGCATCTTGCCGTCCGTTCGTGAACGGTGCGCGAAGTCATTGTTCTCTTTAAGCGGCAGGGCGTCCATGTCGGCCCGCAAACCTATGACCTGTTTCCCGGCGCCCGCCGTCAGTGTGCCCACCACGCCGGTACGCCCCAGGCCTTTGTGCACGCGCAGCCCGAAAGCCTCCAGCTTTTCCGCCACCAGGGCGGCGGTGCGCTGTTCTTCGAAGCCGGTCTCGGGGTGGGCGTGCAGGTCGCGGCGCCAGGCGGTCATTTCAGCGTGCAAAGCCTTCATTTCTTCCAGGATCGGCATAGGGCTCCTTGCTGGCGGGAAATCTCTCCCGTAATTCCTTTCCGCTATAACACTAAAAGTTTTAAGGGGAATCGGGACGTTTCCGGCGCAAGTCCGCGGCGGCCGCGGCGCCGGCGGCATCCTAGTCGGTCAGGATCGAAGGCTCGGCGAAGCGCTCGCGCATCTGGTTGACGCCGGCGATGGTATTGTCGAAGTTGTTCTCGCGGCCGTTGAAGAACTGGTAATTCTGCGTCACGTCCGCCTCGCCCTTCACGCGCTTGTCGGTATGCAGGTAGACCTCGGCGGAAACGTCGGCGGGGTTGACCAGCTGCACTATCACTTTCAGGAAGTCCTCGTACTTAAGGTTGCTCTTGGAGCTGCCGGCCGCCACTTTGGCCAGGCGCTCGGACTGGTCTTTCCAGTTGGAGGCTTCCTTCACCGCGGCGAGGTCGCGGATGACCTGCGTGGCGGTATAAGCCAGCGTGCGCACGATGTCCAGCGGGTTGGCGGCGTTCTCATAGCTGTCGAAAGAGCTTACGCCCAGCCGCCGCTGCATGGCCTTCCAGTCATAGTCCACCTTGCCCTCTTTGCTGATGGTGAACAGGTCCATGACGCGGTCGATGATGGCCGCCTCCGCCTCGCGCATCATGTTCATATAAGCCTTCATAATGGCCCTGGCGGGCGCGAAGATGATATCCTGCACGCCGCGCTCGTTGATTAGCAGCTTGAAGCCCATCACGGCGGCCTTATAGGTTTTAGAGGGCTGGGTGGGAAACCCGTCTGCATCCTCCTGCTCGGGCAGCGCGGGGA